>DASUSH010000089.1:0-24046 GCA_036375215.1 Solirubrobacterales bacterium
GTCGCAACCGCCTCGCCGAGCCCGATCGGCGCGGCCTCGCTCGACTCCTCCTGAACCCTCGGCCCGCCGGCGCGCGAGATCGCGCCCGCGACCCCGCCGCCGTGGCGCAGCTCGGTGTTCGCCGCGTTCGCGATCGCGTCGACCTCGAGCTTCGTGATGTCCGCCTGCTGCACCTCGATCTCCGCCATCTGGCGCACCTCCGGGGGCGTCGCTTACCTCGCCGGGCTTATAGATGATGTGGACGCAGCCGTGACCACTCGCCACGCGGAGGCGCTCGCCGCGAAGCTGCGCGAGCGCCTCGTCGAGCGCCGGCGGGCCGACGCGGCCGCCGGGGCCCGGGCGGGGGAGGGGCTCACCGCCGCGGTCGAGGCGCTCGTCGACGCCGAGGCGGCGCTCCTGCCCGCGGGCCGCCGCGCCCAGGTTCGCGACCTGATCCTGCGCGACACGATCGGCCTCGGCCCGCTCGAGGAGCTGCTCGGCGACGACGGCGTCGAGGAGGTGATGGTGAACGGCGCCGAGGAGGTCTACGTCGAGCGCGCCGGCCGGATCGAGCGCACCGAGGTCTCGTTTCCCTCCGAGCGCGCGCTTCGCGACGCGATCGAGCGCATCCTCGCGCCGCTCGGCCGGCGCGTCGACGAGCTCAGCCCGATGACCGACGCCCGGCTCGCCGACGGCTCGCGCGTGAACGTCGTCGTGCCGCCGCTGGCGGTCGACGGGCCGGCGGTCTCGATCCGCCGCTTCTCGGCGGCGCGGCCGGGGCCGCGCGAGCTCGTCGAGTGCGGGACGCTCACCGAGGCGCTCCACGAGATCCTCGCCTGCGCCGTCGCGGAGCGGCGCTCGGTCCTGGTGTCGGGCGGGACGGGCTCGGGCAAGACCACGCTCCTGAACGCGCTCTCGAGCTTCATCCCGGGCGCCGAGCGGGTGGTGACGATCGAGGACGCCGCCGAGCTTCGCCTCCAGCAGCCGCACGTGGTCCGCCTCGAGAGCCGGCCGGCGAGCGTCGAGGGCAGGGGCGAGGTGACGGTCCGCGACCTGCTCCGCAACGCGCTGCGCATGCGGCCCGACCGGATCGTGATCGGGGAGGTGCGGGGACCGGAGGCGCTCGACCTGCTGACCGCGCTCAACACCGGCCACGACGGCGCGCTCTCGACGGTGCACGCGAACAGCCCCGAGGACGCCCTGCGCCGGCTCGAGACGCTGGCGCTGATGGCGGGCGTCGGCCTGCCGCACGCGGCGATCCGCGAGCAGCTCGGCCGCGGCCTCGACCTCGTCGTCCACATGGCACGAGGCCCGGGCGGGTCCCGGGTCGTCGCCGAGGTCGGCGAGGTCGTCCGCGCCGCGGGCGGAGCCGGCGTGCGCGAGCTCTGGCGCCGGGCGAGGTGAGCGGCGCCTTCCCGATCCTGCTACTCGCGCTCGCCGGCGGCATGGCCGCGGTCGCGGCGCGCGAGGCCGTGCTCGCCTCGCCCGCGATCGCCGGTTGGGTCGCGCAGGCGGTCGAGCCGCTGCGCCGCGCCGGGCGCGAGGGCTACGAGCCGACTGTGCTCGAGCGCCGGCGGCTCGCGGTCCTCGGCGCCGCGGCGCTCCTCGGCGGGGCCGTGTACGTGGCCGGGCCGGGCACGGCGCCCGTCGTCGTCGCGGCGGCCGGCCCGGCCCTTGCCGCCGCCGCGGTCACGCGCCGGCGCCGCCGCTACCGCCGCGCGGTCGAGCGCGGCGTGCCGGAGATCGCCACCGCGCTCGCCGATGCGCTCGCGGGCGGCCGCTCGGTGCGGGGGGCGCTTGCCGCCGCCTCGGCCTCGCTGGCCGGGCCGCCGGCGGTGGAGCTCGCCCGCGTGCGCGCCGACCTCGAGCTCGGCGAGTCGACCGCCGATTCGCTCGCCGCGTTCGCCCGGCGCCTGCGCTCGCCCCGGGTCGACTCGTTCGTGGCGGCGCTGGTCTCACAGCAGCTCGGCGGGGGCGACCTCGCCTCGCTCCTGCGCCGCCACGCCGCCGCGAGCGCCGAGCGCGACCGGGTCGCCGCCGACGCGCGCGCCGCGACCGCGCAGGCGCGCTTCACCGGGATGCTCGTCGTCGCGATGCCCGCCGGCGCCGCGCTCTTCGCCGAACTGCTCGAACCGGGCTTCATCGGCCGCCTCGTCGGCGACGCCGCGGCGCTCATCCTGCTGATCGTGGCCGCAGTGCTCCAGCTCGCGGGCTTCGCGGCGATCCGGCGGCTCTCGCGGATCGAGGAGTGAGCGGTCCCCGTGGGCGCCGCCCCGGTCGCAGCGCTGGCCGCGATGCTCGCCTTCGCCGCCGCCTGGGAGCTGGCCGGCAGCCGCGGCGAGGAGATCGGCCGGGCGGCGGGACGCACGATCGCGGCCCTCAGCGGCGGCCGCGCCCGCTCCTTCGCCGAGGCGGCGCTGCGGCTCGGGATCCCCCAGCGCCTGCAGCGAGCCGGGCTCGCCGAGCGGGTCTCGGTGCCGGCGGTCCTGGTCGCGAAGCTCGCCGGCACCGGGCTCGGTGCGCTCGCAGCGAGCTCGCTGGCGCCGGTCGCGCCCGGCAGGCTCGCGCTCCCGGTCGCCCTCGCCCTTCCCGCCGCGGGCTTCTTCGCCCCCGACGCGCTGCTCGAGCGCGAGGCCCGGCGGCGGGGGAGGAGGCTCGTGAACTCCCTGCCCGACGCGCTCGACCTGCTCGCCGTCGGCGCCGCCGCCGGGCGCAGCCCCGGAACGGTGATCGGCGAGATCGCGTCCGGCACCACCGGCCCGCTCGCCGCCGAGCTCGCCGTCGCCGTCGCCCGGATCGAGTGCGGCTCCTCCCAGGCCGAGGCGCTCGAGGCCCTGCGCGAGCGCGTGCCGGTCGCCGAGGTCGGCGCCCTCGCCGCGGCCCTCGAGCGTTCGCGCCGCTACGGCTCCCCGCTCGCCGACCAGCTCCGCGAGCAGGCGACCTCGCTGCGCCGCGACCAGCGCCGCCGGATCGAGGAGCGCGCCGCCAAGGCCGCGCCGAAGATCCAGCTCGTCGTCGCCCTCGTGCTCGTCCCCTCGGTGCTCTTGATAATCGTCGCCGCGCTCGTCGCCAACTCCGACCGGCTGCTGCAGGGGTTCTGAGGCGACCGTCCCTTTGGGATCCGACCCGACCTGTCCCTCTGGGGTCAGACCCCTCCGTCCCTCTGGGGTCAGACCCCTCGGGTGGCAGGTCGACCTGTCCCTTTGGGGTCAGACCCCTCGGGTGGCAGGTCACACTGGTGGGGTGGACCCCATGACCCTGCCCGACGACTTGCCCGTGCCCGTCGACGACGGCGCTGCCGACCACCTGCCCGGCGCGGCGATGCCCGCGCTCGAGCTCGCCGCCACCGGCGGCTCGGCCGTGGACCTGGCCGCGCTCCCCGATCGCACCGTGCTCTACGCCTACCCGCGCACCGGCGTGCCCGGGGAGGACTCGCTCGTCCCCGACTGGGACGAGATCCCGGGAGCCCGCGGCTGCACGCCGGAGGCCTGCGGATTCCGCGACCACCACGCCGAGCTGCTCGCCGCCGGGGCCGGCGGCGTCTACGGGCTCTCCACACAGGGCACCGCCTACCAGCGCGAGGCCGCCGAGCGGCTGGGGCTGCCGTTCCCGATCCTCTCCGACGCCGACCTCGAGCTGACCCGCGCGCTGCGCCTGCCGAGCTTCGAAGCCGGCGGCGAGACGCTCGTCAAGCGGCTGACGCTGCTCGTCACCGGCGGCCGGATCGAGCGCGTCTGGTATCCGGTCTTCCCGCCCGACCGCCACGCCGGCGAGGTGCTCGCCTGGCTGCGGGCGAATCCGGCCTAGGCTGGGGGCGCGGCGCCGGGCGTCGGCCCGCCGACCGGCTGCTCGACGCTCTCCTCGCGCAGCCGCTTCGCCACCGTCGCGGTCGCCTCGCAGAACGCGTCGAGCTCGGCGGCGCTGTCGAGGTGGCCCTTCACGTTGGCGACGAGGCCGCCCGCGACGAGCTCGAAGGCGAAGTCCTTCGGCGCCTGCTCGCCGAGCCAGACGATGAAGCTCGGGGAGAAGAGCTGGCGCAGCCAGTTCGGGTCGGCGTCCGCGTCGGCGAAGGTCTCGAAGCGCTTGTCCATGACCTCACTCTCTACCTCGACGCGCTGCTTGCGCCGGAAAGCGTCCTCGAAGCCGTCGAGGAAGCGGAACCCGAACCGGCGCTGGCAGTAGAGCTCGCCCGCCTTCACCGCCGACTCCGGGACCGAGCAGATCCCCACGGTGAAGTGGTAGTAGGTCGTCTCCTGGTTCCCTTCGCTGTCGGTCGAGCGGACCTCGTAGGTGTAGTGGGCGAGGGTCCCGGGCTCGACCCCGGCCAGGTGCCCGGTCATGCGCTCGCTGGCGTAGCGGCGGTCGCCGCGCTGCAGTAGCGGAGTCATCGGCGCGAGGTCCCCCTTGCCCTGGCGGACGAGGCCGCGGGCACCCGCGTAGGCGTTCAGGAAGTCCTCCTTCGCCCGCCCGCTCGCGAGCACCCAGACGATGATCAGCGCGAGCACGAGCACGCCGCCAGCGGCGGCTCCGCCGATCGGGGCGCCGGCGGCGAGCGTGCCGATCACGAAGCCGGCGATCACCCCGGAGATCGTCAGGCTGATCGTGACCGGGTGGCGGAGGAGCGCGCGCAGGTGCGCCCCGCGGGTGTCGTCGTCGTCGAGCGGGACCGGGGCCGCGGCGGCATGGACCGGCTCGAACGGGTGCTCGGGCTCCGCTCCGGGGGGCGGCTGGGAGGGGGGCATGCTCACCGCGCGGACCCTACCTGCAAGGGGGGTTGCAGCAACCGGCCCGGCGCGACGCCTCCCACGCCGTCCCACCGAGGGGCGAAACCGGCTCTGGCAAGCCGAATTCGCCTTCTCCTGCAGCCGGGTAGCAATTCCGTCCGACGGACCGAGTCCAATCTCCGACCACAGTTGTGTTGCGTAGTGGGGCAACGTGGGCTACTGTGTCGCTCGCATTGACCCAGGGCCGGGGAGGTGAGGCTCCTCCCACCTCGCCTCCCCGGCCCAAATTTTCTCGGCGACCAGGCAACACGACCCAGGAAAGGCTCTCCTCACTTGGCGTTCCGCGGCCAGTACGAGCACAGCCTCGACGCCAAGGACCGGATCACGGTCCCGGCCCGCTTCAGAGCCGCGTTCGCCGAAGGAGTCGTTCTCGCCCAGGGCCTCGAGCCCTGCGTGGAGGTCTACTCCGAGAGCGCCTACTCCTCGGTCGAGGAGCGCTTCCTCGCCGACCTCAACCCCTTCGACCGCGAGGGGCGCCGCACCCAGCGCCGCTTCCACGCCCGCTCCGAGGACGAGAAGCTCGACTCGGCCGGGCGCGTGCGGCTGCCGAAGCGCCTGATCGACCACGCCGGCCTCGACGGCCCGTGCGTGATCGCGGGCGTGATGAACCGGCTCGAGATCTGGAATCCGGAGCGCTGGGTGGCCGAGAACGAGGCGATCGACGCCGACGAGGAGGAACGCGCCAGCCGGGCCGGGCGCGGAGGAGGCGCCCCGGACGCACCGAATCCCGCCGGATAACGGGATGTAAACCCATGCTTACCCTCACCTACATGCCCGCCGATCACGTCCCCGTCCTCGCCGCCGAGCTGATCGACCTCCTCGACCCGAGCCCGGGGCAGACGATCGTCGACTGCACCTTCGGCGCCGGCGGGCACGCCCGCCTCGTCGCGGACCGGATCGGCGCGACGGGCGAGCTCGTCTGCGTCGACCGCGATCCAGCCGCCGCGTCGCGCTACGGCGACTTCGCGGACGAGGCTCCCTGCGAGACCAGCTTTCACCGCGGCGACTACGCCGACGTGCTCGCCGAGCTCGCGGGCGAGGGCCTCGAGCCTGACGCGGTCTACCTCGACCTGGGCCTCTCCTCGATGCAGATCGACGCCTGGGAGCGCGGCTTCTCGTACTCCTACGACGCTCCGCTCGACATGCGCATGGATCCCGAGGGCCCGCTGACGGCCGCCGACCTCGTGAACGAGTGGCCCGAGCGCCGCCTGACCGAGACCCTTCGCAGCCTCGGCGAGGAGCGCCACGCCCGCCGCATCGCCGCCGAGATCGTCCGCCGCCGGCCCTTCGAGACGACCGGCGAGCTCGTCGACGCGATCCGCGACGCCGTCCCGCCGGCGGCCCGCTTCGGCCGCGGCCACCCGGCGAAGCGCACCTTCCAGGCGCTGCGGATCGCGGTCAACGAGGAGCTCGACTCGCTCGATCGCGCTTTGCCGCTCGCCTGGGAGATGCTCCCGGTCGGCGGCCGCCTGGCGGCGATCTCCTTCCACTCGCTCGAGGACCGGCGGGTGAAGCGCTTCATCTCGAACCTCGCTCGCGGCTGCACCTGCCCGCCGGAGCTGCCGGTGTGCGTCTGCGGCCACGAGCCCGAGGCCGAGCCGCTCTCCCGGCGCGCGATCGCGCCGAGCCCGGGCGAGCTCGAGGCAAACCCACGTTCCGCATCCGCGCATCTGCGCGGGGCGAGAAAGCTGATCCACACGGAAGAGGAGGCGGGATAGATGGCAGCAACGGCAACCGCACCGCGCACGCGCCGGGCGCCGGCGCGCGCGCCGGGCAAGGCGCGCCCGAAGGCGCGGACACGCGGCGCCGCGACCCACAAGCCGCGCGCCCGCGCGGCCGCCAGGCCGAAGGCCCGCTCCCAGCGCCGCGGGATCACCCCGGCGGCTGGGTTCGCGATCCCCGCGGCCGCCGTCGGGCGCACCGCGGTCGCCGTCGGCGGGATCGCCGACTCCGGCCTCGTCGTGCGGCTCACCCGCAGCCGGCTCTGGATCGGCCTGGTCGGGGCCCTGCTCGTCGGGATCGTCGGGCTGAACGTCTACTCGCTGAGCCTCAGCGCCACCGGCAGCCAGGTCGCCCAGAAGGCCGACGAGCTCGCCCTCGAGAACTCGAGCCTGCGCGCGCAGCTCACCGAGCGGCTCTCCGCGGAGGAGATCCAGCACACCGCCGGCAAGCTCGGCCTGGCCAACCCGATGCCCGACGACATCCGCTACCTGCGCGCCACCGACGCCGACGCCAAGGTCGCGGCGAAGCGCCTGTTGGGCGGCGACCTCGCGGCGGGGGCGGCGACGACCGACTCCGCCCAGGCCGCCGCGGCGGAGGCCGAGGTCGCCCCGGCGCCCGTCGAGCCCGCGCCCATCGAGCCCGTGCCGGTCGCGACCGAGCCGGCCGCGCCGGCCCCGGTCGATCCGGCCGCGACGGTGACGCCGACCGCGCCCGTCGCCCCGTAGGGAGGACGCTTGCGGCGGATCGACCAGCGCGCGGGCCTCCTGTTCGCGCTTTTCCTCGCGCTCCTCGCGGTCGCGTTGGTGCGCTCGGTCTGGCTGCAGGCCGTCCGCGGCGGTGAGCTCTCCGCCGACGCGCAGTCGCAGCAGGTCGCCGAGGTCGTCGTGCCCGGCAAGCGCGGCGCGATCCTCGATCGCAACGGCTCCGAGCTCGCCGTCTCCGAGGACGCGGCGACGATCGTGGCGACGCCGTACCAGATCGACGAGCCCGCGGCGACCGCGGCGAAGCTCGCGAAGATCATCGACGTCCCCGAGAAGAAGCTCCTCGAGATCTTCTCCGACCGCGAGTCCGGGTTCGCCTACGTCGCCCGCAAGGTCGCCCTGCCGGCCGCGGAGGAGGTCGAGAAGCTCGGGATCGAGGGGATCTCGATCCTGCCCGACAGCCGCCGGTTCTACCCCGAAGGCGAGCTCGCCGGCCAGCTGATCGGCTCGGTGGGGATCGAGAACGAGGGCCTGACCGGGCTCGAGGCCTCGTTCGAGGAGCGCCTGCACGGCTCCGACGGCGAGCGCCTGCTCACCCGCGACGCGCTGGGCGAGGAGATCAGCCGCGACACGCTCGCCGCCGCCACCACCGGCGAGGACCTGCAGCTGACGATCGACGCGCCGCTCCAGGCCCACGTCGAGGACGTGCTCGCCGACGTGGGGAAGACCTACACGCCGAAGGGCGCGACCGCGATCGCGATGGATCCGGACACCTCCGAGATCCTCGCGCTCGCCAACTGGCCGCCGGTCGAGCCGACCGACATCGGCGAGGCGAGCGAGGCGGAGATCCTGAACCGCGCGACCGGGTTCACCTACGAGCCCGGCTCAACCTTCAAGGCCTTCACCGTGGCGGGCGCGCTGGACGACGGCACCGTCACCCCGGACACCACCTTCACGCTCGGCCCGACCCTCCAGGTCGCCGACCGCACGATCGAGGAGTCGCACGAGGGCGGGGGCGGCACCCTGAGCGTCGCCGACATCCTCGCTCAGTCCTCGAACGTGGGCGCGGTCACGATCGGCCTCGAGGTCGGCGCCGATCGCTACGACGACTGGATCCGCAACTTCGGCTTCGGCTCGCCGACCGGCGTCGCGATCCCCGGCGAGGAGCAGGGGATCGTCCTCGACCGCAAGGAATACTCGGGCTCGACGATGGGCAACCTCCCGCTCGGTCAGGGCCTCTCGGTGACGCCGATGCAGATGATGGCCGCCTACGCCGCGATCGCCAACGGCGGCGTCCTGCGCCCGCCGCGGATCCTCGCCTCCGACGGCAAGCCGCCCGAGGGCGAGCGCGTGGTCTCCGAGAAGACCGCGGGCCAGGTCCGCGACATGCTGAAGGGCGTGCTCGCGCCGGGCGGCACGGCCTCGGAGGTGAGCGTGCCGGGCTACGAGCTCGCCGGCAAGACCGGGACCGCGGAGAAGGCCGTCGACGGCGGCTACTCGGAGACCGACTTCGTCGCCTCGTTCGTCGGCTTCGCCCCCGCGGACGACCCCGAGCTGCTCGTCGCGGTCGTCGTCGACGAGCCCCGTGGCAGCTACTACGGCGGCGACGTCGCCGCCCCGGCCTTCGGGGAGATCGCCCGCTTCGCCCTGCCCTACCTGGAAATCGCGCCCTAGAAAGGGGTCTGACCCCAAAGGGACAGGTCGCAGCCCTGTCCCGCTTGCGGCCTGACCCCGCCTGCCGCGTCCTTAAGATCAGCCTCCATGAGGCTCGACGAGCTCAGCGCCGCCGTGCCCGATGCCGAGATCCGTGGCGACGGCTCGGTCGAAATCGAGGACCTCGCCTACGACAGCGGCCGAGTGGGCCCGGGGACGCTCTTCGTCTGCGTGCCCGGCCAGACCCGCGACGGGCACGACTTCGCGCCGCAGGCGGTGGCGTCGGGCGCGGCCGCGCTCGTGGTCGAGAGACCGCTGGGCCTCGGCGTGCCCGAGGTCCAGGTGGACGACGCGCGGGCGGCGATGGCGCCGCTCGCGGCCCGGTTCCACGGCGACCCGACCGGCGAGCTGCGGGTCGCGGGGATCACCGGCACCAACGGCAAGACGACGACCGCGTTCCTGCTGCGCGACGTGCTCGAGGCGGCGGGGATCGGGACCGGCCTGCTCGGCACCGTGAAGCAGGTGGTCGGCGGCGCCGAGAGCGAGGTCGTCCGCACGACCCCGGAGGCGATCGACCTGCAGGCGACCTTCCGGGCGATGCTCGACGCCGGCGACCGCGCCTGCGTGATGGAGGTCTCCTCGCACGCGCTCGCACTGCGGCGGACGGCGGAGATCAGGTTCGAGGTCGCGGTGTTCACGAACCTGACCCAGGACCACCTCGACTTCCACGCCGACATGGACGACTACTTCGCCGCAAAGCGGCTGCTGTTCGCGCCGGCGGAGGGCGACCCGCCCCGGGCCTCGATCGTGAACGTCGACGACCCCTACGGTCGCCGCCTCGCCGAGGAGCTCGCCGGCGCCACCACATTCTCCGCGGACGGCGCCGGCGACGCCGACTTCCGGGCGGCAGGCGTCTCCTTCGACGCCGCCGGCGCCCGCTTCCGCTGCCTCGCCCCGGGCGGCGAGGCCGAGGTCTCGCTGCCGCTCCCGGGCCACTTCAACGTCGCCAACGCGCTCGCCGCGATCGCAGCGGCGAGCGCGCTCGGCGTCGAGCTCGCCGAAGCCGCCGCGGCGCTCGCCGGCGCCGCTCGCGTGCCGGGCCGGCTCGAGCCGGTGGACGAGGGCCAGGCGTTCCCGGTTCTCGTCGACTACGCCCACACCCCCGACTCGCTCGACAACGTGCTGCGCGCCGCGCGCCGGCTGACGGCCGAGCGGCTGATCTGCGTCTTCGGCTGCGGCGGCGACCGCGACCGCGCCAAGCGCCCGCTGATGGGCGGGATCGGCGCCGAGCTCGCCGACGTCGCGATCGTCACCTCCGACAACCCACGCTCGGAGGACCCCGGCGCGATCATCGAGGAGATCCTGGGCGGCATCGAGGGCGGCGCCGACGCCGCGGGCGTCGTCGTCGAGGCCGATCGCCGCGCGGCGATCCGGACCGCGCTC
Organism: Solirubrobacterales bacterium; assembly: GCA_036375215.1. Taxonomy (GTDB): domain Bacteria; phylum Actinomycetota; class Thermoleophilia; order Solirubrobacterales; family 70-9; genus DASUSH01. The sequence goes on from DASUSH010000089.1 coordinate 10,283, forward strand.
GAGCTCGCGGGCGACGGCGACGTGGTCGTGATCGCCGGCAAGGGCCACGAGCAGGGGCAGGAGTTCGAGGGCGGCCGCAAGATCCCCTTCGACGACCGCGACGTCGCCGGTGCGGAGCTCAGGGCCCTCGCGCCGGCCGGCGGCGCCGCGACCGGGGCGGGCGCGACGTGATCCGGCTCGACCCGGACCGGATCGCGGCCGAGGCCGGCGCCGAGATCGCCGTCCGCGGCCCCGGCGGGCACCCGGAGCGCGGCGTCGTCGACTCGCGCGAGGTCCGCGCGGGTGACCTCTTCTTCGGCCTCGCCGGCGAGCACGCGAACGGCGGCGAGTTCGCCGGCCGGGCCTTCCACGAGGGTGCCTGGGGCGCCGTCGTCGACCGGGGCTGGGCCGGCGCGCTCGAGCGCGCCGAGGCCCCCGGCTGGGTCTTCGCCGCGGACGACCCGCTGCGCGCCCTCCAGCGCGTCGCCCGGGCCTGGCGGCGCGAGCTCGGCTGCCCGGTGGTCGGCGTCACCGGCTCCACGGGAAAGACCTCCGTCAAGGACATCTGCCGGGCGATCCTCCCGGGCCGGATCCACGCCAGCCCCGAGAACTACAACACCGAGGTCGGCTTGCCGCTCGCGATGCTCGACGCCGACGAGGAGACCGAGACGCTCGTGCTCGAGATGGCGATGCGCGGCCTCGGCCAGATCGCCGAGCTCTGCGAGATCGCCGAGCCCGACGTCGCCGCGATCACGAACGTCGGCCCCGTCCACCTCGAGCTGCTCGGGACGCTCGAGGCGATCGCGGAGGCGAAGGCCGAGATCCTCGGCGGCCTCGGGCCCGACGGGCGGGCGGTCGTCCCCGCGGACGCCGAGGCCCTCGAGCCCCACCTGCACGATTCCCTGTGGGCGATCACCTTCGGCGCCGGCGGCGACGTCTTCGCCGAGTCGGCGGTGGTCGAGGGGGGCCGCACCGACGCCCTGGTCGGGACCCCGGCCGGCGAGGCGCGCTTCCTGTTCCCGTTCATCGAGGCCCACAACCTCACCAACGCCCTCTGCGCGATCGCCATCGGGGTCGCCCTCGACGCCGATCCGGAGGACCTCGCGGCGCGCGCGCCGGGAATAGGCTTCTCGCGCCTGCGCGGGGAGACGATCGAGCTCGCCGGTGGCATCTCCCTGATCAACGACTGCTACAACGCCAACCCGATCTCGATGCGCGCGGCACTCGACCATCTCGCCCGGGTCGACGCCGGGTCGAGGCGCATCGCGATCCTCGGCGGCATGGCCGAGCTCGGCCCGGACGGCCCCGACTATCACCGTGAGATCGGCGCCCACGCCCGCGACCTGGGCATCGACGCGGTCATCGGGGTCGGCGAGCTGGCGCGCGACTACGCGCCCGACGAGTGGGCGGCAGACGCCGACGCCGGCGCTGCCCTCGCGGACCGCATCCTCGGCGACGGCGATGTGGTCCTCGTCAAGGGCTCGCGCTCGGTCGGGCTCGAGCGCCTGAGCGACGGGCTCGCCGCCCGCCGCGCGCCCGACGGGCCGGAGGGGGAGGGCGCGTGACCGAGACTGTCGCGCAGCTCGGCGACTTCGTCTCGCAGTCGATCGACCGCGGCGAGGTCCTGATCGCCGGCATGGCGGCGATGCTGATCACGATCTTCCTCGGGCCGAAGTTCATCGACTACCTGCGCCTCAAGGAGTTCGGGCAGCACATCCGCGAGGAGGGGCCCGAGGAGCACCACGCGAAGGCGGGGACGCCCACGATGGGCGGGCTGATCATCTTCGTCGCGATCTCGATCCCCTATCTGGTCCTCTCGGACCGCGACACGCAGAGCCTCGCGGTCTTCGGCGTCGGGATGGGCTGCGCGGCGATCGGCTTCGCCGACGACTGGATCAAGATCGTGAAGCGGCGCTCGCTCGGGCTCTCGGCGCGCTGGAAGCTCCTCGCCCAGATCGGGCTGGCCGTCGGGCTCTGGTACGTCGCGCTCGAGGCGGTCGGCCTCGACCCGACGCTCGAGTCGCGGATCCTCGAGACCGACATCTACATCGGCCCGGTCCTCTACCTGGTCATCACCTTCCTGGTGATCGCCGGCGCCTCGAACGGCGTCAACCTCACCGACGGGCTCGACGGCCTCGCCGCGGGGTCGGGCGCGATCGTCCTGCTCGCCTACACCGCGATCACGATCACCAGCGGCCAGGACGGCCTCGCCGTGCTCGCCGCCTGCTTCGTCGGCGCCTCGGTCGGCTTCCTGTGGTTCAACGCCTTCCCCGCGTCCATATTCATGGGGGACACCGGGTCGCTCGGCCTCGGCGGAGCGATCGGCGCCTTCGCGGTGATGACCCAGACCGAGCTGCTCCTCGTGATCCTGGGCGGGATCTTCGTGATCGAGGCGCTCTCGGTGGCGATCCAGGTGATCGCCTTCAAGGTCTCGCGCCGCCGCATCTTCCTGATGGCCCCGATCCACCACCATTTCGAGCTCCTCGCCTGGTCGGAGACGAAGATCATGCTGCGCTTCTGGATCATCGCCGCGGTCTGCGGCGGGATCGGCTACACGCTCTACCAGAACTCGCTCTGAGAACGCCGCGATCGCGGGGCCCGGGGGCCGGCAAGACCAGCTGCGGCGGCGGGGAGGGACCGACCTGTCCCTTTGGGGTCAGACCCCTCGGGTGGCAGGTCGACCTGTCCCTTTGGGGTCAGACCCCTTGGGTGGCAGGTCCGGCCCCCGTGTGGCCGAACCTATTGGTGTGCCCGTGAAGCCCCGCCCGCCCCTGCCCGACGGCCCCTTCCTGGTCGTCGGCCTCGCCCGCTCGGGCGGCGCGATCGCGCGGGCGCTCGCCGAGCGCGGGGAGGAGGTCGTCGGGGTCGACCGCGGAAGTCCTCCCGGGGCGGCAGGGCTGGAGGGTGCGGGCGTCGAAATACATACGGATGCGGATGGATCCGAGCTGCTTGCACGCGTGAGTACGGTGGTAAAGAGCCCCGGCGTGCCCGCCGAGGCGCCGGTGGTCGCCGCCGCGCGCGAGCGCGGGATGCCGGTGATCGGCGAGCTCGAGGCCGCCTGGCGGATGGTCCCGAACCCGTTCGTCGCCGTCACCGGCACGAACGGGAAGACGACCGTCACCGAGCTCGCCGGCCACATCTGGCGCACCGCCGGGAAGCCGGTCGTCGTCGCCGGCAACGTCGGCACGCCGCTCGCATCCTTTGCCGGCGGGATCGACCCCGACGCGACCGTGGTCTGCGAATGCTCGAGCTTCCAGCTCGAGGACACGGAGGCGTTCGCGCCCGAGTGCGCGGTCTTACTGAACATCACCCCCGACCACCTCGACCGCCACGGGACCCTCGAGGCCTACCTCGACGCGAAGCTGCGGATCTTCGCCAACCAGGGCACCGGCGACGTCGCGGTCCACCCCGACCTCTCCGCCTACGTCGGCGAGATCCCCGGCGACGCGCGCGGCGTGCCGCTCGAGCGCGTCGACCTGCCGGTCGAGCCCGCGGAGCTCGGCCTGCTCGGCGCCCACAACGTCGCCAACGCCCGCGCCGCCGCCGCGGCCGCGGCGGCGATGGGGATCGAGGAGGAGGCGATCGCCGAGGGCCTGCGCACCTTCGAGGGCGTCCCGCACCGGCTGGAGCGGATCGCCGAGATCGACGGCGTCCTCTACGTGAACGACTCGAAGGCGACCAACGTTGCGGCCGCGGCGGCCGCGCTGCGCGCGTTCCCGGACCGCGGCGTCCGGGTGATCCTCGGGGGCTCGCTGAAGGGCGGCGACTTCACGGGGCTGGAGGTTCCGATCGCGGAGCGCGGGGTCGGCGTCTACCTGATCGGCGAGGCGGCACCCCGGCTCGCCGAGGACCTCGAGAACGTCCACGGCGCCGAGATCGTCCTGGTCCTCAGCGGGGACCTCGAGACCGCGGTCGGCGACGCGACGCGCGACGCCGACGCGGGCGACGTCGTCCTGCTCGCCCCGGCCTGCGCCAGCTTCGACGCCTACCGCGACTACGAGGCCCGCGGCGAGCACTTCCGCGCGCTGGTGGAGGCGCTGAGGTGACCGCGGCGACCGTCACCCGGGCCCGGGGCCTCCTGAAGCGGGGCCCGCGGACCAGGCGAGGCGCCGCCCCGGTCGAGTACTCGGTGCTGCTGACGGCGACTCTCTGCCTGGTCGCGTTCGGCGTCGTGATGGTGTTCAGCGCCAGCTCGACGACCTCCTTGCTCGGCGAGTCCGGCGACAGCGCCTACTACCTGAAGCGCACCGTGATCTTCGGGGCGGTCGGCCTCATCGCCCTCAAGCTGCTCTCGATGCGCGGCGTCGCGATCGTGCGCCCGCTCACCGCGCCGCTCCTCGGGGTCGGCTTCTTCCTGCTCGTCGTGGTCCACCTCCCGGGGATCGGAGTCGAGGCCAACGGCGCCACCCGCTGGATCAGCTTCGGCTTCGTCCAGGTCCAGCCCGCGGAGATCATGAAGATCGCGCTGATCCTCTACGGCGCGCATCTCTTCGCCACCCGCCCCAAGATCACCGGCGAGCTGCGGACCCTGATGCCCTACCTGGCCGTGGTGGGGGCCGCCGCCGCCCTGATCGTCTTCGAGCCCGACCTCGGCACGGCGATGATCGCGACCTTCTCGGTCGGGATGCTGCTGATCGCCGCCGGGGTCCCGATGCGCCAGATCGGGCTGATCGCGGCCGTCTGCGCCGGCGTCGTCCTGCTCATGATCATGATCGAGCCCTACCGGATGGAGCGGCTCACCGGCTTCCTCAACCCCGGTGCGGACGCCGAGGGGGTGGGCTTCCAGGGCACGCAGGCGTCGATCGCGCTCGGGTCCGGCGGGCTCTTCGGCGTCGGGCTCGGCGAGAGCGTGCAGAAGGCCTTCTACCTCCCCGAGGCCCACACGGACATGATCGCGGCCGTGATCGGCGAGGAGCTCGGCCTGGTCGGGATCGCCCTGCTGGTCGGGCTCTTCGGGCTCTTCGGCTGGGCCGGGTTCCGGACCGCGCAGCGCGCCAAGGACCGCTACCACAAGCTGCTCGCCTCGGGCCTGACCGCGATGATCCTCGTGCAGGCGACGCTCAACCTCTTCGCGGTGCTCGGGCTGGCGCCGCTCACCGGCGTGCCGCTGCCCTTCGTCTCATACGGGAACTCGAGCCTGCTGGTGATGCTGGCCTCGGTCGGCCTGCTCCTGAACATCGCCGGCGGCCGCGCCGCCGCGAGCCCGAAGGCGAAGCCGGCCTCGCGCTCGCGGGCGAAACCGAAGCCCGCGTCGAGGGCCAAGCCGAAGCCGCGGCGCGCGCCGGCGCGGCGCGATGCGAGACTGCGCCCGATCGAGGGTGGCCGAGGAAGAAGCGATGCGAAACGAGCCAACGGTCGTGGTGGCGGCGGGCGGGACAGCCGGCCACGTCGTGCCGGCGCTGGCCGTCGCCGACGCGCTGCGGGCTAGCGGCGCCGCGGTCAGCTTCCTCGGCACGCGCGACCGCGCGGAGGCCGAGCTCGTCCCCGCCGCCGGCTACGAGATCGACTTCCTCGACATCCGCGGGCTCGACCGCCGCAACCCGCTGAAGGCGGCCGCCGCGGTCGCGCGCGCCGCCGCCGCGGTCCCGGCGGCGACCAAGGTGCTCCGCCGGCGGGGGGCCGACGCCGTCCTCGGCGGTGGGGGCTACGTCGCCGGGCCGGCCGGGCTCGCCGCCCTGCGCTTGCGCCTGCCCCTGGTCCTGACCGAGGCGGACAGCCACCTCGGGCTCGCGAACCGGTTGCTCGCCCGCCGCGCCAGCCGCGTCTGCCTGGCGTTCGAGATCCCCGGCCGCGAGGGGGATCCATATCTGGTGACCGGCCGCCCGGTCCCCGAGGCCGTGCTCGTCGCCGACCGCGACGAGGCCAGAGAGCGGTTCGGCATCCCCGCCGGCGAGCGCTGCCTCTTGGTCTTCGGCGGCAGCCTCGGCGCCCGCACGATCAACCGGGCCGCGCTCGCCGCCTTCGCCGAGCCCGGCCGCGAGCGGGGTTTCTGGGTCCTGCACATCGCCGGGCGCCGTGACTTCGCCGAAGCCCACGCCCGCGTCGGCGCGGCGGAGCCCGGGCGCTACGTGCTGCTCGAGTACGAGCCGAGCCTGGGCGACTCGCTCGCCGCCTCCGACCTCGTCCTGGCCCGCTCGGGAGGCTCCGTCTTCGAGCTCGCCGCCGCCGGGCGGCCCGCGATCCTCGTCCCGTTCCCGTACGCGACCGCCGGCCACCAGCACGCCAACGCGAGGTGGATGGCCGAGGCGGGGGCCGCGATCACGATCGACGACTCCGAGCTCACACCCGACCGCCTCGCCGCCGAGGCCGGCGCGCTGCTCGGCGACCCCGGCCGGCTGGAGCGGATGGCCGCCGCCTCGCGCGCGCTCTCCCGCCCGGACGCCGCCGCGCGGATCGCCGCCGAGGTCCTTGCCGCGATCGACGCCGGAGCGGGCCGATGAGTGAGTGGGGAGGGCGGCGGCTTCACTTCATCGCGATCGGCGGCGCCGGGATGAGCGCGCTCGCGCTCGTCTGCCGCGGCCTGGGCGCGGCCGTGACCGGCTCGGACCGAGCCGAGTCGTCCTACCTGCGGGCGCTGCGCGCCGCCGGGCTCGATCCGCGAATCGGCCACGACGCCGAGCAGGTCCCCGCTGACGCCGAGGTCGTCGTGTCGACCGCGATCGCCGCGGACAACCCGGAGCTCGTGCGCGCCCGCGAGCGCGGCCAGCGCGTCATGCACCGCGGCGAGCTCCTCGCCGAGATCTGCGGCGAGCGGCGGCTGATCGCCGTCGCCGGCACCCACGGCAAGACGACCACGGCCGGGATGCTCGCCCACGGCCTGCGCGAGGCGGGCGTCGACGTGCCTTTCCTCCTCGGTGGCGAGCTGCCAGGGATCGGGCCCGGCGGCGCCGCCGCCAACGCCGGCTGGGGCGAGTCGGAGTGGATCGTCGCCGAGGCCGACGAGTCCGACGGCAGCTTCCTGGAGCTCCGCCCCGAGGTTGCGGTCGTCACCAACGTCGAGCTCGACCACCACTCCCGCTGGCGTACCCGGGCCGAGCTCGCCGCGGCCTTCCGGCGCTTCGTCGAGCCCGCCTCGGGAATCGCTCTCGGACCCGACGCCAAGCTCGAGGCCGGCCCTTCCGTGCCCGCGCGAGTCGAGCGCTTCACGGAGTCGAGCCCCGGGCCTCCCGAGCTCGGCCTCGCCGTCCCCGGGCGCCACAACCTGCTGAACGCCCGGGCCGCGATCGCGGCCGTCGAGCTCGCCGGGCTCGGCACCGCCGCCTTTGCCGCGGCGCTCGCGGACTTCCCCGGGATGAAGCGCCGGCTCGAGCTGAAGGGGGAGGTCCGCGGGGCCGCCGTCTACGACGACTACGCGCACCACCCGACCGAGGTCGCCGCCGCGCTCGCCGCGCTCAGGGAGCTCGAACCGCGACGATTGATCGCGGTGTTCCAGCCCCATCTCTACTCGCGCACGAAGGCGCTCGCCGCCGAGTTCGGCGCCGCGCTGGCCGCCGCCGACGTGATCGGCGTGCTCGACGTCTACCCGGCGCGCGAGGAGCCCGTCGGCGAGCTCGCCGGCGTCAGCGGGCTCCAGGTCGCCGAGGCCGCGGCCGATCGCGCCGGCGGACGGCCCGTCTGGTGGCTCCGCGACCCCACCGCGGCGATCGCCGCGCTCGCGCCGAGGCTCGGCGAGGGGGACGTCCTCGTCGCCCTCGGCGCCGGCGACATCGGCGAGCGCTTCGCCGAGCCGATCGTGGGGGAGGGGCGATGAGCGCGCCCGCCGGGGTCGAGCGCGACTACTCGCTGGCGCGGCTCACGACGGTCCGCGCCGGGGGCAACGCCGACTTCTTCGCCCGCCCGGAGACCACCGATGCCCTCGTCGAGCTGCTCGCCTGGGCGAGAGACGAGGACCTGGCCGTCGAGGTCGTCGGGTCGGGCTCCAACCTGCTGGTCGCCGACGTCGGCGTGCGCGGGCTCGTCCTGAAGCTCGCCGGTGAGCTCGCTTCCCTCGAGCGCGACGGCGAGCGCGTCCTCTGCGGCGGCGGCGCGCGGCTGCCGTCGGCGGCCGCGAAGGCCGCTGGCTGGGGCCTCGCCGGGCTCGAGTTCGGGATCAACATCCCGGGCACCGTCGGCGGCGCGGTGCGGATGAACGCGAACGCCTACGGCGGCGAGCTCGCCCGCTGCCTGGAGTGGGTCGACGTCGCGACCGCGGACGGCACCGGCCGCCGCGTGCCGGCCGATCTCGGGTTCTCCTACCGGCGCTCGAACCTGAGGCCCGGCGAGGTGGTCGCGCGCGCCTCGTTCGCGCTGACCCCCGACGAGAGCGACGAGGTGAAGCGGCGGATGGGGGAGATGCGGACGAAGCGGCGCGAAGCCCAGCCCTCGGGGATCAAGACCTTCGGCTCGACCTTCAAGAACCCCGAGGACCCGCGCGCCGAGGGCAGGACCGCCGGCCAGCTGCTCGAGGCCGCGGGCTGCCGCGGGCTCGAGGTCGGGGGCGCCCGGTTCTCCCCCAAGCACGCGAACTTCGTCGAGAACGCGGGCGACGCGACGACCGCGGACGTGCTCGCGCTGATGGCCGCGGGACGCCGCCGGGTCCACGCTGAGTTCGGGGTCGTCCTCGAGCCCGAGGTGCAGGTCCTCGGCGATGCCGAGTGGCCCGCGGACTGGGAGCTCGACCGGGGCACGTAGGAGTTCGCGCCCCGGCCGCGAAGGGGCTTTCGATGGCGTCCTCGTTCACCGCCGACGTCGGCAGGCTCGCGCGCACCTTCCCCCGCAAGGCGTTCGAGGCCCCCCGAGCCCTCACCCGGCGCAGGGTGGCGATCGCGGTGGCGCTCGCCGCGCTTCTTGCCGCGGGCTACTTCCTGTGGTTCCGCGACTCCTCGCTGGTCGCGATCGACGACGTGGAGGTCGCGGGCCTCGACTACGCCGAGGAGGAGGTCACCGCCGCGCTCGAGGCGGCGGCGGAGAAGATGACGACGCTGAACGCGGACCCGGCGGAGCTGGAGGAGGCGGTCTCGGGGTTCCCGACGGTCGCCTCCGTGACGATCGACCCGGGCTTTCCCCACCACCTGGCGATCGAGGTCACCGAGCGCCCGCCGGTGGCGGCGATCGGGGATGGGGAGGGGATCGCCGTCGCCGGCGACGGCACCGTGCTGTCCGGGCTCGGCGCCGAGGGCCTGAAGCTGCCCGTGATCGAGGCGGAGCACCCGCCCTCATCGGGCCGGCTCGACGGCGTCGCCCTCGCGCAGGCCGAAGTCCTGGGCGCGGCGCCCGCGCCCCTGCGGCCGGCGATCGAGGCGGCGGGCGTCGACAAGGAAGACGGCGTCGTCGTCGAGCTGGCCGAGGGGATCGAGGTCCGCTTCGGCGACTCCGCCGACGCGGCCGCGAAGTGGGCCTCGGCGGTCGCGATCCTCGCCGACCCCAAGCTCGACCAGCTCTCCTACATCGACGTCAGGCTGCCCGGGCGCCCCGCGGTCGGGGGCGCGCCGCTGCCGGAGCCCACCGCCGAGGAGGCGGCGGAGGCCGCCGCCGCGGCGCCGCCGGTCGCCCCCGTCGACCCCGCAGTGGCCCCTGCGGACCCCGCCGCGGTCGACCCCGCGGCGGCTCCGGTCGATCCCGCCGCGACCGTCCCGCCCGCCGATCCGGCGGCGACGACGCCGCCCGCGGCACCCGCGGCGCCGGCGCCTGCAACGGGTGTTGCAGGCGGTGCCGCCGCGCCCTGACCGGGTTCGCCGAACCGCCGAAAGAGCGCGTTTCCAGGCACTATCGGAGGTTCAAGCCAAGCTTGACAGTTCCGAAAGTCTCAAGTTGAAGTCGAGACTCGTGGTCCCCGCCGGTCGTCGTGCGACGATTGACAGCCGTCCCGTTTTCCCCTATTTTGCGCCTGTTCACAAGGGCCGAACCGTCAGAACCCTCTAGCATCGCTTGAAGGTCGGACGGAACGGCCGTGGGAGTCTGAACGAGAGGTCGAGATGGAGTCGTCGTACCTGGCAGTCATCAAGGTGGTCGGTGCAGGAGGGGGCGGAACCAACGCCGTGAGCCGCATGGTCGATGCGGGGCTGAAGGGCGTCGAGTTCATCGCCATCAACACCGACGCGCAGCAGCTGCTCGCGACCGACGCCGACATCAAGCTCGGCATCGGCCAGGAACTGACCCGCGGCCTCGGCGCCGGCGGCAACCCGGAGATCGGGGCCGGCGCGGCGGCGGAGAGCCGCGACGACATCAAGGAGGCGCTGAAGGGCGCCGACATGGTCTTCGTCACCGCCGGCGAGGGCGGCGGGACGGGTACCGGGTCGGCACCTGTGATCGCCGAGATCGCCAAGGACGAGATCGGCGCGCTCACCGTCGGCGTGATCACGAAGCCGTTCGAGTTCGAGGGCCGGCGGCGGATGCAGCAGGCGCTCGACGGGATCGAGAAGCTCCGCCAGAACGTCGACACCCTGATCATCGTCCCGAACGAGAAGCTGCTCCAGGTGGTCGAGCGACGCGAGTCGATCACCGACGCCTTCCGCAAGGCCGACGACATCCTGCGCCAGGGCGTCCAGGGCATCACCGACCTGATCACCGTGCCCGGCCTGATCAACCTCGACTTCGCCGACGTGCGGACGATCATGCACGAGGCCGGCTCGGCCCTCATGGGCATCGGCTCGGCCTCGGGCGAGAGCAGGGCGACCGAGGCCGCGAAGGCCGCGGTCTCCTCGCCGCTCCTCGAGCAGACGATCGACGGCGCCACCGGGATGCTCCTCAACATCACCGGCGGCGAGGACCTCGGGCTGTTCGAGGTGAACGAGGCCGCCGCGGTCGTCGTCGACACGGCGGACAAGGGCGCCAACATCATCTTCGGCGCGGTCGTCGACCCGAGCATGGGCGACGAGGTGCGGGTCACCGTGATCGCGACCGGCTTCGAGGGCTTCGAGCTGCTCGCCCGCAAGCCGGCCGAGGTGCGCCGCCGCAGCCGTCAGCGCGAGATCACGCCGGACCAGCGCGAGATCCGCTCGCTCGAGGTCTCGGACGACGACATCGACGTCCCGAGCTTCCTCAAGGACTGACGCCCGCCCGGAGCGGGCGCGAAGCTCCGCATCCGGGCTGAGTCGCTCAGACCAGCTTCTGCACCCGGTAGGCCTTGGTGCCTCCGGGCGTCTCGACGTTGATCGACTCGCCGACGGGCGCGTCGCGGAGCGCGGCGCCGATCGGCGCCTCGACCGACAGCCGCCCCGCGGTCGGGTCCGCCTCGGGGGCGCCGACGAGGGTCCAGGTGTGGACCTTGCCCGATTCCTCGTCGAGGACCTCGGCGGTCCGGCCGAAGGCGAAAGTGTCGGCGTCGGTGTCGACCTCGATCACCTCGGCGCTCTGAAGCTGGGCGCGCAGCCGCTTGATCTTCGTCTCGAGGTGCGCCTGGTCGTCCTTGGCGATGTGGTACTCGGCGTTCTCGGAGAGGTCGCCGAGCTCGCGGGCGGCCTTGATCCGCGCCGCCATCTCCCTGCGCCCGCGGCCCTCGAGGCCCTCGATCTCCGCCCGCAGGTCGGCGAGCCCCTGCTCGCTGATCGCGGGGCCGGTCGGCTTGTTCGGTGATTCGCTCATCCGGACACCCTCGCAGACCGGCCCGCGCAGGCGATCCTTGGGTAGCCTCGTCGCCGTGGCGGAGAAGCGGACAGCCCTCTACGACCAGCACGTCGAGGCCGGGGCGAAGCTCGTCCCGTTCGCGGGGTGGGAGATGCCCGTCCAGTACGAGGGCGTGCGCGCCGAGCACGTCGCGGTCCGGACCGGCTGCGGCGTCTTCGACGTCTCCCACATGGGTGAGGTCGCGACCGAGGGCCCGCAGGCGCCGGAGCTCCTGCAGCGGCTGCTCTCCAACGACGTGACCGAGATCGAGGCCGCGGGCGCCCAGTACTCGGTGCTGTGCCGCGAGGACGGCGGCATCCTCGACGACCTCTTCACCTACCGGCTCGCGCCCGACCGCTTCCTCACCGTCACCAACGCCGCCAACCACCCCAAGGACGCGGCCTGGATGGCCGAGCACGCCGACGGCTTCGACGCCGAGGCCCGCGACGTGGCGGACGACTACGCGATGCTGGCGATTCAGGGCCCCGACGCCCGCGAGCTCGCCGGCAAGCTCTTCGTCGGCAAGCTGCCGCCCCGCATGCACACGGCCGTCCTCCCCCTCCACGATCGGGCCGGGGGCGGGGCGGAGGCGCTCGTCTGCGGCACCGGCTACACCGGCGAGGACGGGGTCGAGGTCCTGCTCCCGCCGGAGGCTGCGCCCGCGCTCTGGGCGGCGCTGCTCGCGGAGGGCGCGACCCCGGCCGGGCTCGCCGCCCGCGACACCCTCCGGCTCGAGGCGTGCTTCCACCTCTACGGCAACGACATGGACGAGCGCCGCAACCCGGTCGAGGCCGGGCTCGGCTGGGTCTGCAAGGAGGCGACGGGCTTCATCGGCTCCGAGGCGGTCGCGGCCGCGCGCGAGGCGGGCCCGGCGGAGAAGCTCGTCCCGTTCGCGCTCACCGGCCCCGGGATCCCGCGGCAGGGGAACGAGGTCCTCGCGGACGGCGAGCCCGCCGGGACGGTCACGAGCGGCACGCTCTCGCCCTGCCTCGAGCAGGGAGTCGGGATGGCGTACGTCCGCGCCGAGCTTGCCGAGCCCGGCACCGAGCTCGAGATCGACGTTCGCGGCAAGCGCCGCGCCGCGCGCGTAGAGTCCCGGCCCCTCTACCCGAAGAAAGAACCGAAGGAAGACTGAGATGGCAGAAGAGAGCTACCCCGACGACCTGCTCTACCACCCCGAGCACGACTGGGCCAAGGTCGAGGGTGACACCGCCACGTTCGGGATCACCTGGTACGCGCAGGACGCCCTCGGCGAGGTCGTCTTCTTCGACCCGCCCGAGGCGGGCGCGAACGTGAAGAAGGACGGCCCGTACGCCGAGATCGAGTCGGTGAAGGCCGTCTCCGACGTCTACGCGCCGCTCTCCGGCGAGATCATCGAGGTGAACGAGGCGCTCTCCGACAGCCCGGAGACGCTCAACGACGACCCCTACACGGCCGGGTGGCTGGTCAAGGTGAAGCTCTCGGACCGCGCCGAGACCGAGCAGCTCCTGAGCGTCGACGACTACAAGCAGCTCCTCGAGAACGAGGACTAGCGAAGCCGCGCCGGGACGGAGGGGACGGCTCCCCTCACCGTCCCCTCACCACGCCCGCGCCCAGAGCCGGTAGTTGAAGAGCTCGCGGTAGCCCAGCCGCCGGTAGATCGACTCGCCCATCGAGGAGGCCTGGAGCGAGGCGAGCCGGGCGCCGCGGTCGAAGGCGGCGTTGGTCGCCGCGACCGTGAGCGCCGCCCCGGCGCCGCGCCCGCGCGCCGCAGCGGTCGTCCCGACCCAGCCGACGAAGCCGACGCCGTCGAGCACGCTGGTCATCGCCGTGGCCACGGGCTCGCCCTCGAGCTCGCCGATGAACGCGGCGCTCGCCTCGTGCAGGAGCGTCGCCGGCGGGAAGCGGTCGAAGGCGTCCTCGGGGAAGCCGATCGCGGGATAGGCGACCGCGCAGACCCGCCAGAAGGCGAGCGCGTCCGCCTCGTCGGCGACCGGGCGCAGCTCGAGGCCCGGGGAGGGCGGGGCGAAGAGCCGCCGCTCCGTCCCCATCGCCGGGTAGCGGTCGAGCGCCTTGACGAGGCCGGCCGCCTCCGCCGCCGCCTCGAGCGAGGTGTCCTCGCCGGTCGCGCGGACGGTGACCACGTAATCGTGCCCGCGCTCCGCGAACCAGGCGTCGGCGCGCTCGACGAGCTCGGCGCCGTCGGGGCGCGAGTGGCCGCGG
>DASUSH010000090.1:0-30320 GCA_036375215.1 Solirubrobacterales bacterium
GGTCCCCAGCCCGCCGAGCACCGCGGTCAGCGGAACCTCGAATCCGAACGCCCGGAAGTTGAGCGGCGGCTTCCAGGGACGCTCGACGTCGGATCGTCGCTTCCGCAACCAGATCACGGACACGTGGGCGATCGAGAACGACAACATGGCCCCGAACGAGTACATGGTCGCCAGGAAGGTGGTCTGGCCGGGGATGATCGTGAGCGCCGCGACAGCGGAGAAGACCAGGATCGCGACATGAGGGGTGTGAAACCGCGGATGGACCTGGCGCAGCCGCTCGGGTAACTGGCGGTACTGGCCCATCGAGAAGGTGAGCCGAGAGACTCCGATCAGCGCCGCGTTGGTGGCGATCAGGAGGATCACCGCCGCCAGGACTCCGACGTAGACCTCGAGCACCTCGGTCGCGCCGCTGCCGAGGCCGAGGTTCTCGACGATCCCGAGCACGGGATCGTCGGCGAAGGTCGTCCCGAGCGCGGTCGTGTATTCGCCGCTCGCCGACTGGGTGACCGGCATCGCCGAGAGCGCCACCGCCGGCAGGAGCGCGTAGAGCCCGACCACGGCGATCACCGTCAGGCCAACTCCGCGGGGGACGGTCCGCTTGGCGTCCTTGGCCTCTTCGGCCATGTTGGAGATCGTCTCGATCCCGGTGTAGGCGACCATCCCGACAGCGATCCCGAGCAGGAAGTCGCCGGCCGTAGGCGCCACCCCGAAGTCGACCTGGGCGACGAGCAGGTCGGGATCGAAGACGAGGACCAGCCCGATGCCCACGAGCACGATCTGGGTGAGCAGGTCGGCCGTGGCGAGGACCAGGTTCAGCTTGGTCGATTCCTCGGTCCCCTTCACATTGACCAGGGCGAGGACGCCGACGAGGCCAACCCCGAAGATCACGTCTGCCGGGCCCTCTCCGAGCGGCTCCCAGAAGACCGAGAGGTAGTGCGGGACGAAGAACGCCGAAATGGCGACGGTGATGATGTAGTTGAGCATCTGCCCCCAGGCAGCGAAGAAGCTCACGCCCTCGTTGAAGGCGTGGCGAGCGAAGCTCGACGAGCCGCCCGCCTCCGGGTACATCACCGTTCCCTCGACGTACGTAGCCGCGGTGAAGGCGAAGATCAGCCCGGCGATCATGAACGTGACCGGGGTCAGCCCGAGGGCGAAGAGCGCGACGACGCCGAGCGCGTAGTAGATCGAAGAGCCGACGTTCCCGTACGCCGCCGAGAACAGCGCGCCGGTGCCGTGGACACGCCGCAGCGCCGCTTCCCTGGGGTGCCGCTCCGCCATCCGCTCAGCCCCTCGCCTCGATCGCCGACGGGTCCCCGCCCGCCCGATCGACGAGGCTCTCGAAGTTCTCGCGGACGACCGCACGCATCCGCCTGCGCGCGACCAGCATCAGCGCCCGCTGTCCGAGCCCGCCGCGCAGCTCGATCTCCCAGCGAATCCGGGTGCCCGCGCCCGCGGGCTCGAACGAGACCGTCCACAGGCAGGGGCCCGCCGGGTTGCGCTCGCGGTAAGTGAAGTAGGAGTGCGGCTTCCAGTCGACGACCTCCTGCTCGTGCACCTCCTTGCCGTGCACGCAGTGGTTGACCGAGCCGACACCGCGGGCGCCGCCGGGGTCGTCGGCGTCGAAGCGGTCGAGCCCGACCCGCCAGCGCGCCTGCTCGCCCGGATCGGTCTGGATCAGCCAGGCCTCGGCGGGCGAAGCCGGCACCTCGGCCGCGAGCTCGAAGGCGAGCCGACCGGGGTCCGCCCGGACGCTCGTGCGCTCCTGCTCCTCGCGCCAGCGCCGGCCGAGGTCGATGACGACGCCGCCGACCTCGCCGGCGTCGTCGTAGCTCTCCTCGTGACGGGTCGCGTCCGGGCCGGGCTCGATTCCCGCCGCGGCGACGAACCGGTCGGTCAGGAGCGCGTAGGCCGGCCAGCCGGTCTCCTCGGTGACCGAGTTCTTGAGCAGGCGGTGGACCAGGATCACGTCGGCGCCGACGAGCTCCTCGCGGCCGGCCACGTCGTGGGTCGCGAACGAGCCGTGGTGGGCGACGAACTTGAGGTCGAGCTCGGGGATCCGCCGGCACGCCTCGCACTCGCAGCTCGTCGCGAAGTCGATGGTGCGGCGCCGCGCCGCGAACGCGGAGTAGCAGGACTCGATCGCGCCCAGCAGCCCGGCGCCGTCGCCGCCGGCCCCCCCGGCACAGAAGACCGCGTCGCCCTCGATCTTCGCCACGTCCAGCACGCCCGAGAGCTGCTCGGCGACGATCCCGAGCAGGTCGGCGAGCACGTCGCGCGAGTGGTCGAGCTCGACCCCCCTCAGATATGTGGTGTAGCCCGCGATGTCGGCCACCACCAGCGGCCCCTCGGTGACTGCCATAGGCGCCGAAGACTACGCGCGGCGCCGCGCGGATCGACGCCGCTCACGCGGCGTGAACGTGGGCTCTCCCGACGGCCTCCGGCGCCGGGCACCCGGCGAGGCAGAGCGCCAGCTCGAGCTCGTCGCGGAGCAGCTCCAGGACGCGCCGGGCTCCGTCCTCGCCGCCGACCGCCAGCCCCCAGAGCGCCGGGCGGCCGACCAGCACCGCCCTCGCCCCGAGCGCCAGCGCGACCAGGGCGTCGGTGCCCCGCCGGATGCCGCCGTCGACCAGGACCTCGACCCGGCCGTCGACCTCCTCGACCACGTCCGGGAGCGCCTCGAGGCTCGCCGGCACCCCGTCGAGCTGGCGGCCGCCGTGGTTGGAGACGATCACCCCGCCGGCGCCGTGCTCGACGGCGAGCCGGGCGTCCTCGGCGGTGAGGATCCCCTTCACGAGGACCGGCACGTCAACCTCGGCGCAGAGGCGCTCGAGGTCCTTCCAGGTGAGGGTCGGGTCGACCTGCGCGAAGACGTCGTGCACGCTCATCGGCGCGGTGCCCCCGGTCGCCGCGTCCAGGCTCGGCACCCGCACCTCGGGCGGGATCACGAAGGCGGTGCGGATGTCGCGCTCGCGCCGCCCCGCCCGCGGGGCGTCGACGGTCAGCGCGATCGCGGAGAACCCGCAGTCGATCGCCTCCTCGGCGAGCGCCATCGTCACGCCGCGGTCCTTGAAGAGGTAGAGCTGGAACCAGCGCTGCCCGCCGGGAGCGGCGTCGCAGACCTCCCGCGGCGCGGCCGTCGCGATCGTCGAGAGGCACATCAGGGACCCGGTCGCGGCCGCGGCCCGCGCCATCGCCGGCTCGCCGTCGGGGTGAGCGAGCCGCTGGAAGGCGACCGGCGCGACCCCGATCGGGCTCGAGACGGGGGCGCCGAGGACCGTCGTCTCGGTCGTCACGTCGCCGACGTCGACGAGCATCCGCGGCCGCAGCCGCCAGCGCGCGTAGGCGGCGACGTTGTCGCGCAGGGTGCGCTCGTCGCCGGCGCCGCCCGCGAAGTACCCGAGCGCGCCCGGATCGAGCCGCTCGGCGGCGAGGCGCTCGTAGTCGGCGACGTTGCAGGGCTCGGGGTCCGGCGCGACGCTCACGGCGCGAGATTATCCGGGCGGGGCCGCGCCGGTCCCCGGCGGCAGCTCGAGGCGCGCCAGCACCGCGCGGTGGTCGGTCCCGGGGACGGTGTGGATCTCGGCGTCGGCGACGTGGGCGCGCTCGTCGGCCAGCACGTGGTCGATCGCGACCTGGGGCGGGAAGACGCGGCCGGAGGGCCAGGTCATCGCGAGGCCCTTCCCGCGCGCCGCGGCGGCGTCGACGTAGCCGCTCCCGACGAGGTCGCGGAACGGCGCGTGGTCGAAGGTCGAGTTGAAGTCGCCCGGGAGGATTCGAAGCCGCTCGGGGCTCGCCCGGGGCAGGCCCTCGAGTCCCGCGAGCCAGCGAGCGGAGCTGCGCCGCGTCGGCGGGAACGGGTGCACCGCGACCAGCTCGACCTCGCCGGCGCCGGGGACGTCGGCGAGCGCGTGGACCTGGCGCGAGATCCCGCCGGGGACGTCCGCGAGCCGCTCCAGCGGGTAGCGGGAGTAGAGGCCCGCGCCCCAGCTCCCCGCCTCGGTCGGGCTCAGCTCCTGGTGGGGCAGGAGATCGTCGATGCCCGCGTCGCGAAGGCGGGCGGCGGCGTCGCGGGTGAGCTCCTGGACCGAGAGCAGATCGACCTCGCCCTCCCGGGCCAGCCGGGCGAGCGCCTCGGCGTCGGCCTCCCCGAGCCGCAGGTTCGAGGCGAGCACGTCGTAGGCCACGCCGCCGGGGATCGGCCCGGTGGGCTGGCCGGCGACCGCGCGCGGCAGGACGGCGACCGCGAGCAGGCCGACGACCGCCGCCGCCGCGACCGCCTCCCACCGGCGCCGCGCCAGCAGGGCCGCGGCGAGCACCAGCACCGACAGCGCCGCGACGTACGGCGTGAAGGCGACCAGCGCGACGAACGGATAGCCGCCGCCGAGCCCGAGGAGGCGGTAGAGCGCCCAGAGCGCGAGCAGCCCGGCGGCGGCGCGAAGCGCCCAGGCCACGACGCGTCTTCCCGTGACGCCCTCGTTCGGCTGCCCGCTCGCCCCGCGCACGAGCGCGAGAGGCTACTCAGCGGGCGCGCGCCGGACGCGCTCCCGCTCGAGGAGCCGGGCGGTTTTCGGTGGCGGTGCCCTAGAGCGAGATGATCGGGATGATCAGGAGCGCGACGATGTTCGCGACCTTGATCATCGGGTTGATCGCGGGGCCGGCGGTGTCCTTGTAGGGGTCGCCGACCGTGTCGCCGGTGACGGAGGCGGCGTGCGCCTCCGAGCCCTTGCCGCCGAACGCCCCGTCCTCGATCAGCTTCTTGGCGTTGTCCCAGGCACCGCCGCCGGCGGTCATCGAGACGGCCATGAAGAAGCCGACCACGATCACCCCGATCAGCAGGCCGCCGAGAGCCTCGCCGGAGATGAGCCCGACGATCAGCGGAATCGCGATCGGGATCAGCGAGGGCAGGATCATCTCCCGCTGCGCCGAGGCCGTGACGATGTCGACGGTCTCGCCGTAATCGGGCTTCTCGGTCCCGTCCATGATCCCCGGGTGCTCGCGGAACTGCTTGCGCACCTGCTCGACCACCTGGCCGCCGGCGCGGCCGACCGCCTCGATCGAGAGCGCCGCGAACAGGTAGACCATCATCCCGCCGATCAGGAGGCCGATCAGTACCGCCGGGTCGGCGATGTTGAAGCTGAGGATGTTGTTGATCCCCGCCTCCTCCTGGAGCTCGATCTCGAACGCCTTGAACAGCACCAGGGCGGCGAGCGCGGCGGAGCCGATCGCGTACCCCTTGGTGACGGCCTTGGTCGTGTTGCCGACCGCGTCGAGCGGGTCGGTGACGTTGCGGACGTCCTCGGGCAGCTCCGCCATCTCGGCGATGCCGCCGGCGTTGTCGGTGATCGGCCCGAAGGCATCGAGGGCGACGATCAGCCCGGTGAGGGAGAGCTGCGCCATCACCGCGACGCCGATGCCGTAGATGCCACCGAGCTCGTTGGCGCCGAGGATCGCGAGCGCCAGCACGATCGCCGGAGCGGCGGTCGACTGGAAGCCCTGGGCGAGCCCCTGGATGATGTTGGTGGCGTGGCCCGTGACCGACGCCTGCGCGGTCGCCTTCACCGGCCGGAAGCGCGTCGACGTGTAGAAGTCGGTGATCACGAAGAGGAGCGCGGTGACCGCGATCCCGATCAGGGCGCAGAGCCAGAGGTCGGTCGCCGTCGGCGCCGCCTCGAGCAGCTCGGCCGCGCGCAGCGTCAGGTCGTCCATCAGCCATTGCGAGAGCGGGAAGAACGCGATGGCCGAGATCACGCCGGAGACGGCGAGCCCGCGGTAGAGCGCGGCCTCGACGTTGCCCGTGGTGGTGCGGACGGACAGCGCGCCGATGATCGAGGCGAGGATCGCGACGCCGCCCATGACGAGCGGGAAGATCGCGACCTCCGAGGCCTCGCCGAAGGTGAGGACGCCGAGCAGCATCACGGCCACCGACGTGACCGCGTAGGTCTCGAAGAGGTCGGCGGCCATGCCGGCGCAATCGCCGACGTTGTCGCCGACGTTGTCGGCGATCACTGCCGGGTTGCGCGGGTCGTCCTCGGGGATGCCGGCCTCGACCTTGCCGACCAGGTCGGCGCCGACGTCGGCGGCCTTGGTGAAGATGCCGCCGCCGAGCCGGGCGAAGACGGAGATCAGGGAGCCACCGAAGCCGAGGCCGATGAGCGCGTCGATCGCCTCCTTCTCGGTCTGGTCGCCGAGCAGCAGCAGGCCGTAGTAGCCGGCGACGCCGAGGAGGGCGAGGCCGACGACGAGCATGCCGGTCACCGAGCCACCCTTGAAGGCGACGTCGAGCGCCGGCGGGATGCCGCCGCGGGCCGCCTCGGCGACGCGGGAGTTTGCCCGGACCGAGAGGTTCATGCCGATGAACCCGGCCGCGCCCGAGAGGGTTCCGCCGATGACGAAGCCGATCGCGGGCAGGACGTCGCCCTGGACGATCCACAGCAGGATCGCGAGCGGCACGGCGACGACGGCGATGATCGTGTACTGGCGGCGCAGGTAGGCCTGCGCGCCCTCCTGGACGGCGCCCGAGATCTCCTGCATGCGCTCGTTGCCGGGCGACTTCGCGAGCAGGCGGCGGGTGATCAGCGCGCCGTAGAGGACGGCGGCGCCCGCGCAGACGAGCGCGAAGATCACGCCGTAATCGGTGAAGAAGTCGGTCAAGGTTCGGTTTCCTCCGAGTTTTCGGTTGGGGCGGCCGGCAGAGTGGCGTCGTGGCCGCTCACGTCACGCGATGCACCCCTGCCCGGGGGACCGCGAAGCGCGCGCAGTCTAGTGGGTCGCCCGGGCGGCCCACCGGGTCGCCCGGCCAACCGGGGCGGACGCCGGGGCCCGGCGGCTAGTCGCGCTGGTGCGGGGTCCAGAGCCGCGGCGGCGCCTGGCCCGTGCCCTGCGAGGGCTGCTGCTGCGGCTGCTGGGGGGGCGCCGTCCGCTCGGCCCCGCCGGGGGCGCCGGGCTCGGACGCGCCGGCGGCGTCGCCCTCGGCCGGCGCGCCGCCCTCCGGCCCGCCGCCGGACGCTTGCGCGTAGAGCAACTGCAGCTCGGAGAGGGCCTCGCGGACCTGGGCCTGCGGCTCGGGGTCGAGCAGGCCGACGAGCCCGCGGACGGCCTCGATCCCGATCCGGGCCTGCTCGAGGTCGCGCTCGTCCTCCTTCGCGATCCGGCGCGCGGTCAGGTTGACAAGGCTGGCGGCGCTCTGGAGGACGAGGTCCTGGACGCGGACCCTGCGCATCTCCTCCTCGAGCCGCGCCCGCAGCTCCTCCTCGGACTGCGGCGCCTCGGCGCCGGGTGGCGGCCCGCCGGGGGGCGGTCCGCCGGCGCCTGGGGGTGGTTGGCCGGCTTCCATCGGTCCTCAGGCTACCCGGGTACGCCCTGCGGCACGTACGTGCGGCGGGTCTCGGCGAGCGCGTCGCGGTAGATCCGCTCGATCGGGACCCCGTCGGCGAACGCGCGGCGGGCGCGCTGTGCCCCGTTCTCGTCGGGCAGCGACGGATCGACGCCGATCTCCTCGCGGGCGGGGCCGGTCCAGGCGAGCAGCCGCTCGAGCATCTCGCGCGCCTCGACCTCGGCGCGGGCCGCGAAATCGATCTGCTTACCGTCCATCCCGTAGCGGATCGCGCGCCACAGGTTCTCCTCGATCTCGCGCTGGCGCAGCGGCTCGCCGAGCCTGCCGTCGTCGTAGTCGAGCGCGGTCTGGGCGACGCAGGCCGCGATCAGCTCGGCGAGCGCGAACGACTCGGCGCCCCCGGTCTGCGCGTCGCAGATCCGCACCTCGACCGTGCCGAAGCGGTGATGGGGGCGAACGCTCCACCAGAGCTGGGTGGGCTCGACGACGCAGGAGGTCTGCTCGAGCAGGGCGATGAAGTCGGCGTAGGAGGCCCAGTCGACAAAGGGCTCCGGCACCCCGCAGCGGGGAAACGTGCGGGTGAAGATCTCGGTGCGGACCGAGTGCAGGCCGGTGTCGCGGCCGTCGAGGAACGGGGAGTTCGCCGAGATCGCGAGGAGCGACGGGAGCAGGCCGCGCAGGTGATCGCAGACTGCGATCGCCCGGTCGGCGCCGCGGATGCCGACGTGGACGTGCAGGCTCCAGGTGTTGTTGCGCTGCGCGACCCAGCCCAGGTCACGCTTGAGGCGCCGGTAGTGGGGCGTGTCGATGATCTGCTGGTCGAGGTAGTTGGCCCAGGGGTGGGTGCCGGTCGCGGCGAGCCCGACGCCGTGGTCCTCGGCGAGCGCGAAGAGGCGGGCACGGTGCTCGCGCTGCAGCGCGGCCGCGTCCGCGAAGGTCTCGCCGCGGCCCGACCGGATCTCGATCTCGGAGGCGATCAGCTCGCCCGCCGCCGAGGCGGCGAGCATCTCGTCCTCCTGCGCCGCCGCGTAGAGCTCCTCGAAGCGGTGCTCGAGCTCGAGCGTCTCCGGGTCGACGATCGCGAACTCCTCTTCGAGCCCGATCGTGAAGTCGGTCGATGCCTCGAAGACCTCGCGCGACTCGGCGAGGTCGATGCCGGGCCCGCTCATCTCATGCAGATGAGATCGAGCCGAACCGGACGCGAAGCGGAGGATTCGGTGACCCTGGTCAAGTCAAGTAGAAGTAGAGCGCGTAGAGGAGGTCGACGGCGGGGCTCGAGGTGTGCACGGTGACCTCGGGCGGGACCTGGAGCAGCTGCTCGGAGTAGTTGAAGATGATCTTCACCCCCGCCTCGACGAGGCGGTCGGTGACCTCCTGGGCGGCCTGCGCGGGCACGGCGAGCACCCCGACGACGACGTGCTCGTCGGCGACGACCCGCTCGATCGCGTCGAAGTGGCGGACCGTCTGGTCGCCGACCTCGTTGCCGACGACGTCGTCGTTCACGTCGAAGATCGCGACGATCCGGAAGCCGTGGTCGGCGAAGATGTCGGAGCTCGCGATCGCCTGGCCGAGGTTGCCGGCGCCGAACAGGGCGATGTTGTGCTGGTCGGAGGTCCTGAGGATCTTGCGGATCTCCCGGACGAGCGACTCGATGTGGTAGCCCACCCCCCGCTTGCCGAACTTGCCGAACCCGGAGAGGTCCCGGCGGATCTGCGTCGAGTTGATGTGCGTGTAGTCGGCGAGCTCCTTGGAGGAGATCGTCTCCTTGCCCATCTTGCGGGCCTGGATCAGGACCTGGAGGTAGCGCGAGAGGCGCGCGGCGACGCCGAGCGAGAGCCGGTCGGCATCCGCGGCCGCCTGCCCTGATTCAACGAGGGACGGCGGCGCCGCCCGGACCTCATCGGCCATTGCCCGAGGTTATCGCGGCTCGCAGAGCCGGCTCGTCACAACCGAGCTCGGAGACGACCTCGCCCCCCACTTCGATCACCGGGATCCGTTCGAGAAACCGCGCGTGCAGGCGCTCGTCGGCCTCGATGTCGACCTCGCGGAGCTCGATGGCGAGGCCGCTGCGGCGGAGCGCCAGGATCTCGTCGCGGGCCTCGTCGCAGAGGTGGCAGCCCTCGCGGGTGTAGAGGGTCACCTCGGCCGGCGCGCTCACGTGCGGGCGTCCCAGCCCAGGTATTCCGGGTAGGGCGCGGCCTCGGCGAAGCGGGCGGCGGAGGCGATCATCGCGGCGTTGTCGGTGCAGAGCTCGGGCGCGACCAGCTTCAGGCGGGCGCCGCGCTCGGCGCAGATCGCGGCGGCGCGCTCGCGGAGGGGCCCGTTCGCGGCGACGCCGCCGCCGAGGGAGACGGCGGGCCACTCACCGCCGTCGAGGGCGCGCTCGAGCTTCGCCGTGAGCTGGCCGACGACGGCTGCCTGAAAGCTCGCTGCAAGGTCGGCGCGGCGCTCGGCGACGCCGGCGTCGCCGAGCTCGCGGGCGCGGTAGACGAGGGCGGTCTTCAGGCCGCTGAAGCTGAAGTCGAGGCCCGGGTCGCGGGCCATCGCCACCGGCAGCTCGAACGCCTCGGGGTAGCCGTCGCGGGCGGCGCGCTCGATCGCGGGCCCGCCCGGGAAGCCCAGGCCGAGCAGGCGCGCCGCCTTGTCGAGCGCCTCGCCGGCGGCGTCGTCGAGCGTTTGCCCGATCGTCTCGAAGCCGTCGTGGTCCTCCACCGCTGCGAGCAGGGTGTGGCCGCCGCTCGCCACCAGGCAGAGGAACGGGGGCTCCAGCGGGTCGGGCTCGAGGAAGCTCGCGGCGACGTGGCCCTGGAGGTGGTCGACGCCGGCGAGCGGCAGCCGGCGGGCAGCGGCGAGCGCCTTGGCGCCGCTCACGCCGACGAGGAGCGCCCCGATGAGGCCCGGGCCACGGGTGACCGCCATCGAGTCGATCTCGCCCAGCCCGACGCCCGCCTGTGCGAGCGCCGCGTCGACGACGGGGTTGAGGAGCTCGAGGTGGTGGCGGGAGGCGACCTCGGGGACGACGCCCCCGTAGCTCGCGTGGAACTCGGCCTGCGAGGAGACGACGTTGGCGAGCACCCGCGGCCCGTCGACGACGGCGGCGCAGGTGTCGTCGCACGAGGTCTCGATCGCCAGGATGACACCCGCAGCTTTCACTCCGCCACGCTCACAATCAGAGACGCTTTGTGGCTCCGTTCCCGTGTCCGATTCGGCTAAGCGCTGACCGGCGCCGGCTCCAGCCACATGATCAACGCGTCCTCGCCGTTGTCGTGGTAGTAGCGGGGGCGGGTCCCGGCGGGACGGAAGCCGAAGCCCTCGTACATCGCGATCGCGGCGTCGTTCGAGGCCCGGACCTCGAGCGTGTAGCGCGCGCCTGCGCCGGCGCGCTCGAGGAGCTCGGTGATGAGGGTCGTGGCGATCCGGACCCGGCGGCGCTCGGGGACGACCGCGACGTTCATCAGGTGCCAGACGTCGGCGTAGCGCGAGCAGACCAGGTAGCCGGCGAGCCCGTCGGGCCCGCTGGCGGCGAGGCAGATCCCCGACGGCTTCGAGAGCTCGAGCACGAACATCGCGAGCGACCAGGGCGTCGGAAACGAGCGGCGCTCGATCGCGAGCACGGACGGCAGGTCGCTGTAGACGAGGCGCCTGACCTCGATCTCAGGTGGTGCGGTTGTCTCGCTCGAGCCAGCGTCGCGCATCTGGTTCCCTCAGGTAGACCGGCAGGATCCGCTCCGGAGAGCCGGCTTCGCCGCTCGCCGCCAGCAGGCAGAGGTGGCGCGCCGCGAGCCTGTGCGCCGGATCGCCGTCGGCGAGGGTCTCGACCCGGGCGGCGTCCAGCTCACGCCTGAATCGTACTGCGCCGGAACCCGCCGACAGCGGGGGCTCGTCGGCGTCCGCAACAGCGCTCCCACCCGCGTCCGCGAGCCAGTCGCCGAGCCGGGCGGGGTCGAGGACGGCGGGCCCGGTGATCGGCGCCCCCGAGCCGTCGTGGAGCTGGGCGAAGACCTCGGCGCGGCGGGCGTCGGCCACGGCGAGGCAGAGCCGCGAGGGATCGCCCGCACGCGCGGCGATGCCGAGCGCGAGCGCGGTCAGGGTCGGGATCCCGACGGCGGGGATGCCGCGCGCCTGGGCGAGCGAGCGACCGGTCGCGATCCCGATGCGGAGCCCGGTGTAGGAGCCGGGACCGATCCCGATCCCGATCCGCCCGACGCGGGACCAGCCTCCCCCCGCCTCGACCGCGGCCTCGATCTCGGCGAGGAGCGCGGTCGAGTGGCGCGGCCGCTCGCCCGCGCTCGGCGCGATCGAGGCCTCGCGCAGCATCCGGCCACCGCGGGCGATGCCGACGACGACGTCGTCGGTCGCCGCGTCGAGCGCCAAGACGTTTCGCTCCGACCCGCTCATCGGTTAGCTTTGCCCGACGCCGCAGCTCCGGGGATGGGCGCGCGGCATACGGAAAACGAGACTCGAAGGGACGACATGGACGAGATGCAAGCACCTGCTTCACGCAGCCGCCGTGTGCTCACCGGAATCGCGGTCCTTGCGATCGCCGGCGCGGGCGTGGGCTGGGCCGGTTGCGGGGACGACTCCGAGGACGAGGCGAACGAGGCGATCGACCAGGCTCAGGAGCAGATCTCCGAGCAGGGCGGTGACGTCGCGGACGAGGTGAACGAGGCCGTGGACGCCGCCCAGGAGGGCGACTCGGAGGCCGCAACCGAGGCCGCGCAGGAGGCCGCCGACGAGGCGACCGACCAGGCCCAGGAGGCCATCGACGAGGCGAACCAGGAGCTCGAGGAAGCCCAGCCGTAAGGGCTCCGAAGCGACCGAAGCTGCACCGAGCGCCCCGGCAACGGGGCGCTCGGTTTATGCGACCGCCGTATCAAGGGGTCTGACCCCTCTCGGTCTTGCGGACGATCACCTCGCGGGCGTCGGCGCCCGCGTGGCGGATCTCGACCGTGAGCACACGGCCGGCGGCCTCGAGGGTCGGCTCGGCGCCGCCGACCTCCGGCCACTCGACGAACGCGATCGCGCCCGGCTCGATGTAGTCGGCCAGGAGGGCCGGGTCCTCGGTGCCGAGGTCGACGAGGCGGTAGAGGTCGAGGTGGGAGATCGGCACCTCGCCCACGTAGCGCTGCCCGATCGTGAACGTCGGCGAGGTCACCGGCTCGGTGACCCCGAGCGCGCGGCACGCGCCGCGGATGAGCGTGGTCTTGCCGGCGCCGAGCTCGCCGCTCACGAGCACGACGTCGCCGGGCTCGAGCCGCTCGGCGAGCCGCCCGCCCAGCTCCTCCGTCTCGCTAGCCGAGTAGGTCGAGCTGGTCACTCTCGTCGGAACCTACCCCGACGGCGACCTCGGGTTCGCCCGCCCGCCGCGCCTCCTCGACCTCCTGCGGCGAGGGCGTCGCGAGCAGCTCCGGGAACTTGGCGAAATCCTCGCGCAGGGTGTCGACGAGCGAGGGCGTGCGCAGGGCGGCGGCCGGATGGAGCAGCGGCATCAGGTAGACGGCGCGCCCGCCGAGGACGTGCACCTGAGTCGTGCCCCGGACCTTGGTGATCCCGGTGCGGCTGCCGGTGAGGAGCTTGGTGGCGAAGTTCCCGAGCGTCCCCACGACCTTCGGCTGGATCAGCTCGATCCGCTGGTGCAGGTACGGGCTGCAGGCCTCGATCTCGGCCGGCTGGGGGTCCCGGTTGCCCGGCGGCCGACACATGAGGACGTTGTTGATGAATACGTCCTCGCGGGTCATCCCGATCCCCTCGAGGAGCTGGTTGAGGAGGCCGCCGGCGCGGCCGACGAAGGGCAGACCCTGGCGGTCCTCCTCGGCGCCCGGGGCCTCGCCGACGAACATCAGGTCGGCGTCGGCGTTGCCGGCGCCGAAGACGACCTTCGTGCGGGACTCGGCAAGCGGGCAGCGCCGGCAGTCCGCCGCCTCCTTGTAGACCTCGACGAGGCGGTCGCGGCGACTGGGGGCGACGCTCGTCATTTCTTCGCGCCCTTGGCGCGGGCCCGCTCGCGCTTCGCCTTGAAGTCGCTCTTCGCCGCCTGGTGGAGCGTCCGGTTCTTGGCCTCCTGGCGGCGGTTGCCGACGGCGGAGCGGACGAGCTTCGGGACCTGCGCGGGGGTCGACATCACGCGTGTCGCGCCCGGTGCGCCGCACTCGCGGCACTCCTCGGCCTCGGTGCTCGCCGCGACGAGCGCCTCGAAGCGAGCCCCGCACTCGCGACACAGAAACTCGTAGATCGGCATGAGCCAATGCTAATCGTGGCCCCGGACCCGCACCGGCCCCGAATCCGCGCAGCGAGCGGGGTCTTCCGAGATCGCCGGCACCTATAATCCGGACTCGGCCGCGACCCTCGATGGCGCGGACCGAACGCTTGCGGCCCGCACCATCGATGACGGGCCCGAGCCAGCTCAGATGGCAGAACAGCGATCCAACCCGGAGCAGCTCGTGCTCGCGATCGTCGGCGACGGCCGCGCCGGGGGCGCGCTCGCCCGCGCCGCGCGCGACGCCGGGATCGAGGTGAGCGTCGCCGGACGCGAGGGGATCGCCGCGGCCGCCGAGGGGGCGGGCGCGGCGCTGCTCTGCGTGCCCGACGACGAGATCGACGCCGCCTGCGGGGCGCTCCTCGAGCACGGGGTCCCGGCCTTCGTCGGCCATGTCAGCGGCGCCACGCCGCTGAACGCGCTCGCGCCCGCCTCGCGCGCCGGCGCCGAGGTCTTCTCCCTGCACCCGCTGCAGACGATCCCGGACCCCGAGACCGACCTGACCGGCGCGCCCTGCGCCGTCGGCGGATCCTCCCCGCCGGGGCTCGAGTTCGCCACCGACCTCGCCCAGAGGATCGGCATGAGGCCGTTCCCGGTGGACGACGCAGCCCGCACCGCGTACCACGCCGCCGCGTCCATCGCCTCGAACTTCCTGGTCGCGCTCGAGGAGTCGGCGGCCGAGCTGCTCGCCGGTGCCGGCGTCGACGACGCCCGCGAGCTGCTCGCCCCGCTCGTCCTGCGCACGGCCGCGAACTGGTCCGAGCGTGGCGCCGGGGCGCTCACCGGCCCGATCGCCCGCGGCGACGAGGCGACGGTGGAGCGCCACCTCGCCGAGCTGCGTGAGCGCGCGCCGGAGCTGGTCCCGCTCTACGAGGCGCTCGCCGAGCGCACCCGCGAGCTGGCCGCGGAGAGGGCGCGATGAGGACCGTCCGCACGGTGGCCGAGCTGCGCGAGGCGCTCGCGCCGGCGCGGCGCGAGGGCCGTTCGATCGGCCTCGTGCCGACGATGGGAGCCCTGCACGAGGGCCACCTCTCGCTCCTGCGCGCGGCGCGCGAGGCGAACGACGTGGTCGTCATGAGCCTCTTCGTGAACCCGGCCCAGTTCGGCCCGAGCGAGGACCTCGACCGCTACCCGCGCGACGAAGAGCGCGACCTGGCCCTCGCCACGGCCGAGGGCGCCGACCTCGTCTACGCCCCCGCCCTCGAGGAGGTCTACCCCGAGGGCTTCGCGACCACCGTCGAAGTCGCGGGCCTGACCGACGTTCTCTGCGGCGACCCCGGCCGTCGCGGTTCCGAGCACTTCCGCGGCGTCACCACGGTCGTCGCGAAGCTCCTCAACTCGGTCGGCCCGGACCGCTGCTACTTCGGCCAGAAGGACGCGCAGCAGGCGATCGTGATCCGCCGCATGGCCAGCGACCTCGACTTCGACGCCGAGATCGTCGTCCGCCCGACCGTGCGCGAGCCCGACGGGCTCGCGATGAGCTCCCGGAACGCGTATCTCGACGCCGAGGCGCGCGAACGCGCCGCTGCGCTCAACCGCGGCCTCACGGCCGCCGCCGCCGCCGCGCGCGACGGCGGCCTCACCGCCGAGGCGATCGCGGCGGCTCGCGCCGAGCTCGACGCCGCCGGGATCGAGCCGGAGTACCTCGAGGCCCGCGACGCCTCGGACCTCACCCCCGCAAGTAGCTTCAACGGCCGGCCCGTGCTGGTCGCGGTCGCCGCCGATGTCGGCGGTGCGAGACTGATCGACAACGTCATCATCGGAGGGCAGTGATGCAACGGCAGATGCTCAAATCGAAGATCCATCGGGCGACGATCACCGCCTGCGACGTCGACTACGTCGGCAGCGTCTCGATCGACCCCGAGCTGATGCGCCAGGCCGACCTGCTGCCGAACGAGCAGGTCCACATCTGGGACATCGCCAACGGCGCCCGCATGGTCACCTACGCGATCGAGGGCGAGGAGGGCCAGGTCAAGGTGAACGGAGCCGCCGCGCGACTGGTCAGCGAGGGCGACCTCGTGATCATCGTCAGCTACGCGCTCTACGGCCGCGAGGACCTCGATGCCTACGCCCCGGTCGTCGTCCACGTCGACGAGCGCAACCGGATGGTCAAGGTGGACTCGAGCCCGGAGGTCCTGCTGAACGCGTCGGGACGTGAATGGAGCGACGAGGTTCCGGGAACGCTCCGCGGCGCGGGGACCGAGGGGACAGTCCCCTTCGGGAGCGCGCGATGACCCCGGTGACGCTCCCCCGGCTCGCCGAGATGAAGGCGAAGGGCGAGCCGATCGTGATGGTGACCGCCTACGACCACCCCTCCGCGCAGATCGTCGAGGAAGCAGGGGTCGACGTCGTCCTCGTCGGCGACACCGCGGCGATGACCGTGCTCGGCCACGCCTCGACGACGCCGGTCTCGCTCGACGAGATGATCATGCTGACCGCGGCCGTCCGCCGGGGCCTCGAAACGCCGATGCTGATCGGCGACATGCCGTTCGGCTCCTACGAGGCCTCGAACGAGCTCGCGATCGCGAGCGCCCAGCGCTTCGTCAAGGAGGCTCAGGTCGACGCGGTGAAGCTCGAGCGCGGCGGCGCCTCCGTCGACCGCGCCCGGGCGATCGTGCGCGCCGGGATCCCGGTGATGGGCCACGTCGGCCTCACCCCGCAGACCGCGACGGCGCTCGGCGGCTACAAGGCTCAGGGCAAGACGGCGGAGGCCGCCGCGAAGATCGCCGAGGAGGCGCTCGCCCTCCAGGCCGTCGGCTGCTTCGCGATCGTCTTCGAGGCGATCCCCGCGGCCGTCACCGAGGCGCTGATGCCGAAGCTCGAGATCCCCGTGATCGGGATCGGCGCCGGCGTCGCCACCGACGGCCAGGTGCTGGTCTGGCACGACCTGCTCGGGATCTACGGCGGCCACCAGGCGAAGTTCGTCAAGCGCTATGCCGAGGTCCGCAAGGAGATGGTCGCGGGCGTCAGCGAATACGCGCGCGAGGTGCGCGAGCGCTCCTTCCCGGGCCCCGAGCACATCTACTCGATCGAGCCCTCCGAGCTGGACGGGCTGCGTCGCTACCTCGACCAGGAAAGCCTCGCTGCAGGCGCCTGGGACTGGTAACCGCCTGCAAATCGTGGGGTATCTACTCGTGACAATCGTTACGACCCCGTGAGCCGCGATCCGGCCACGGGCCTTGCGGAAAGCGAGGTAGCGATGGAGATGCTGAGACGACTGGAGCCCGTGGCTCTGGTGATCATGGTCCTCGGCGCCCTCAACTGGGGCATCCTCGGAGTGACCGGCGGCGAGACCAACGTGCTTGCCGAGATCTTCGGCACCGGCACGTTCACCGACGTCCTCTACGTGATCGTCGGTCTCTCCGCCCTGGTCTTCGTACCGAGGCTGATGGACGCGCTCCACATCGGGCACGGCCCGCACCCCAGCGGCGTCTGACCCGACGACAGCACCGACTCGAGCGAGCCGGGCCCCCGGGCCCGGCTCGCTCTATGTTGGCGGCATGGCGGTCCACACCGGCGAGCTCAGGCTGACCACGCGGGGCGACGCCGACATCGTCGACATCACCGAGGGCGTGCGGAGGATCGTCGCCGCGGCCGGGGTCTCCGAGGGCCTCGCCAGCGCCTTCGTCCGCGGCTCGACCGCGGCGGTGACGACGATGGAGTACGAGCCGGGCGGGGTTCACGACCTGCGGGCTCTCCTCGACCGCCTCGTGCCGCCTGAGGGCGACTACGAGCACAACCGCCTGAACCACGATTCCAACTCGCACGCCCACCAGCGCGCCTCGCTGATCGGCTCGAGCGAGTCGGTGCCGGTCGCCGGCGGCCGCCTCGGCCTCGGGACCTGGCAGCAGCTCGTGCTGATCGACTTCGACGACCGCCCGCGCGAGCGCACCGTGGTCGTCCAGGTCGTGAGCTAGCGCGGCACCTCAGGGGCTGGACCGACCGGTCCGCCGGGTGTAGGTTCTCCCCGACCAAGACCGCTCGTCCTCGCAATCGGCCGGTGCGATCCTCTTGCGCCCCGAAGGGGTTACGGGAGAAGAAGACTCTGGAGGAGGTAGGAAGATGACGAAGTCCAAGCTCACCCTTGCGCTGCTCGCGCTCGGCGCCGTCGGACTGCTCGTCCCGGCGCTTTCGGGGGCGGCGGCGAGTCAGCTCTCGGCGAAGCTGAAGGGCAATGAGGAAGTCGCTGGAGGCGACAGCAACGGTCGCGGAGAGGCGTTCGTGGCGGTGAAGAAGCCCAGTAAGCGCAAGCTCTGCTACGCGCTCAGCTGGGAGAAGATCGGGCCGCCCACGGCGGCCCACATCCACAAGGGCGCCCAGGGCACCGACGGACCGATCAAGGTCACCCTGTTCGAGGATCCCGACGGCCTCACCGCATCGGCGTCAGAGGGCTGCGTCAAGATCAGCGAGAAGATCGCGAAGAAGCTGAGGAGGACGCCGGAGAAGTTCTACGCCAACGTCCACAACGCTGAATTCCCCGCCGGAGCGATCCGCGGTCAGCTCGGTTTGGCGCTCTGACACGCGCGGCGGGCGACACCGTTTTCGAAAACCAATTCGGCAGCTGTGCGGTCAGTCCGGGACCGCGTGCCAGGTCGATCAGTGGTAGGTGATCTTCAGGTTCGCGAAGTCCTCGCGGGTCTTCGTCGCGCCTCCCGCGCTGGTGCGGTAGTAGAGCCTCAGGACCAGGCCGTTGACCTCCGCCGGGGTGTCGACCTGCGGCATGGAGACCGAGTCCTTGACCCAGCTCCCGGTTCCGGCGGCGCAAGAGACGCCGTTCGTGCCCGGCGGGTTCGGATATGTGCCGATCGCTCCCGAGGGAGGTAGTGCGGCGCCCGACCAGGCGTCGAGGTAGTAGCAGATCGTGCTTCCCGAGCTCGCCTGGTAGCGGTGCTCGAAGCTGACCGAGTCGATCGTCGCCGAGCTCGGCACGTAGGAGGGGAAGCTGAGCTGGGTGTATCGCTGCGGGGTGAGAGTGGACCCGAAGGCGCTCTGCCAGTTCGTGTCGTTGACGAAGAAGACGCCATCCTCCGCAGCGAGGCTCCACGGGAGGGTCTGCGGGCTGGTGTCGGCGGCATTGACGCCGCTCGTCTCATAGAGGGTGAAGGGCTTGCCCTCGGCGGTGCCGGAGACGGTCGCCTGATCGACGAAGATCGGCTTCTTGCCCGACTCGTAGCCGTAGACCTTGATCCGGAGGCCGTTCGCGATGCTGGTGCTGGTCACCTCGGGAAGCGTGGTCGAGACCAGCTTCTCGGTCGAGTCGGTGCACCACTGGGACGAGGCGGTCCCCGGCGTCGTCGAGCCGTGGGTGCCGATCACGTTGCCGGCGCTGATCACGTCGAAGTAGAAGCACCCCACCTCGGCCCCGGCGTTCGAGCGGAAGCGGAAGTCGAAGCTGACGTTCGAAGTCGAGAGCCCCGCGGGCAGCGGGGAGCTGTAATCCCACTGGTAGTACCGGTTTGTCGCGAAGGCGTTGTTGAAGTTGGCGTTGGTGAACCCGGCGTCGGTGGGGAAGACGAGATTGTCGTCGAAGGCGGTCGCGTCGGAACGATTGACCGCAGTCCCCGATGAGGCGTCGCGCAAATCCCAGGCCGAGGTGTTGATCGTCACCGGCTGCGCGACCGAGACGGTCACGTTGGCGCTCGCCTGGTCCCCCTGGTTACCGAGCGCATAGATCGTGTGGTTGCCATTCGAGACCCCGGACGGCAGCGTGACCGAGAGATTCGCCGTCCCGTTGTTCGGCACCGGGCTCGGGGTGATGCTGCCGGTCAGGACCTGACCGCTCGTGGGATCGTCGAGGCGGAACGTCACGCTCTGCCCGGTGATGAAGTTCTGGATCTGGCCGCTGAGGGCCTGCGGCAGGCTGCTGACGGTGTTGGGCGAGACGCTGAGGCTGGGCGCGCCCACCGTCGCCTGCGAGCTCTCCGCGCTCTCGGCGCCCGTCCAGCTCGAGTACTTCGGCCGCACCGTGTAGCGCCAGGTGCCGGCCGGCACGGCGTGCTCGGTGCAGCTCGTCGAGCTCACGTCTCCAGAGCAGCCGGCGCCGATCGCCTGCTCCTGCCCGGCGCCGTCATACCTCTTGACCACGTAGGAGGTGGCCTGCGGACCGCCGGCGACCGAGCTGGCGCTCCAGTTCACGGCAACGTTGCGACCCGAGACGGCGACGGTCGGGGTCTTGCCGGACTCGATGCTCGTCGCGGCCGCGTACGCGTCGCCCGGGGAATCGCCGGTCCAGGCAGCGCTCGCGGTGGCTGTGACGCCGACCGCGAGGGCCACGAGGACGCCGAGAAAGAAAGTGGTGGCGCGCACGCGCATTGCGTCAGCCCCTGCCCCGCCTGTCGATCAGCCGCTCAGAACTTGCGGTGAACTCGAGCGGGAGCCGCGCCGCGAGGCAGGCATCGGGCGCGTCCGGGGCCATCGTGACCTGCACACGCGCGGTGCGCCGGCTTCGCGGCGGCAGATGCTTCGTCGCCGGCGACGGCGGACCGATCAAAAGGCTCTCGGGCGGACAGCCGGTCTCGCTCGCCCGCGCCTGTACCGAAATCTTGGTCACCTCGACGGCGAACGGGTTGCGATTGGCGAATCGCAGCCGCAGCTTGCTCCCCGCCCCGGGGTAGAGCCCCCTCACCTGACCGCGGATCGTCACCGGCGCATCGGCCTGGCGCTGCGCCGACGCCGGCGAATCCGAGCCTGCGCTCGGGCCACCGCGGGTCGCGGCGAGCGCGAGCCCGGCGGCGCAGAGGCCGATCGCGGTGATGGTGTAGATCGCGGTCTTCAATCGTCGCATCGTGTCTGTGGGAGGTAGGAGCTAGTCAGCGTCGGGCGGATGAGTCGTGCCGGAAGGACCGCGGCCCGGTCCCTCGGGACCGGGCCGCGGGTTGCCATCACGGCACCTCACTCCTGCTTACCGGGCTTGCGCGCCGATCAGGAGGACGCGTTGCTCTCCGCGGCGAGATCGACCGGGACCTCGAACCGCGCGCCCTGGCAGTTCGTGTCCGAGCTGTTGCTCATGTGGACGACGTTGTTCAGGGTGGTGGTGGTGAAGTCATTCGCCGGGACCAGGATCGGGCTCCCGGACGTGACCGCGTCCTCGAGCGTGGTCGCGTTCACCGTGACGCCGGTGCCACCCGCGTCGCAGGCGGGGACGTTCGACGTGATCGTGCTCGCAGCCGTCTGGCCGACGTCGGTCACCTTGACCGGGTAGGGGTTCGAGTTCGCGACCTGGAGCTTCAGGTTGCCATCGGCTCCCGGATAGAGGGTGGCCGCGACGTCGGCCGACGGGATCACGTTGGTGGTCACGGCGTTCCCGTTCTGTGCCTTCGCGTAGCCGCTGCCGGTCCCGCTCGCGGTCCATGCCGCGTAGACGAAGCCGACGACGCCCACGACGAGGAGCGTGAACGCCCCGAAGATGAACCGCCGGCGGCGAGGTGATGTGGCCATGATGGTGCCTCCTTGTGGTTGTTGACAGACGGCCCGGTGTGGGCCTGGCAACCACTTTCGGAGGCATGGATAAGTACGGCGGGTGGGCCTTGTGTGGATCGCGTATGAGCCGGTTGGCCCGCCTTACCGTCGCGGGGAGTAGCGATACCCGAACCCGTGCACGGTCTCGATCGGCTCCGCGCCCGACGCGTCGCGAAGCTTGCGCCGCAGGTAGCCGACGTAGAGCCGCACCTGATCGGGCGAGTGCCGGGAGGAGTCCGCCCAGACCATCTCCAGGATCTGATCGCGGCTGAGCACCTGATCGGGGTGGCGGGCGAAGGCCGCCGCGAGCCTGAACTCCGTGGGCGTGAGCTCGACCTCGTTACCGGCCGCTGTCACCCGCCGGTGCGGGAAGTCGATCTCGAGCAGCTCGTCGGCGAGGACCTCGGCGACCGCGGGGTTCCGCACCCCGGCGCGCCTGATGATCGCCTCCATCCTGGCGACGAGCTCCTGGCGGCCGAATGGCTTGGTCAGGTAGTCGTCGGCGCCACCGCGAAGCCCCCGCACCTTGTCGAGCTCGCTCCCGCGTGCGCTGAGTATCAGCACCGGCACGTCCCCGAGCTCGCGGATCCGCTCCAGCACCTGCAAGCCGTCGAGCTCGGGCAGGCCGAGGTCGAGGACGACCAGGTCGGGCTGGTACTTGTAGAAGGCGCGCAGTCCCTCGCGGCCGTCGCCGGCCTCGATCACCTGCATGCCTTCGCGCTCGACGACGTTCCGCAACAGGGCGCGGATGTCCGCCTCGTCCTCGATCAGCAGCACCCGGGCGCGCGTCATGCGCAATTCATACCGGCTTCCGGCTTCGCTCATCTGCGGACGGGCGATCCTGGGGCCCGTGACTGGCACGCCCCCGATTCCCGCCCGCGACCCGGCCGCGCTCGCGACCGAGCTGCGGACATCGGTCACCCCCGTGGTGGGATACCTCGAGCTGCTCGCGGAGAGCGACGGGGCCCGCATCCCCGAGGAGCAGCTCCGCTGGATCGAGACGATCGAGCGGCGACTCGGTTCGATCGGCGAGCTCCGCGAGGAGCTGCTCGCGTACTGCTCCAGCCTGCGAGCGGTCAACTCGACCGCGCCGGCGAGCCGGCGCCCGGCGGCCGAGCGGGGCCTGCGCGAGCCAGCCGCTGCCCCGGTTCGAGGCGGCGGCGCGCCACGGCACGGGACGCCTGGCCGGCCCGGCCGGTGATCGCGTAGCCCTAGTCCAGCGGACGGCGATCAGCCGGTGTCGGGGAGCTCGTCGAGCTTCCAGGTACCGCCCTCGTTGGCGAAGCCGACGATCACGGGCTCGCCGAGCTCGACGAAGCGCTTCGATCCGCTGCCGCCGAGCTCGCCGGTGACTCTCGCGGTGTCGCCGGTTACCGCGATGTCGGCGATCCGGGGCTCGGTGGCGGCCGCCGCGGCCACGCTCGAGGCGTTGGCCTCGACGAGGTCGGCGCAGGTCGGGACGGTGTCGTCGATGTCGCCGTTCGCCTCGAGCGTCGCGATCACGCCGCTCGAGAGATAGCCGCAGAAGCCCTCGGCGTCCTCGGCGAGGGCGGCGTCGCGGGCGGCCTCGATCGAGTCGCGGATGTCCGCGTCGGCCTGCCGGTCGGCCGACGGCGCGGCGTCTCCCCCGCCCCCGCTCGTGAAGAGGACGACGGCGAGCGCGATCAGCGCGAGCGCGGCACCGACGGCGCCGATCGCGAAGGCGCGCGAGCGGCGCTCGTCGCCGCGGCCGGCGACTTCCTGGATGCGGTGACCGGCGACCTCAGACCCTCGCGAGCTCTCCCATGCCGGCGCCAGCCTATCCGGCGGCGGCGCGCGCAAGGAGCCCGCAGGGTGTGGCTAGGGGCCGGCGGGGATGTCGGCCTCGAGCGAGTCGACCTGCCAGGCGTCGCCCTCGTGGACGAGCACGACCTCGTGCTCGAAGCCGTCGTTGGGCCCGCCGTCGGGGACGACGACCGCCTCGGTCGTCTCGCCATCGATCTCGATCTCCTTGATGTCGATCGATTTCGGGATCGCGGCGGGCACCTGGGCCTGGCGGCAGCCCCGCTCGTCGCCGTAGGCGCTCGCGAGCAGCTCCTGCGTGGCGAGCTCGCCGCACACGAGGTCGGGGTCGCCGGAGGTGAAGAACGCCTCGAGCGCGCTCTCCGGGTCGCTGCCCGGCCCCGAGGAGGCCTCGCCCCCGCCTCCGCCGTCATCGGTGCCCCCGCCCGGGTCCGAGGGGTCATCGGTCGTCGCCTCGGTGGAGGTCGTCGTGCTCTCCGCCGCGGTCGTCGAGGTGGCCGATTGGGCCGCGGTGGTGGTCTCGTCGTCGCCGCCACAGCCGGCGAGTGCGGCGAGCGCGGCGATCAGAGCCGCGATCGTGACCAGGGCGCGCATGGGCGCCAAACCTAGCGGCTACCCGCCGCCCTCGAACTCGATCTCGCGCAGCACCTTCGCCGGGGCGCCGGCGGCGATGCTCGCGGCGGGGACGTCGCGGGTCACGACCGAGTTGGCGCCGATCACGGCGCGGTCACCGATCTCGACGCCGCCGGTGACGACGCAGCCGACCCCGAACCAGACGTTGGAGCCGATCCGCACCGGGCCGCGGGCGACGAAGCCCTGCTGGGTGACCGGCGTCTCGGGATCGTCGAAGCGGTGATCGGCGTCGCCGACGAAGCAGTGGTTCGCGAACATCACGTGGTCGCCGATCTCGATCCTCTCCTGAGCCGCGAGCATCGTGTTCTTGTTCAGGAAGCACCCGCTGCCGATCGAGATCCGCGCAGCGGGCGCCATCGTGATCCAGCAGCCCGGCTCGAGCAGGGTTCCCTCGCCGATCGTGAGCCGGCCTTCGTCGAGTGCCTCCAGCACCTCGCCGTCGACCGGGTGGCGGATGAAGGCGCCCGAGCGCGCCATGTGGCGGTTGATTCGCCAGCGCCGGCCGAGGCGCCCGTTGCGCTCGTACCAGCGGCGCTTGAGCCACCACAGGCGCCAGCCGCCGGGAGGATCGCTCACGCGAGCTGCCGAGAAGGCCGCGGTGGCGGCGAGCGGCGCCGCGCCCGGCGCTCGCGGCGCTCACGCCGCCGCTCGCGCGCGATCGCGATCGCGACCTCGATGTCGGTGACGCACATCGTCACGACCCTAGCGGGCGGCCCACGGCCGGCGCCGAGAGGCGCGGCGGGCGGTCCCCGCGGCCGCCCCCGGATCGAGATCGGATAGGTTCGCGCCTCCTTGGCGCTGACGCTGAAGATCGGGAAGGGCGCCCGCGAGATCGAGCTCGGCGAGCGGGAGCTCATCGTCGGCCGCGAGGACTGCGACGTCACGATCGAGGACGACGACGAGATCTCGCGCCGGCACGCTGCGATCAAGCCGCTTCCCGGCGGCGGGGCCGAGGTGACAGACCTGGGCTCCCGCAACGGGACGCTCGTGGACGGCGATCGGATCGAGGGCCCGCGGAGGATCTCGGGCGGCGAGACGATCCGCGTCGGCCAGACCGAGATCGCGACCGAGGCCGTCCCGCCCCCCGCCGGCGTGACGAGGATCTCGGAGTCCCCGGGCCCGGCCCCGACGGTAGCCGGGGCGCCCGTCCCGCCGGCCGCGGAGCCGCCGCGCGCCGAGCCCCGGCCGGCAGCGCCCGCGGCGCCTCCCCCGCCCCCGCCACCCGCCGCCGCGCAGACGCCACCGAGGTTCGGCGCGCCCGGCGGGCCGCCTCCCCCGGGCCGGCGGAAGCGGGGCCCGGGCCTGTGGCTCTGGCTCCTCTCCGGCGGGATCGTCCTGGTGCTCGCGGCCGCCGCCGCCTGGTTCTTCCTGATCCGCGACTCCGCCGAGGATCAGATCGACGAGGCCGTGGAGCGGGTGTTCGTCACCGCCGACCCCGGCGCCTGCGACTTCTTCACCGCCAACTTCTACGAGGAGGCCGCCGGCCTCAGCGACCAGACGCCCGAGGAGGCCGAGCAGGCCTGCCGCGACGCTGAGGACGTCGTCCCGTCGGACTCGGCGACCGTGACCGGTCTCGAGATCGACGGCGACACGGCCACCGGGACGATCGAGTTCACGGTCGACGGCGAGGACAACACCGCCGACGCCACCTTCGCGGACGAGGACGGCTGGAAGATCGACTCGCTCGAGCTCGGCGGCTAGGCCGCCGGGAGCTCAGGCCGCGACCGGCTCGCGCGGCTTCGCCTTGCGCGCCCGCCTGACCTTCGGCGTCTCGGGCTCGACCAGCTCCGCGAGGAAGCGGCCAGTGTGCGACGCCGGGACGCCGGCGACCTGCTCGGGCGTGCCGGTGGCGACGATCTCGCCCCCGCCCTCGCCGCCCTCGGGGCCGAGGTCGATCAGGTGGTCGGCCGACTTGATCACATCGAGGTTGTGCTCGATCACGACCACCGTGTTGCCGTTGTCGACGAGGCGGCCCAGCACCTCGAGCAGTCGCTGGACGTCGGCGAAGTGGAGGCCGGTGGTGGGCTCGTCGAGGATGTAGAGCGTGTCGCCGGTGGCGACCTTGGAGAGCTCGGTGGCGAGCTTCACCCGCTGCGCCTCGCCGCCGGAGAGGGTCGTCGCCGGCTGGCCGAGGCGGATGTAGTCGAGGCCGACGTCGTGCAGCGTCTGCAGGCGCCGGTGGATCTTCGGGATGTGGGCGAAGAACTCGACCGCCTCGCCGACCGACATCTCGAGCACGTCGGCGATGTTGCGGCCCTTGAAGCGGACCTCGAGCGTCTCGCGGTTGTAGCGGCGGCCGTGGCACTGCTCGCAGGGCACGTAGACGTCCGGCAGGAAGTGCATCTCGATCTTGATCTGGCCGTCGCCCTTGCAGACCTCGCAGCGGCCTCCCTTGACGTTGAAGCTGAAGCGCCCCGGCTTGTACCCGCGCGCGCGGGCCTCCTTCGTCTTCGTGAAGAGCTCGCGGATGTGGTCGAAGATGCCGGTGTAGGTGGCCGGGTTCGAGCGGGGCGTGCGCCCGATCGGCGACTGGTCGATGTTGATGATCTTGTCGACCTGCTCGACCCCGTCGATTCCGGCGTGGGCGCCGGGCCGCAGCCGGGCGCGGTGCAGGCGGTTGCCGACGGCCCGGTAGAGGATCTCGTTTACCAGCGTCGACTTGCCGGACCCGGAGACGCCGGTGACGCAGGTGAAGACGCCGAGCGGGAAGGCCGCGTCGTCGGCCTTCAGGTTGTGCTGGCGCGGGCCGCGGACGACGATCTCGCCGCGCTTCGTGCGGCGCTCCTCCGGGGTGGGGATCGAGCGCTTGCCGGAGAGGTACTGGCCGGTCAGCGACTCGGCCATCCGCGTGATCTGCCTCGGCGTGCCCTCGGCGACGACGTGCCCGCCGTGCTCGCCGGCGCCCGGGCCGAGGTCGACGACGTGGTCGGCCGCGCGGATCGTGCCCTCGTCGTGCTCGACGACGATCACGGTGTTGCCGAGGTCGCGGAGGCGCTCGAGCGTGCCGATCAGCTTCGCGTTGTCGCGCTGGTGGAGGCCGATGGAGGGCTCGTCGAGGATGTAGAGGACCCCCACGAGGCTCGAGCCGATCTGGGTCGCGAGCCGGATCCGCTGCGCCTCGCCGCCGGAGAGCGTGGTCGCGGCTCGCTCCAGGGAGAGGTAGCCGATCCCGACCGCGTCGAGGAAGGAGAGCCGCTCCTCGATCTCGCGGACGACGAGGCGCGCGATCGCGCGCTCGGTCTCGGTCATCTCCAGCGCGCGGATCCATTCGAGCGCCGCCTTCGCCGAGAACGCCGAGTACTCGTGGATGCCGAGGCCGCCGACCCGGACCGAGCGGCTCTCGGGCCTCAGCCGGGCAGCGTCGCACTCCGGACAGGGGCGCAGCGCCATGCTCTGCTCGATCTTCTCGCGGGTGTTGTCGGAGTCGGTCTGCTCGTAGCGGCGCTCGAGCCCGTTCAGGATGCCCTCGAAGCGGACGCGGTAGCTGCGCCGCCGCCCGTAGCGGTTCTTGTAGCTCACGGTGTGCCGCTCGTCGCCCGTGCCCTCGAGGATCACGTCGCGGTCGGATTCGGGGAGATCCTGCCAGGGGGTGTCGAT
Organism: Solirubrobacterales bacterium; assembly: GCA_036375215.1. Lineage (GTDB taxonomy): Bacteria > Actinomycetota > Thermoleophilia > Solirubrobacterales > 70-9 > DASUSH01. The sequence goes on from DASUSH010000090.1 coordinate 27,060, forward strand.
GTCGATGTCGTAGGCCTCGGCGACCGTCTCCATCAGGCGGCGGTAATAGCGCGAGGCCGAGCTCGTGAACGGCTGCAGGGCACCGTCGGCGATCGAGAGCGCCGGGTCGGGGACGATCAGCTCGGGGTCGATGACGCGCTGGAAGCCGAGCCCGTGGCAGCGCGGGCAGGCCCCGTGGGGCGAGTTGAAGGAGAAGATCCGCGGCTCGAGCTCGGGCATCGAGGCGCCGCAGTTCAGGCAGGCGAACTTCTCCGAGAAGAGCAAGGTCTCCCCGCGCTTGCCGGCCGACGGGCCGCTCAGCACCTGGACGCCGGGCGCGCCGTTGGTCGGCGCCGAGGCCTCGCCGTCGAGGATCTCGACCTCGACGAGTCCGTCGGCGAGCTGCGAGGCGGCCTCGATCGACTCGGAGAGGCGCTTGCGGATCCCCTCCTTCATCACGAGCCGGTCGACGACGATCGAGATGTCGTGCTTGTACTTCTTGTCGAGCACGATCTCCTCGTCGAGGCGGCGCAGCTCGCCGTCGATCACCGCACGGGCGTAGCCCTGGCCGCGCATCTCCTCGAGCATCCGCCCGTACTCGCCCTTGCGCTCCCGGACGACCGGGGCAAGGACCATGAAGCGGGTGCCCTCGGCGAGGGTGAGGACGCGGTCGGTGATCTGTTCGAGCGACTGGCCCGCGATCGGCTCTCCGCAGTTGTGGCAGAAGGGCTTGCCGATCCGCGCCCAGAGCAGGCGCAGGTAGTCGTAGATCTCGGTGACGGTGCCGACCGTCGAGCGCGGGTTGCGCGAGGTCGTCTTCTGGTCGATGGAGATCGCCGGCGAGAGGCCCTCGATCGAGTCCACGTCGGGCTTGTCCATCTGGCCGAGGAACTGGCGCGCGTAGGCCGACAGCGACTCGACGTAGCGGCGCTGGCCCTCGGCGTAGATCGTGTCGAAGGCGAGGCTCGACTTCCCCGACCCGGAGAGCCCGGTGACGACGACGAGCGCGTGGCGCGGCATCTCGACGTCGACGCCCTTGAGGTTGTGCTCGCGGGCGCCGGAGATCACGATCTTCTCGGAGGCGGCCATGGGTGCGAACAAGTGTACGGGTGGGATCGGGCGGCTCTCCGGGGGATTCGCACGCCAATCGAGACGAAAAACGACGCAATAAGGGGAGTCGTGCGAGGGGGGTGGCGTCAAAGTGACACGTGGCGGGGGGCGCGGGCCGGGCGCGGTGACTTGACGCCTATATCGGCGCTGATCGCAACACGAACCCGGGAGCCGGTCCTTCGCGTCACGTCGACGCCGGTGCCGCCGGTCGGACGCGGCGGATCGCCGCGCTTGCCCGTCGGCAAAAGGGAAACGTGACGCGTCGTCAGCTCGAGCGCTGCGGTCTGCCCGCGAGGACGATCGACAACTGGATCGAGTCGGGACGCCTGATCCGGAAGTTCCCTGGCGTGTACCGGCTCGGTCACGAGGCGGCGCCGGAGTTCGCCGACGAGCTCGCCGCCGTGATGGCTTGCGGCCAGGGCGCCATCTTGAGCCATCTGAGTGCCGCCCAACTCTGGGGTCTGCTCCCCCGCTCCGCGCAGCCAGGACCGATCGCGGTCCTGCTCGCCCGAAGAACGTCCCGACCCAAGCCGGGCGTCCAAATCCACCGCACCCGATCGCTCCACTCGAGCGAAGCCACCATCCACCGGGGCGTTCCGGTCACCACCCCCGTGCGCACGCTCCTCGATCTCGCGGCGGAGGTCGACACCCGCACCCTCGAGCGCGCCCTGAACGAGGCGCAGGTCCTGGATCTGACGAAATCCTCCGACCTGCGCGCCTTGCTTGCCCAACGCCGACGGCACCGCGGTGCCCGCGCGTTACGCGCGCTCGCGACCAACGACGGCGCGAGCGGAATCACCCGCTCCGAAGCCGAGCGCTGCCTCCTGGCACTGATCCGCGCCGCCGGTCTACCCATCCCGCGGACGAACGCGCGCGTCGGCCCCTACGAGGTCGACATGCTCTGGCCGGATCAGCGCCTCGTCGCCGAGGTCGACGGCTTTCGCTACCACTCGTCGCGATTCGCGTTCGAGCGGAATCGCGCCCGCGATGCGGAGCTGACGGCGTGCGGGTACCGCGTTATCCGCGTCACCTGGCGCCAGATCACCGACGAGTCATTTGCCGTCGTCGCCCGGATCGCGCAGGCTCTAGGCTCGGCCGCATGAGCGAGGCGCCGCGCACGAGCGGGATCTCGGAGCTGGTCCTCGAGGTCGCGGACCTGGACGCGGCCCGAGCCTTCTATCACGACCAGCTCGGGTTCGAGGAGACGCTCTACGGCGAGGGCCGCGACGGGCGCTACTGGTACCTGATCGGCGACTCGGCGCGGCTCGGGCTCTGGACCGAGCAGGTCGGCCTCGCCGGCGGGCGTGGCGGCGCGCACGTGCACTTCGCCTTCCACGTCGAGGACGGGGAGATCGACCGGATGCACGCGCGGCTCGAGGAGCGCGGCGCCAAGGTGGAGGGCCCGATCCAGCTCGGCCCCGGCCGGGCGATCTACGTAACCGACCCGGACGGCAACGTCGTCGAGTTCTGGTCGCAGGACATGGTGGCGTACACGTCCGGGGCGCGGGCCGGAGGCGCTCCCGGCACGTTCCGGCGCGACGCGTAGGCCGCCCGGCTACTTCCCGACGCGGTCGAAGACCTCGTCGAGGAGCGCGTCGCGGTCCGCGAGGTCGAACTCCTCGGCCAGGTGGGCGTCGACCTCCTCGCGCGAGGAGCCGTCGAGCGCCATGTTCATCGCGACGAGGCGGGCGGCGGCGTCTCCCCCACCCCCGCCCCCGGGCTTCGCCGGCGAGTCGCCGCCCTTGAGCTGGGCGATCAGCTCCTCGGTGCTCGGGCTGCCGGTGCTCGGCCGCTCGGCGGGCGCATCCGCCGCGGGCTCGGGCGCATCCGGCTCGGGTTCTGGTTCCGGCTCGAGCTCCGGCTCCGGCTCCGGCTCCGGCTCGGGTTCCGGCTCGGGCTCGGGCTCGGGCTCCGGCTCCGGTTCCGGCTCGGGTTCGATCGCCGGCTCGGGCTCCGGGGCCGGCTCCTCGTAGCGCGCTACCGGCTCCGGTTCCGGCTCCGGCTCGGGTTCCGGCTCGAGTTCTGGTTCGGGCAGCGGATCCGGGATAAACGGCTCGGGCTCCGGCGCCAGCTCGAACGCCGCAGTCGGATCCGGAGCGGGCAGCTCGTCCTCGATGAGCTCTTCCTCTTCGGCGATATCGAAGGCGAGCGGGAGCGGGTCGCCGCCCGTTA
>DASUSH010000091.1:0-22695 GCA_036375215.1 Solirubrobacterales bacterium
CGCTCGACGAGCTCGGCGCCGTCGGGGCGCGAGTGGCCGCGGATCGCCCCGGAGAAGAAGGCGAAGGGGTGCGGATCGCGGTAAAGGAGCTCGTCGCCGCGGTCGTCCACCTCGCCGCCATCGGCGAGCTCCGTGGCGAGGGCGCTGAAGCGCATCAGGTTGACGTGGGAGGCCTCACTAGCATCCATCCGCGAAGGAGACTGACGACTTCGTGACGCGTTACACATCAGCCACGGACGCCGACCGCGAGGCGATGCTCGCCGAGATCGGCGCGAGCACGGTCGACGATCTGTTCGACGAGCTGCCCGCCGAGGTCCGCCTGGACCGCCCCCTCGAGCTCCCCGACGGCCTCGGCGAGAGCGAGGTCTACGACCACCTGCGAGCGCTCGCGGCCCGCAACGCCGACGCCGAGTCCGAGACCTGCTTCATCGGCGCGGGCTACTACGACCACTACGTCCCGGCGCTCGTCGACGCGATCATCTCGCGCTCGGAGTTCCTCACGCCGTACACCCCCTACCAGCCCGAGATCTCGCAGGGCGGCCTGCAGGCGATGTTCGAGTTCCAGACCGCGATCTCGGAGCTGACCGGGCTTCCGATCGCGAACGCCTCGCTGTACGAGGGACCGTCCTCGGTCGCGTCCGCCGGGTACCTGGCGATCGGCGCGACCAAAGACCGCAAGCGCTTCGTCGTCTCGCGCGGCCTGCACCCCCACAGCCGCGAGACCCTGCGCTCCTACGCGGTCGGTTTCGGCGCCGAGGTGATCGAGGTCGACCTCACCGACGGGGTGACCGACCCCGCCGCGATCGCCGCGGCCGTCGATTCGGAGACCGCCGCCGTCTTCGTGCAGAGCCCGAACTTCCTGGGCGCGGTCGAGGACCTGGAGGCGCTCGCGGCGCCCGCCAAGGAGGCCGGCGCCCTGGCGATCGCGGCGGTCGACCCGATCGCGATGAGCGTCCTGCGCCCGCCCGGGGAGTGCGGCTTCGACGTCGCGCTCGGCGAGGGCCAGGCGCTCGGGAACCGCCTCGACTTCGGCGGGCCGTCGTTCGGCTTCTTCGCCGCGACCGAGGAGCACACCCGCCGCATGCCCGGCCGGATCGCCGGCGAGACCGAGGACGTCGACGGCCGCCGCGGCTTCGTGCTCGCCCTGCAGACCCGCGAGCAGCACATCCGGCGCGAGAAGGCCACCCACAACATCTGCACCTCGCAGGCCCTGAACGCGCTCGCGGGCGTGATCTACCTGAGCTGGCTCGGCAAGCGGGGCTTCCGCGAGCTCGGCGAGCTGCTCGTCCGCCGGACCGCCTACGCCCGCGAGCGCCTCGCGGCGATCGACGGCGTCGAGCTGCTGCACGAGGCCCCGGTGGTGCGCGAGTTCGCGGTGCGGGTGGACGCGCCGGTCGAGAAGGTGCTGGATCTCTGCGCGGAGGAAGGGATCGCCGCCGGTTACCCGCTGGCGCGCGAGTACCCGGAGTTCTCCGACGGCCTGCTCGTGGCGCTGACGGAACGGCGCAGCAAGGAGGACATCGACCGCCTGGCGGAGGCCCTGGAGCGCGCGGTTGGCGAGATATCGCCGACAGGTGGCGATAAGTCGACAGTTGCGGCGGAGGTGGCCCCGTGACGCCTCCCCACGTGCCCTTTTCCGCTGACGTTCCGACGCCCGCTCAGCGAGAGCCGGTCACCACGATCTTCGAGCGCTCCGTCCCCGGCCGGCGCGCCGCCGCGATCCCGCCGGCCGACGTCCCCGCGACCCCGCTCGAGGACCTGATCCCCGCCAAGCACCTCCGGGCGGAGCCCGCGAACCTTCCCGAGATCTCCGAGCCCGAGATCGTCCGCCACTACAACCGGATCTCGCGGCGCAACTTCGACCTCGACACCGGCTTCTATCCGCTCGGCTCGTGCACGATGAAGCACAACCCGCGCCTGAACGAGCGCGTCGCTGCCCTCCCCGGGCACGCCCGCCTGCACCCGGCGCAGGAGCCCCGCCGCGCCCAGGGTGCGCTCGAGCTGATGTGGAACCTCCAGGAGGCCCTCGCCGAGATCTGCGGCCTGCCGTACGTCAGCCTGCAGCCGTCGGCCGGCTCCCACGGCGAGCTCGCCGGGCTGATGCTGACCCGCGCCTTCCACGCCGACCGCGGCGAGGAGCGCACCGAGGTGCTCACCCCCGACACCGCCCACGGTACGAACCCGGCGACCGTGACGATGGCGGGCTACGACGTCGTCAAGGTCGCGACCGACGAGCGCGGCGGCGTCGACGTCGACGACCTGCGCGAGAAGGCCTCCGAGCGCACCGCCTGCCTGATGCTCACCAACCCGAACACGCTCGGCCTCTTCGACTCGAACATCCGCGAGATCGCACAGGTCGTCCACGACGCCGGGGGCACCCTCTACTACGACGGCGCCAACCTGAACGCGATCATGGGCCGCTCGCGGCCGGGCGACATGGGCTTTGACATCGTCCACCTCAACCTCCACAAGACCTTCTCGCAGCCCCACGGCGGCGGCGGGCCCGGCGCGGGCCCGATCGCGGTCTCAGAGCGGATTCAGCCGTATCTGCCGGTGCCCCGGATCGTCCGCGCGGAGGGCACCAACGGGGCCGGCCCGAGCTTCGACCTCGATTACGACGCGCCGAAGTCGATCGGCCGCCTGCGCGGCTTCGCGGGCAACTTCGGCGTTTTCGTCCGCTCCTATGCGTACATCCGCAGCCTCGGCGGCGACGGCCTCGCCGAGGCCACCGACACCGCCGTTCTGAACGCCAACTACCTGATGGCGAAGCTCGCCGCGGGCCGCGCCGGGAAGTACCTCCCGGCCGCGTTCGAGCGGACCTGCATGCACGAGTTCGTCCTCTCCGGCGGCCCGGCGAAGCGCGAGCTCGAGATCAGGACGCTCGACATCGCCAAGCGCCTGCTCGACTACGGCTTCCACCCGCCGACCGTCTACTTCCCGCTGCTCGTCGACGAGGCGCTGATGGTCGAGCCGACCGAGACCGAGACGAAGGAGAGCCTCGACGGTTTCGCCGAGGCGATCGAGTCGATCCTCGAGGAGGCCGAGTCCGACCCCGGGATCGCCCGCAACGCGCCATACACCACCCCGGTCCGCCGCCTCGACGAGGCCCGCGCCAGCCGCAAGCCGGTCGTCCGCCAGCCGCTCGGCTAGCGCCTGCCGGCGATCGCCGAGCTGACCCGACGCCGCCCGGCGCCGCTAGCGAGCCTGCGAGCGATCGGGCCCGCGCAGCCACTCGAGCGAGAACACGCTCGGGCGGGCGCTTCGGGCGAGCTCCCGATCCGGGCCGGCGATCTGCTCGGCGCGGGCGCGGAGCAGGTCGACGAGCTCGGCGCTGGGGGCGAACGGGTCGGCGATCGCGTAGCCGTTTCGCACCGCGACCGCGGCGCGCATCTCGCCGCCGACCTCGGCCACGAGCATCTCGTCGCGGGGCGGGGGCGGGGCGGAGTCACGCTGGGCGAGACGATCGATCGCGTCCCACTCGGCGGTGTCGGCGCGCCGGATCGTCACGGCTCGATCGTGCTCCTCGATTGTGTTAGACGTGTAATACATGTGATCGTCCTTTGCGTCTGGATTTTTCGGGTCTGAGGCGTTACAATCGCCGAGTCGGGTACCAGGATAGCTAGGTCAAAGGTTTAGTCAATGTCCTACAAACAAGTATTGTCTGACATCAATCGCGACGGCGAGGTCTCGCTCGCGCAGCAGATCGTCGACGTCTTCTCGGCGGCGATCGAGGCGGGTGACCTCGGTCCCGGGGACCGCCTGCCGCCGACCCGCGAAGTCGCCGAGCTGGCCGGCGTCAACCATCTGACCGCCGCCCGCGCCTATCGCAAGCTCGCCGACCTGGGATTGGTGACCGGCCGTGTCGGCAGCGGTACCTACGTGCGTGCCTCGGTGGCGGCGACAACCGCGCCGACCGCGGGGCGGAACGGCGCGCCCGACCCGGGCTGGCAGCACTACGCGCTGCCCGAGGAGATCGAGATGCACTCGGATCGCGTCGTCACCGACATGCTGATGCAGGCCGACCAGGCCGACGCCACCGACCTGCTGCCGTTGTCGGTCGGCTACCCGGCATCCTCGCTCTATCCGCTCGAGCGGCTCTCCGAGATCACCGCGCAGGTCCTCGCCGACGACGGGGCCGAGGCTCTCCAGTACACGGCGATCGAAGGCCCCCGCGAGCTGCGGGCCGCGATCGCCGAGCACATGGCGCGCCGTGGGACCCGCGAGAACCCGGACGCGATCATCAGCACCACCGGGGCACGCCAGGCGCTCGCGCTGGTCGCCCGCGCGATCCTGCGGCCGGGTGACGTCGCGGCCTGCGAGTCGCCGAGCTTCTTCGGCGTGATCGACTCGGTCCGCACGACCGGCGCCCGCATCCTGCCGGTCCCGATCGACGACGACGGCATCGACACCGAAGCGCTCGAGCAGCTCCTCCGCCGGCACGAGATCCGCATGCTCGCGGTCCAGCCGCGGCTCAACAACCCGACCGGCCGCGACCTCTCGGCCGAGCGCCGGGAGCATCTCGTCGAGCTCGCCCGCCGCCACGGCTTCTTCATCCTCGAGGACGGGATCTACGGCGACATCCGCTTCGAGGGCGAGGCGCTGCCCGCGCTGCGCGCGGAGGCACCCGAGCACGTGGTCTACGTCGACTCGCTGACGAAGACCGTCGGGGGCGGGCTCCGCCTCGGCTGGGTCGCCGCCAGCGGTCCGGTGCTCGAGCGGATCGCGCGCCAGAAGCGGCTCGACGACACCCACTCGGTGACGCTCACCCAGCTGATCGGGGCCCGGTTCCTCGCGAGCGGCGACCACGAGCGCCACCTCGCCGAGCGCGTGATCCCGTTCTACCGCGAGCGCCGCGACGCGCTGCTCGAGGGTCTGGAGGCCGAGCTCTCCACGGTCGCGAGCTGGGTCCATCCGCTGGGCGGCGGCCACCTCTTCCTCACCCTCGACGAAGCGCTCGACGACCGCGAGCTGCTCGACGAGGCCGTCCGCCAGGGGGTCGCCTTCATCCCCGGCGCCGCGATGCTCCCCGAGCGTCCCCGGCGCACCCACATGCGGCTCTCGTTCGGCTTCCTCGAGCCGGGCGAGATGCGGGAGGCCTCGCGCCGGCTGGGCACGGCGATCCGCGCCGTCCGCCGCGCTCGCCGCCCGGCGACGGCGGCGCGCTCGCTGCCGGTCGCGTAGCGCCGGCGCCCGCGAGCGGCGCCCCTACAGGTCCGGGAGCTCCTGCTCGAGCTCGAGGACCGGCGCGAACAGGTCGCCGTGCTCCGCGACCCGCTCGAGGACCGCGCCCGCCTCGAAGCGCAGGGCCTCCGCCTCGCCCGACCCCGCGGTCGCCTCGACCTCCTCCCAGCGCAGCGGGGTGGAGGCGGTCGGGTGCTCTCGGGCGCGCAGGCTGTAGACGCAGATCGTCGTCTTCGCCCGGTCGTTCTGGCTCCAGTCGACGAAGACCTTGCCCTTGCGCTCCGCCTTCGCCATCTTCGAGACCACCTTGTCGGGCGATTGCTTCTCGAGCAGCTTCGCGACGGCGTTCGCGAACGGCTTCGTCCGCTCGTAGCCGGCCTTCGAGTTGAGCGGGACGTAGACCTGCATCCCCTTCGAGCCCGACGTCTTCGGGAAGCACTCGAGCTCGAAGCTGCCGAAGAGCTCGCGGAGGCGCAGCGCGACGTGGCAGCAGTCGACGATGTCGGCGGGAGGGCCGGGGTCGAGGTCGAAGGCGACAACGGTGGGGTGGTCCATGTCCCGGGCGCGCGAGAGGGACGGGTGCAGCTCGAGCGCGGCGAGCTGGGCGACCCAGACCAGGGTCGCCTGGTCCTGGCACATGCAGAAGTCGATCGGGCCTTCGCTCGTGTCGATCGGCGCTGTCTCCACCCAGTCGGGCCGGTGCTTCGGGCAGCGCTTCTCGAAGAAGGACTTGTCGGCGACCCCATTCGGGTAGCGCCGCAGGGTCAGCGGGCGGTCGCGCAGGTGAGGGAGCATCGCCGGCGCGATCCGCGCGTAGTAGTCGATCACCTCACCCTTGGTGAACCCGGCCTCGGGGTAGAGGACCTTGTCGAGGTTGGAGATCGAGAGGGTGCGGCCCTCGACGTCCACGTCTCGGCTCTTGCCCGCCACCCGCGACACCCTAATCAGCCCGGCTATTCGATCAGGCCGAGGCGGAGCGCGGTCGCGACCGCGGCGGCCCGGTCGGGCGACCCGAGCTTCTCGTAGATGTTCTCGAAGTGGGTCTTGACGGTGGTCGGGCTGATCCCGAGCTGCTGCGCGATCCGCGGCCCCGAGGATCCTTCGGCGGCGAGTCGCAGGACCTGGAGCTCGCGCTCGGTGAGCGCGCGGCGCCCGCCGCCGCGGGCGGCGGGGAGGAGCTCCTGCTCCGACCAGTCGGCGGGGAGGAAGACCGAGACGTTCATCCCGTCGAGCGCGTGGGCCAGGGTCCAGAAGACGATCGGTAGGCGGCTGCCGTCCTCGAACCCCATCTCGTAGCTGCCCGTCGCGAACCCCTCGGCGAGCAGCTCGTCGAGGGCGTGCTCCGGGTGGGGGAGGGCGCCGGGGGGAGCCAGGTCCTCGAGCCGCAGCGCGCGCATCTCCTCGAGGCTCTTGCGGAAGAGCAGGCGCGCGGGGCGGTTGGCGTCGCGGTAGCGGCGCTCGTCGTCGAAGCTCACCATCGGGAGGTCGTTGCGGTCGAAGAGCGAGCGCATCCGCTCGGGATCGTCGCGGGCGTCGAAGAGCCGCGCGACCGCGGCGCGCAGCGCCGGCGAGAGCTCCGCCTCGAACGTGCTTCGCCGCGCGCGCGCAGCGCGCGGGCGATCAGGACCCCGCACCGAAAGGGCCTTCAGGCCTTTGCCTTCGACCTCGGCTTCGACTTACGGCTGGAACCGGAGCCCCCCGACTTCTTCGCCGCCGGCTTGGACGGCGAGCTCTTCGACTTGGACGCCTTCGAACCCGAGCCCTTGCCGAGCTCCTCGCCGCCGACCGCCGCGAGGCTCTCCTCGAGCGCGGCCATGAGGTCGGGGGCCTTGGTCGGCGTGGGCTCCTCGGTCGGCGCCGAGACGATGTCCTCGCCCTTCGCCTTGCGCTCGATCAGGGACAGCAGCTTGTCGCGGTACTCGTCCTCGTATTTCTCGGCCTCGAAATCGGTCGAGAGCGACTCGATCAGCTGCTTCGCCATGTCGAGCTCCCGCTTCTCGATCTTCGCCTGTTTCTCGGGGAGGACGTCGTCGAGGTCGTCGGGGGAGACGACCTCGTCGTGGAAGCGCATCGTCGCCATCGTCAGCGCCCCGTCCATCGGCCGGATCGCCGCGAGGTTCTCCTTGTTGCGCAGCACGAAGCGCGCGATCGCGACCTTGCGCTGGTCCTCCATCGCCTTGACCAGCAGCTGGTAGGCACGCTCGGCGCCCTTGTCGGGGCCGAGGTAGTAGGGGTGGTCGAAGTAGATCGGGTCGATCTCGTCGAGGTCGACGAAATCCTTGATTTCGATCGCGCGGGTCTTCTCCGGGTCGATCTCGGCGAGCTCGTCGCGGGACATGATCACGTAGTTGTCCGGGGTGATCTCGTAGCCCTTGACGATCTTCTCGTAGGGGACCTCCTCGCCGTCCTCCTCGGCGACCCGCTTGTGGCGGATCCGCGAGCCGTCCCCCTCGCGCAGCTCGCGGAAGCTCACCGACTTCTTCGAGACGGCGCTGTAGAGCTTCACGGGCACGTTCAAGAGCCCGAAGCTGATCGATCCACTCCAAATAGCTCGCGGCATAGGTCCTCAGTGTTCCAAAGACCGGCCGCAGGCCCTTTATTCATCGGTCGGCCGAACCCGATCTTGCGGGCGTCCCCGCCTGGGCGTCAGCTCTCGCGCACGACCTCGCGCGGGTCCTTGTCGTCGCGCAGGCCCTTGAAAGCGGGCTGGCGCAGGGTCCCCTCGAACGTCCATTCCGTGAACTCGACCTCGCAGACGAGCTCCGGCTCGCAGAAGACGGCCGGGCCGCCGGGCCGGTATCGCGTCTTCGCGATCGGGTCCTCGCCGAGCTCGAACGGGGCGATCTCCCGGACCAGGGGCGTGAGGAGCCTGGTCAGGCGGTCGAGCATCGCCTCTGTGAACCCGGTGCCGACGCCGCCCGCGTAGACGAGCTTCTGCTCGCGCCCCAGCCGGTCGGCCTCCTCGGGCGTCGAGTCCCAGTAGCCCACGAGCAGCGACCCGATCCGGCCACGACGGCCGCCCTCGCCGGGGTTGTATCCGCCGATCACGAACTCCTGGCGCCGCCGCGCGCGGGTCTTCAGCCAGTAATCGGTGCGCCGCCCCGGGCAGTACGGGCTGCCGATCCGCTTGGCGACGATCCCCTCGAGCCCGCGCTCGCGGGCGACCTGGAGCAGGCGTGCGCCCTCGCCGTGGTGCTCGGCCGGCGCCTGCCAGCTCGGCCCGTCGAAGCCGAGCCCGGCGAGCAGCTCGCGCCGGCGCTCGTACGGCTCGTCGACGAGCGAGCGCCCGTCGAGCTGGACGAGGTCGAACGCGATGAACGTGACCGGCACCTCCGCGACCCGTTGGCGGATGGTCGACTCCGTGGTCAGGCCCATCCGCTTCTGGAGCAGCTGGAAGCTCGGGACCCCGTCCTCGTTGAAGGCGACGACCTCGCCGTCGAGCATCGCGTCGCTCCCGGCCGTCGCGGGCCCGATCGCGGCCAGCTCCGGGTAGCGCCTCGTCATCCGCTCGGCGCGCCGGCTGTGGAGCTCGAGCTCGCCGCCCTCGACCGCCGCCATCGCCCGAACCCCGTCCCACTTGATCTCATAGGCCCACTCGTCGCCCTCGGGCGGTTTCTCGACGTGCTTGGCGAGCATGGGCTCGACGAAGTCCACCGGCCGAAACTAGTGCCATGATCGCGGCGTGCTCTTCGACCTTCGCGACGTCGACTGCGAGCGCGGCGGAACCATCGTCCTGCGGGCGGTGACGGCGTCGATTCCCGAGGGCGCGAGCTGCGTGGCCGGGCCCTCGGGCTCGGGGAAGTCGACTCTCCTGCGGCTTCTGAACCGGCTCGCCGACCCCGACTCCGGCGCCGTTCTCTACCGGGGAACCGACGTGCGCGAACGCGACGTGCTCGACCTGCGCCGGGAGGTCTGCCTCGTCCCGCAGCTGCCGGCGCTGCTCGACGGAGACGTCGCCGCCAACGTCCGCTTCGGGGCCGAGCTGGCGGGCCGGGACACCGACGTCGGCCGGGTGCTCCGCCTCGCCGGGCTTGACGACTCCTACGCGGGTCGCGACGCCGGGCGGCTGTCGGTCGGCGAGCAGCAGCGGGTCATGCTCGCCCGCGCGCTCGCGCTCGAGCCCCGCGTCCTGCTCCTCGACGAGCCGACCTCCGCCCTCGACGCCGAGTCGACCGGCGCGATCGAGGAGACGCTCACCGAGCTGCGCGAGCGGCTCGACCTGTCCGTGGTGCTGGTCACCCACGACCTCGCCCAGGCGCGCCGGCTCGCCGACTGGGTCGTCCGGCTCGAGAGCGGGCGCGTCATGGCCACCGGCGCCGTCCGCGACCTGATCCCCGCATGAGCAGCGCGCGGTGACGGTCGGCATCGACGTCAGCCTCGGCGAGGTCGCCGCCTCGCTCGTCCTGGTCGCGATCGCGCTCGCGGTCAGCCTGAGGTGGCGGACCGGGATGGAGTCCGACTACCTGGTCGCGGTGATCCGCTCCTTCATCCAGCTGACCGCGATCGGCTACGTGATCCAGGCGATCTTCGACGAGGACAGCATCGCGCTGGTGGTCGCGCTGATCGTCGTCATGGTCCTCTTCGGCGCCTACACGGCCCGGGGCCGGGCGGCCCGGGTCCCGGGCGCGTTCGTGCCGCTGCTGATCGCGCTGTCGCTCGCCGCCGTAGCGACGCTCGGGCTCGTCGTCGGGCTGGGGATCTTCGAGCCCGAGCCGCGCTACCTGGTCCCCGTCGGCGGGATGGTGATCGGCAACGCGATGATCGCCGCCGCGGTCGCGCTCGACCGTCTCGGCGACGAGATCGCCGATCAGGCGTCCAGGATCGAGGCGACCCTCGCGCTGGGGGCTACCTCGACCCAGGCTGCGGCGCCGATCGTCCGCCGCAGCCTGCGGTCGGGGCTGATTCCGATCGTCGACTCGACCAAGACGACCGGCCTGATCTTCTTCCCGGGGACGATGGTCGGGATGCTGCTCGCCGGGGCCGAGCCGATCGACGCCGTCCGCCTCCAGCTCGTCCTCCTCTGGACGCTCTTCGGCGCGATCGCGATCGCGACGCTCGTCGCGACGAACCTCGCCTACCGGAACTTCTTCACCCCGTTCCACCAGCTGCGCGAGCCGTCGGGGCCGTAGCTCAGCGCTGCGGCAGGACCCAGCCGCTGACCCGGGGGAAGGCGGCGTCGCCGCCTTCCGGCGCGAACTGCTCCGTCACCTCGTCGATTGCGACAAGCCGTCGCGGGCGGTCCGCGCGGATGAAGAGCCACTGGTCGGCGTCGCGCCAGCCGGCGAGCAGCCAGCGGCCGTCGGGCGACCACTTGAGGCCCTCGACCGCCCCGGGGCCGGCGAAGAGCGTGGTGTCGGAGGCGTGGCCGCGGTTGAACTCGATGCGCCTGATCGTGCTGGTTCCGCCGCCGCGCTCGATCACCGCGACGTCATCGCCGCGCGGGGCAAGCGCCGTCTCGGTGATCCGGTCGCCGCGGGTCGCCACGTACTCGGCGTCACTCGGGTTCGGCCCATGCCCGATCACCTCTGCAAAGAGCGCGCGGTCCCAACTCCCCACGAACCGCTCGCCGCTCGCCGACCACGCGATCTGGCGGAGGGGTCCGTAGCGGTCGCGGTTGAAGAGCGCGGCCGGGGAGGCGCCGCCCCGAATCGTTTCGCCGGTATCGGCGTCGACCAGGTGAACGCGCCCACCGGCGTCGACATACGTGAGCTGCTCGGGTCCCGGCTCGCCGACGGCTGCGGCGAGCTTCAGGCTCGCCGTGGGACGCCACGCGGGAGCGACCGGGGCGACGCCGCCGGCGACCAGGTGGTCGCCGGTGCCGTCGCCAGACACGACCCGCAGGTCGTCGCCGCTTCGGTACGCGACCCGGAAGCCGCTCGGCGCCCAGCGCGCGTCGCTCACGGTGGCCGGGGCGGTTACCGTCCAGCGCACCTCGCCGGTCGGACCGAGGGCGACGAGCCGGCGGCCGTCGGTCGCGGCGACGAAGAGCCCGCGCGGGGCGGAGAACGTGGACTGGCCGTAGTCGCCGAGCTGGTGCTTCGAGCCGTCGTCGCGGACGATCCACGGGCCGGCCTCGGAGTCGACGAGGAGCTCGCCGGCGGCGGGCAGCGGCCCGAGCTCCGGCAGGGTCTGGGCGTCTTCGATGCCCACGACGTCGCGGACGACGTCCACGACCTCTGCGCCCGCGGGGGTGAGGGCGAGCACGGCGACCGCCACCGCCGCGGCCGCCGCCGCGACGAGCCGCCGGACGGGCCGTCGCGCCGGAGCCTGGGCGCGGTCCGCGTAGGCAGCGCTGATGACCAGCCAGGCGCGCTCCTCGGCGGCGTCGTCCTCGGGGACGGGCAGGTCGCGGAGCCGCTCCTCGAGCGCGCTCATCCCTCGCCCTCCTCCACCAGCGGCCGCAGGCGGTCGAGCGCGCGGCGCAGCCGGGAGTTCACGGTTCCGCGCGGCATCTCGAGCATCTCGCCGATCTCGCTCGGCGTGTAGCCGAGCAGGTGGCGGAGCACGACGACGGCTCGCTGCTCGGGTCCCAGCCCCGCCAGGGCGGCGAGCAGCTCGTCCGAGAGCTCGGGCTGGGCCGGGGGTGCCGCCTCGCCCTCGAGGCCCGGCGGGATCCCCACCTCGCTCCTGATCCGCCGCGACCGCGAGAAGTCGATCGCCCGGTTCACGGTGATCCGGTGCAGCCAGGGCCCGAAGGGGCGGCGGCGGTCGAAGCGATCGAGCGCGCGGATCGCGGCGAGGAAGGACTCCTGTGCGATGTCCTCCGCCGCGGCCGAGTCGTGGACGATCAGGTAGGCGGCGCGGTGGGCCGGTCGCCAGTGGCGGCGGAAGAGCTCCTCGAGCGCGTCCTCGGACCCGTTCTGCGCCGCGCGAACGAGCGCCCCCTCGCGCCGGCCGAGCCACGTCGCGCGCGGCGCAGCCGGAAGGCGCTCGCTCGCCTGCTCCGCGGCGCTCATCGGCGAGCCCCATTGTTGCGCGGGGGCGGCGAGCGCGAGCCCGCTCACGGAACCGGCTCGGCCTCTCGCTCGCGATCCTCGCCCGGCCCCGCCGCCTGCGCCCCGGCGAAGATCTCGCCGAGCTCCGCCTCGTTCGCCCGCCGCCTGCGCCGCCGCATCGCGAGCAGCGCGATCGCCGCGAGCGCGACCGCGCCGAGCGCGGCGGCGAGCGGCCAGGCGCTGCCGCCGTCGCCTTGCGGGCCCGGGACGACCTCCTCGACGACCCTGGTCACCTCGAAGCTCTCCGGGTCGACGTTCGCCACGGGCTCGCCGCGGCGCATGACGGAGATCGCGCCCGTCCCGGCGTCCACCGCGAGGCCGTGGCGGTACGCATCGCCGGGCGGAATGCTCTCGATATCGACGCAGACCGCGGTCTCGCCCTCGGTGTCGAGCGCGTGGATGAAGGTCTCCTCGCCGCCCCCGTAGAGGGTGTAGGCCCAGCGGCCGTCGGGGCTCATCTCGCGCGCTACCGGCTGGCCGGCCATCCGCTCGTCGGGCTCGGACGGGTCCACGATCTCGCCGGGCTTGAACTCGCCACGTTCGCGGTCGTAGGCGCGGACCGAGTAGTTGAACGGGTCCGTCGCGGAGCCGTAGGTGACGAGATAGAGGAGCCGGCCGTCGGGCGAGATCGCGTCGAAGCTCACGAAGCCGGGGAGGTCGATCTGTTCGCGGACCCGCAGTCGCTGGGTGTCGAGCACGAGAAACGAGGTCTTCTCGGGCTGTAGCCCACGGGGCGTCTGGCCCAGGACCAGGGTTTCCCCGTCGGCGGAGAGGCCGCCGGCCTCTCGCCCGTCGATCGTGACCGCGAGTGGAGCCCAGATGCCGGCGAGGGAGCGCTGCCTGCGCACCTCGCCGCCGTCGGTCTCGGTAGCGAGGACGGTGGTCCCGCGGTTGTCGATGATCGTCGAATAGCGCATCGCGGCCGCCGGCGTTCCCGGGGGGCCGGTGACGCCGTCTCCGTTGAAGATCACGCTCGGGCCGACCGACCCCGCACCGGCGGCCGCCCCCGGCGCGACGACCGCGATCGCCGCCAGTGCCGCTGCCATCACTCCAAGAGCTCGTCTCATGCCCTGTATACGGGCGGGCCCGCTCGGGGGGTCCCTCCGGCTCTTTGCCAGACTCGATCCATGACCTCGACCCAGCGCTGGACGCTCGTCGCCGCGATCATGGGGTCGACGGTCGTCTTCCTCGACGCCACGGTCGTGAACGTCGCCCTGCCCGCGATCGCCGACGACCTGGACGCCGGCCTCTCCGGGCAGCAGTGGGTCGTCGAGGCCTACCTGCTGGCGCTCGTCGCGCTGCTCCTCGTCGGCGGCTCGCTCGGCGACAAGTTCGGCCGCAAGCTGATGTTCGTTGCCGGCCTCGTCGGGTTCGGGGTGACCTCGGCGCTCTGCGCGATCGCGCCGACGGCGGAGGTCCTGATCGGCGCCCGCGCGCTCCAGGGCATCGCCGGCGCGCTCCTGGTGCCGGGTTCGCTCGCCCTCGTCGCGTCGGCGTTCGAGGGCGAGGCCCGCGGGCGGGCGGTCGGCACCTGGACGGCGTGGACGGGGATCGCGACCGTGCTCGGGCCGGCGGGCGGCGGCGTCCTCGTCGACCAGCTCGACTGGCGCTGGATCTTCTGGGTGAACGTGCCGCTGGTCGCGGTCACCGTCCTGCTCACGCTGCGCCATGTCCAGGAGAGCAAGGACCCGGAGGCGGTGCCGGGGATCGACTGGGTCGGCATCGCGCTCTCGGCGCTGGGCCTCGGCGGCCCCGTGTTCGCGCTGATCGAGCAGCCGAGCTACGGATGGAGCGATCCGATCGTCTTCATCCCGCTCGTCGCCGGCATCGTGCTCTTCGCCCTCTTCATCGTCTGGGAGCGCCGCGCCGCGCACCCGATGCTCGAGCTGAGCCTGTTCAAGGTGCGCAACTTCGCCGTCGCCAACATGGCCACGCTCGCCGCGTATGCCGGGCTCATGGGCGGCTTCTTCTTCATCACCCTGTTCCTCCAGCAGACCGCCGGCTATACGGCGCTGGAGGCGGGGCTGGCGACCCTGCCGACCTCGCTCGCGCTGTTCGTCCTCTCGCCCCGCTTCGGCAGGATGGCGTCCGGAACCGGGCCGCGCCTGCCGATGACGGTGGGTCCGATCGTGGGCGGGATCGGCCTCCTGATGTTCATGCGGGTCGATGCCGGCGCCGACTACCTGACCGAGGTCCTCCCGGCCGTGGTCGTCTTCGGGCTCGGCATCTCGGCGATGGTCGCCCCCTTGACCGCGACCGTCCTCGACTCGGTCGACGAGCGCCACACCGGGATCGCCTCGGGGGTCAACAACGGCGTCTCCCGGGTCGCGGGGCTGCTCGCGATCGCGGTGCTGGGCGCCGTGATCGCCGCCCGGTTCAGCTCCGCGATCGACGACGACCTCGCAGGCGTCGCCCTGAGCCCGGCGGCCGAGGAGGTCGTCGAGGACGCGCAGGCGAAGCCGCTCGGCGCCGCCGAGACCGGCGACCTCGACCCGGGCGAGGCGTCGACGGTGACGGCGGCGGTCACCGGCGCCTCCGAGTCCTCCTTCGACCTCGGCGTCGGCATCGGCGGCGCCCTGATGATCGTCGGCGGCGTCGTCGCCGGGATCGGGATCCGCAATCCCGACCGCAGCAAGCCCCACGAGGAGAGCGCGCCACGGGCCGCCACCGCCGGCGAGTGCGGCCGCTGCCCCGGCGACCCCGCCGGCCACGGCGTGCCCGAGGGCGAGGCGCAGCCCGAGCCGGCGCCCGCCTAGTGCTGCTCGAAGCGGTGATCGCCCTGCTCGCCTCGGTGGCGCCGCCGCCGGCCGGCGAGCCGGCCTTCCGCGAGGCCCGCTGCCCGCCGGACGCGGCGAACTGCGAGACCGCGACCGGCCGGATCCTCTACGTGGAGCGCGTGGACCCCGACGGCGACGGAGACGCGCATTTCGTGATCGCCGGCAAAGACGACGTCACCGGCCTCGGCACCTCGGTGATCGACGTCCGCCGCGACCTGCGGCCGCGCCCGCTGCCGGGCCCGGGCGAGCGGATCTCCGCCGCCGGCCCCGTCTACCGCGGGTCCTACGGCCAGCGCCAGATCCAGGCCGAGGTCGTGCGCGTCGAGCCCGGGTCCTGACCGGCACGGGTAGATTGCCGCCGAATGAAACCGCCGAATCCTCCGCTTCGCCTCCGGTTCGGCTCGATCTCATCCGCATGAAATGAGCGACGCGACCCGCATCTTCTCCGGCATCCAGCCGACCGGCCGCAAGCACCTCGGCAACTACATCGGCGCGATCCGCCAGTACGTCGAGGGCCAGGACCGCGGCGAGGCGATCTACTGCGTGGTCGACCTGCACGCGACCACGGTGCCGTTCGATCCCGCCGAGCTGCGCACCCAGGTGCACGACACCGCGGCGATCCTGCTCGCGGCCGGGCTCGACCCCGGCCGCTGCATCTTCTTCCGCCAGGGCGACGTGCACGAGCACACCGAGCTCACCTGGCTCCTGAACTCGGTGACCGCCTGGGGCGACCTGAACCGCATGCACCAGTGGAAGGACAAGCGCGAGCTGCTCGAGAAGCGGCAGGGAGCGTTCCTCTCCGCCGGGCTCTTCACCTACCCGGTCCTGATGGCGGCCGACGTGCTCGCCTACCGGGCGAGCGAGGTGCCGGTCGGCGACGACCAGCGCCAGCACGTCGAGCTGATGCGGGAGATCGCGCGCCGCTTCAACGAGCGCTTCGGCGAGACGCTCGTGATCCCCGAGCACCGCATCCCCGAGGTCGGCGCGCGGATCATGGACCTGCAGCGCCCCGAAACGAAGATGTCGACCACGGGCGGCTCCGAGCAGGGCACCGTGCTCGTCCTCGACGAGCCCGACGTCGTCCGCAAGAAGGTGCGCAGCGCGGTCACCGACTCGGGCTCCGAGGTCCGCCGCGGCGAGGGAAAGGCGGGGATCGCGAACCTGATCGAGATCCTCTCGGTGGTCCGCGACACCGCTCCCGACGAGATCGAGCGCGAGTTCGAGGGCTCCGGCTACGGAGACTTCAAGGGCGCGGTCGCCGACGAGGTCGTCGAGTTCCTCGCCCCGGCCCGCGAGCGCTACGCCGAGCTCCGTGCCGACGAGGCGGCCCTCGAGGCGGCGCTCGCCGCGGGCGCCGAGAAGGCGCGCGCGATCGCCGGCCCGGTCCTCGCCGACGTGCGCGCGGCCATGGGCGTCGGGCCGCCGCGCTGAGCTTCAGCGCGCCGCGGCCACCACGCGGGCCCCGCGCCCCGGCGAGGTCGTGAAGCGGCGGCTCCGGTTGCGCGGCTCGGGCGCCGGGTGCGGGGCGGTGAGGTCGACCCGTTCGAGCACCGTCCTCAGGACCGTCTTCATCTCCAGGGTCGCGAAGCTCGCGCCAAGGCAGCGCCTGGTCCCGCCGCCGAACGGGATGTGGGAGTAGGGCGTGACCGCGCCGTCGGTGAAGCGCTCGGGCCGGAACTCGCCGGGCGCCTCGAACGCCTCGGCCGCGACCGCACGGATCACCGGGACGACGATCGTGCCGGCGGGCAGGCGGTGGCCGCCGACCTCGTAGGGCTCGGCGAGTTCCCGCCAGACCACCTCGACCACCGGCCGCTGGCGCATCGTCTCCTTGATCACGGCGTCGAGGTACCCGTCCTCGCCGCGCTCGAGCTCGGCGCGGAGCCGCGCCAGCGCCGCGGGATGGCGCAGAAGCCGCTCGAAGCACCAGGCGAGGGAGGAGGCGGTCGTCTCGTGCCCGGCGAGGAGCAGGGTCATGAGCTGGCCGACGAGCTCGGCGTCGCCGAGGCGCCCGCCGTCCTCGTCGCGGACCTCGAGGAGCAGCGCCAGGATGTCGCCTGCCCCGGGGTTCGCCCGGTGGGCGGCGATCTCCTCGCGCAGGAGCGCCTCGGCCTCGCGCCGCGCCCGGACCCAGGGGCGCAGGGAGCCGATCGGCCCAGACGCGAGCCAGGGGAAGCGGCCGTCGAGCAGGAAGGCGATCGGGTTCGCCTCGAGCACCTTCGGCAGCACGGCGCGCAGCCGCCGCCGGCGCTCGCCCGCGCTCACGCCGAGCACGACCTCGAGGATCACCTCGAGCGCGATCGCCTGCATCCGCGGGTGGATCGGGAACTCCGAGCCGCGCGGCCAGCTCGCGACCTCGTCGGCGGCGATCCGCCCGATCAGGCCCTCGTAACCGCGGATCGCGTCGCCGTGGAACGGGGGCAGCAGGAGCTTGCGCATCCGCATGTGGCTCTCGCCGTCCAGCAGCATCACCGAGCCGCGGCCGAGTACGGGGAGGACCCGCCCGTTGATCCGCCCCGACGTGACCGCCTCGGGGCTCGCGGTGAAGAGCTGGCGGATCGCCTCCGGATCGCGGAGCGTGACGACCTCCCCGACCCCGAAGACCTTCATCCGCACGACCGGCGGGTAGCGCTCCATCACCCACGCGTCGAACCGATCCGAAGCCATGAACGCCGCCAGCGTCTGCGCGAGCGCGGGGCCAGGCAGGGCGGGGGGCAGGTCTGTCGCGGCGGCCGAGATCGGGTGCCTCCGCCGCCGATTATCCCCGGCGGCCGGCCTCCCCGCGCCGCTCGATCAGGTCGTCGAGGACGTTGGCGTACCGCTGATCTCGATCGAGGGGTGGCCCTCGAGCGCCGCAGGTTAGGGGCGCGCCCGGCTCGCTCACCGAGCCCGCTCGCAGGGTGGATACGGTTTCTCGGGTGCAAGCGGCGTCGTCGGCAAGAGGGCCGGACCTCCCCGAGACCCGGTGGGCCCGGAGCGGAGAACTCAGCATCGCCTACCAGGCGTTCGGAGGCGGCCCGATCGATCTGCTGGTCGCGCCGGGGTTCGTCTCCCATTGCGAGCTCTTCTGGCAGAGCAGCGATCTCACCCGGGTCTTCGAGCGCCTCGCCGAGGTTGCCCGCGTGATCATCTTCGACAAGCGCGACCAGGGCCTCTCCGACCGGCTGGGCCGGCCGCCGTCGGTCGAGGAGATGGTCGATGACGCGCTGGCGGTCCTCGACGCGGCGGGCTCCGAGCGGGCCGCGGTCTTCGGGATCTCCGAGGGCGGTGCGCTCGCGCAGCTCCTCGCCGCCAGCCATCCCGATCGCTGCAGCCACCTGCTCCTGTGGTCGAGCTTCGCCCGCCTTTGCCGGGCGCCCGACTACCCGCAGGGCATCGATCCCCGGGAGCTCGATCGCTGGCGGGAGATACTCCGGGACGAGTGGGGCGGCCCGGTCTCGCTCGGCGTCTTCGCCCCGAGTCGCAAGGGCGATCCGGAGACCGAGCGCTGGTGGGCGCAGATGCTGCGCTCGGGCACCAGCCCCCGGGGCGTGGTGGAGCTGATGGGCCTCTACAAGGAGCTCGACGTCAGGCCAGCGCTGGAGTCGATCACCGCTCCGACGCTCGTCATGCACCGTCGCGACGACCGCGGGGTCCCCGCGGAGCTGGGCCGCTATATCGCCGAGGGGATCAGGGGCGCGCGCTACGTCGAGTTTCCCGGCCGGGACCACATCTTCTGGACGGAGGGCGCCGACGAGATCACCGACGAGATCGAGGAGTTCCTCACCGGCGCCAGGCGGGCGCGGCCCGCCGACCGGGTCCTCGCGACCGTGCTGTTCACCGACATCGTCGACTCCACGGCGCAGGCCGCGCGGCTCGGTGACCGACGCTGGCGCGAGTTGCTCGACCGGCACGACGCCCGCGTCGCGGCGGAGGTGGAGCGGGGGAGGGGACGGGTGGTGAAGTCCACGGGTGACGGCGTCCTCGCCACCTTCGACGGTCCCGCCCGCGCGATCGAGACGGCGTCGCGCCTCGCCGCGGAGCTGCCCGACCTCGGGGTGCGGATCCGCGCCGGCCTGCACACCGGCGAGTGCGAGCGCCGGGGCGAGGACGTCGGCGGGATGGCGGTCCACATCGGCGCTCGCATCGCCACCCGGGCCGAGCCGGGGGAGGTGCTGGTCTCGAGCACCGTCAAGGACCTCGTCGTCGGCTCCGGGATCGAGTTCAGCGAGCGCGGGGGCGCCGAGCTCAAGGGCGTCCCCGGAGAGTGGCGCCTTTTCGCCGTCGCCGGGCCGCCGGTCTGAGCGGGGTTTGGCCGACCGCCGCAGCGCCTAGCCTCTTGGGCGGTGACTCTCGCACGCGCGCTCCGGTCTGACGGCGCCTGGACGCGCCTGGCTGCGTCCAGTGCGCTCGCCGATGCGCCGCATCGCCTTCGCCCGCCGGAGCTCATGTTCGGGGGGCACCGCTAGGCCCATGCGTACGGCCGAGCTCGAGCTCGACCTCGACGTCTTCGCGGGTCCGTTCGACCTGCTCCTCGCCGTGGTCCTGCGGGAGGAGATCGACCTTCGCGAGCTCGACCTCGCCGAGCTCGTCCTCGTCTACATCGAGCGGCTCGAGCAGACCGGCGAGCTCGACCTCGAGGCCGCGACGGAGTTCCTCGTGCTGATCGCGTCGCTGCTCGAGCTGAAGTCGCGGCTGCTCTTGCCCCAGGCGCCCGACGAGCCCGAGCTCGCCCCCGAGGAGGCGGCCGACGAGCTGCTCGCGCGCATGCTCGAGTACCGCCGCTACCGCGACGCCGCTTCCTACCTCGGCGGCCTCTTCGAGGAGGGCCGGGACTACCACTACCGGGCCGCGCCCCTGCCGGCCGAGCTGCGCCGCGTCGCGCTCGACGCGGCTCGACCGACCTACGAGCCGGATTCGCTCGCCGTCGCGATCGGCGACCTGCTGCGGGTGCCGCCGCCGCCGGACACGAGCCACATCCGCCCGACGGTCTCGCTGGAGCGCCGCCTGCGCGCCCTGCGCGACGTGCTCGCGCATCGCTCCAGCTTCGACTTCGACGAGCACTTCGGCTCGGAGGACCGTCTGACCCAGGCGGTGACGCTGTTCGCGCTGCTCGAGCTGCACAAGAAGGGAGAGGCGACGTGGAAGCAGAGGGAGAACTTCGGGGCGATCGAGGTGGTGGCGCGATGAGCGCGGGCTCGCTCGAGCGGACGGTCGAGGCGCTGCTATTCCTCGCGCCCGAGCCGGTCGCGGTTGCCGAGCTGGCCGAGGCCGCCGAGGCGAGCGAAGCCGAGATCGAGCGCGCCCTCGACCTGCTCTCCGGCACGCTCGCCGAGGGCAAGCGCGGGATCGTGCTCCGAAACGTCGCGGGCGGCTGGACCCTCGCCGCCGAGCCGCTCGCCGACCCCGCGGCGCGCCGCCTGCTGGCGAAGCCGAAGACGCCGCCGCTCACACAGGCGCAGGCGGAGACGCTCGCGATCGTCGCCTACCTGCAGCCGATCTCGCGGCCCGAGATCGCCCGCATCCGCGGCGTCTCCGGCGAGTCCGCGGTGCAGACGCTGACCGAGCGCGGCCTGATCGAGGAGTCCGGCCGCTCCCGCTTCGGCGCGACGATCTACAGGACGACGCCGCTCTTCGAGCGCCTCTTCGGCCTCTCCGGCCTCGACCGGCTGCCGGACGCCTCGCGCTTCGACCCGACGCCCGAGGACGAGGCCGAGCTCCGCGAGCGCCTGCTCAAGGCCGGCGAGCAGCGCGCGGGCGAGTAGCCCTGCGCCTCGCGAAGTACCTGGCCCACTCGGGCGTCGCCTCCCGGCGCGCGGCCGAGGAGATCGTCCGCGCGGGACGGGTGACGGTCGGCGGCGAGGTCGTCACCGACCCGGCCCGGGACGTCGACGAGTCGAGCGGGGTGGAGGTCGACGGCGCGGCGGTGGGGCCCGAGCCGACCGAGGTCTGGATGCTGAACAAGCCGGCGGGGGTGACCTCGACCGCGCGCGAGCCGGGTCGGCGGCGCGCCGTCGTCGACCTCGTCCGCTCCGAGCGCCGCCTCTACCCGGTGGGCCGGCTCGACGCCGAGTCGACCGGGCTGATCCTGCTCACCAACGACGGCGAGCTCGCCAACCGGCTGACCCACCCTCGCTACGAGGTGCCGAAGACCTACCGGGCGAGCCTCGCCCGCCCGCCCGACGACACCCAGGTGCGGCGGCTGCGCCAGGGCGTCCGCCTGGACGACGGGCCCACCGGACCGGCCCGGGTGCGGCGCAGCGGCGACCGCGAGATCGAGATCACGATCCGCGAGGGTCGCAACCGCCAGGTCCGGCGCATGGTCGAGGCGGTCGGCAACCGGGTCGCCGCGCTCGAGCGGATCCGGGTCGGCTCGCTGCAGCTGCGGGGGCTCGGCGAGGGGGACTCGCGCCGGCTCTCGGCGGCCGAGGTGAAGCGCCTCTGGAAAGATGCCGCAGCCGTGGAGGGAAAGCGATGACAGACGAGCGGCTCTACGCCGTGCGCGCCGCGGTCCAGGCCGAGCGCAACGACTCGGACTCGATCCTGAGCGCGACCGAGGACATCGTCCGCGAGCTGATGGGGCGGAACTCGCTCGAGCCGGCGGCGATGGTGAGCTGCATCTTCACCGTCACCGACGACCTCGACGCCGAGTTCCCGGCGGTCGCCGCGCGGCGGCTCGGGCTCGCCCGAGTGCCGCTCCTCTGCACGCGCGAGATCCCGGTCCCCGGCGCGATGGAGCGCGTGATCCGCGCGCTCGTCCACTTCTACGCGCCCGCCGGCCACGTGCCCAGGCACGCCTACCTCGGCGCCGCCCGCGCGCTGCGCTCGGACCTCGAGTCGGCGCAATAGGCCGGTGATCGGGCGCGGCTGGCGCTTCCGGCGGGGCCGCAGGCGCCTCGCCCGCGCGTACGTCCGCGGCGAGGGCGTCGAGGTCGGCGCCCTGAACGAGCCCCTGCGGCTGCCGCGCGGCGCGCGGGTCCGCTATGTCGACCGGCTCGGCACGGCCGAGCTCCGCGAGCGCTTCCCGGAGCTCGCCGGCGAGCGCCTCGCCGAGGTCGACGTCGTCGAGGACGGCGAGACACTTGCCTCGATCGCCTCGGGGTCCCTCGATTTCGTCGTCGCCAACCACGTCATCGAGCACACCGAGGACCCGCTGGCGGCGCTCGCGGCCTGGCTGCGCGTCCTGCGGACCGGCGGTACGTGCTTCGTCGCCGTCCCCGACATGCGCCACACCTTCGACCGCTACCGGGACGAGACCACGGTCGAGCACGTCCTGCGCGACCACCGGGAGGGCCCGGCGGCCTCGCGCCCCGCGCACTTCGAGGAGTGGGCGGCGCGGGTGCTGGGGGCATCCGACCCCGCGGCGGAGGGTCGCCGGCTGGACGCCGTCGGCGAGGAGATCCACTTTCACGCCTGGACCCGCGAGGGCTTCGCCGCGCTCCTCGAGGCCGCGCGCGCGGAGCTTCCGGTCGGGTTCGAGGTCGCCGCGCTCGAGCCCAACCGCCACGAGTTCATCGCGATCCTGCGCAGATCGAGCGCCGGCGATCTCTAACCTGATCCGGCGATGACCGTCACCTTCGCCGAGAAGCTCGCGCGCATCCCGCATTACGACGCCGGGATGAGCCCATCCGACGCCAAGACGACCTTCGGCGCCGACGACGCGATCAAGCTCGCCTCCAACGAGTCCGCGTGGCCGCCGCACTCGGCCGTCGTCGAGGCCGTCGCGCGCGCCGCGTCCGAGTCGAACCGCTATCCCGACCAGCACG
>DASUSH010000092.1:0-6745 GCA_036375215.1 Solirubrobacterales bacterium
GAGGGGTCTGACCCCAAAGGGTCAGGTCTGCCTACGCGGCCTGCGGCAGGTTGTCCGGGTCGCTCGCCTCGCGCGGCAGCTCCGCCGCGCTCGAGACCAGGCTTTGGAACTCGTTGAGCGCCAGCTGCGCGAGCGCCTCGATGATCTCCTCGTCGGTCCAGCCCACCTCGCGGGCCTCCTCCTGGAGGTGCTTGTCGGGGCGGCCGTCGGTCTCGGTGAAGTCGAGCTGCTGGGCGGCCGCCTTGGTCAGGTCCCAGTCGGCGTCGTTGCCGAACGGGCGCGGTCGATGACCTCGGTGGTCAGGGTCGCGCCCTTGTAGACGATCGTGACCTCGGTGCCGCAGGGAAGCCTGCGGTGCGCGACGCCGACCGTCTTGTGCCTGAGCGTCTGGCCGCAGGCGGTCTCGTTGCCCCACAGGCCGGGGCCGTACCAGGTGGCGAGCGCGCGGTCCGTGTCCTCCCGGTCGCCGTCGCCGGCGGTGGCGTCGATCCCGCCGGAGCTCGCGGCCTGCGAGCTCGCGGCGGCGGCGATCGTGATCGCGATCGCCATCAGGAAGGCCCACATCGCGACCCGGTCGGGGCGCGAGGAGAGGCGGCCGGCCTCGCCGGCCTCGCGGGCGGCGGCGGCGCGGCGGCGCGAGGTCGCGATCGCCTCGCGCCTGATCTGCTCGTCTTGCTCCGCGGCGATGCGGGCGGTCAAATCGTTCATGTGTGGGTCCGGTTTGGCGCTTACGGGGTTAGCTGACGGGCTCGCGCGCTTGGCTCGCGCTACCCGGGCATCAGCCCGGGACTCGCCCCAACACGTGGGTCCCCCGATCCCCATCCGGTCCCGTTGAGGACGAGTGGGGATTCAGCGGAAGCGGCGGCAGACTAGCAAAGCTTCGGACGGATTTCCTAACGCTTCGGACGCCGCTCGCTTGCAAAACACTAACACTTCCCCCCGCCGCCGGTTACAACCTTCCGTGCGTAGACTCGGCCCGTGGGCGGAGCGCTGGTCACGGGTGCGGGTCGGGGGCTGGGCCTCGAGATCGCCCGCGGGCTCGTCGCGCGCGGGCTCACCGTCCATGTCACGGACGTTGACGGCGACGCGGCCGCGGCCGCCGCGGCCGAGGTCGGCGGCGGCGCCTTCGCCTCCGCGCTCGACGTCCGCGACCCCGGCGCCTGCCGGGCCGCGGCCGCGGCGACCGCGGAGCGCGGGGGCGGGCTCGAGGTCTGGGTGAACAACGCGGGCATCCTCGCCACCGGCCTCACCTGGGAGCAGGACGACGAGCTTCGGCGCGCGATGCTCGACGTGAACGCGCACGGGACGATGAACGGGACGATCGCGGCGCTCGAGCTGATGCGCCCCGCCGGCCGCGGGCACATCATCAACATCATCTCGCTCGCGGGCCTCGTGGCCGCGCCGGGCGAGGCGCTCTACGGCGCCTCCAAGCACGCGGCGATCGCGTTCACGATCGGCACCCTCGCCGACCTGCGCCGCTCCGGCGAGCGCCGGATCAAGATCTCGGCGGTCTGCCCTGACGGGATCTGGTCGCCGATGCTCGCCGACAAGCTCGACGACCCCGACGCCGCCCCCTCCTTCTCCGGCCGGCTCCTCTCCCCCGAGCACGTCGCCGCGCGCACGGTCGCGGTCCTCGACCGGCCCCGGGTGGTGCTGACGATCCCGCGCTGGCGCGGGTTCGTGATCCGGCTCTTCGACGCCTTCCCCGGCCTCGCCGAGCGGATGGTGCCGGCGATGATGGCCGACGCCCGCCGCCGCCAGGCGCGCTGGAAGCGGCGGATCGAGGCGGGCGAGACGCCGCGCTGACCCGGCTCGCGGGCGGCGCCTTGCTCCCCGGCCCGATCGCACGGGCAGAATGGGACCGGAATGCGGGTCTCCGCCAAGGCCGAGTACGCGGTGCGGGCTCTGCTCGTGCTCGCCGACGAAGGGCCGGACCCGGTCAAGGCCGAGCGGATCGCCGACGCCCAGAAGATCCCGCTGCGGTTCCTCGAGAACATCCTCGCGGAGCTCCGCCACCACGGCCTGATCCAGAGCCAGCGCGGCGTGGACGGCGGCTACTGGCTCTCCCGCGGCGCCGACGAGACCACGATCGCCGACGTGATCCGGGCGGTCGAGGGCCCGCTGGCGAGCATCCAGTCGGAGCGCCCCGAGGGGCTCGCCTACACGGGCCCGGCGGAGCCGCTCCAGAAGGTCTGGATCGCGCTGCGGGGCAGCATGCGGACGGTGCTCGAGGCTGTGAGCCTCGCGGACGTCGCCGCCGACGAGCTGCCGGCGGAGGTGATCGCGCTGCTCGACCGGCCGGAGGCCTGGGAGCCGCGCTAGCCCGCTAACCCACCGGCGGTCCGCCCAGCAGGAGCGCGTCGACGAGCAGGAAGACGGCGACGGCCGCGACGATCGCCGCGAACCCGTGGGCGAGCGAGCGCGCCGATAGCCGCCTGCCCCAGCGGCTGCCGGCGAGGGCGCCGAGCGCCGTCGCCGCGCTCATCGCCGCCGTCAGCGCCCAGTCGGGCTCGGCGCCGGCGGCGAGGTGGCTGGCGAGCGCCGCGCAACCCGTGACCGCGATGATGACGAGCGAGGTCGCGACGGCTCGGTGCAGCTCGAGCCCGAGCAGGACCGTCAGCGCGGGGACGATCAGGAAGCCTCCGCCGACGCCGAAGAACCCGGTCAGCACGCCCACGCCCAGGCCGGCGGTGGCGGCCACCGCGACCTTCGGCAGCGAGTCCGGCAGGTGCCGGTCGCGCGGCGAGGCCGACCCCTCGCGCAGCCAGATCGCGGCGGCGGCCGCGAGCATCACCGGGATGAAGGCGACGACCAGGGCTCGCGGGTCGACGTCGTCGCTCGCCAGCGTGCCGAGGTAGGCGCCGGCCGCGGCCGGGATCGAGAACACGGCCGCGAGCCGCAGCTCGATCCGGCCGTCGCGGGCGAGCGACCCGGCGCCGAACGCCGCGGCCACCGCGACCACGACCAGCGACGCGGTCGTGGCGGGACCGACTCCCTGCCCGAGGACGTAGACGAGGACCGGAAGGGCAAGGATCGCGCCGCCCCCGCCGACCGCGCCGACGACGAGCCCGATCGCGATGCCGAAGGGGACCGAGAGCAGGGCATCCATTCAACTATTCAAGCAAATAGTTATAATTGTGTCCCGTGTCCCGGCTCACGCCCGAATCCTCCGAGCTGGTCGCGAAGCGGTTCGCCGCCCTCGCCGACCCCACCCGCCTGCGCCTGCTCGACCTTATGCACGCGCGCGGCGAGGCCGCCGTCGGCGAACTCGCCGAGGGCGTCGGCGCCACCTATGCGAACGTCTCCAAGCACCTCTCCGTGCTGCTCGCCCAGCGCATGGTGACCCGGCGCCGCGAGGGATCGCGGGCGCTCTACAGCATCGCCGACCCCGCCCTCGTCCGGATCTGCGACGAGGTCTGCGCCGGCATCCGCGACCAGCTCGACGCGCTCGCCGCGCTGATCGACGAGGCGGCTACGGTGACGGAGCCGTGATCTTCCGCCAGATCACACACGAGGACCTCGGCTGCGCCTCCTACCTGGTCGGCGACGAGGACGCCGGCGTCGCGGCGGTCGTCGACCCGCGGTTCGAGATCGACGAGTACGTCGAGTACGCGCGCTACGTCGGCGTCTCGATCGAGCACATCCTCGAGACGCACAACCACGCCGACCACGTGTCCGGCCACGGCCGGCTCGCGGCGGCGACGGGGGCGACCATCCACATCCATCGGGAGGCCGCGCCCAACTACGAGCACGAGCCGTTCGATGACGGGTTCGAGCTCGAGCTCGGCGACGTGCTGCTGCGCGCCCTGCACACCCCGGGCCACCGGCCCGAGCACACCGCGTTCGCGGTGATCGACCGTGCGCGCGGCGATGAGCCGTGGGCGGTGCTGACGGGCGACACCCTGTTCGTCGGTGACGTCGCCCGCCCGGACCTCGCGATCGAGAAGCGCGAAGGGGCGCGCGGGATCTTCCACTCCCTGCACGAGAAGCTCCTCACGCTGCCGGAGAGCTGCGAGGTCTGGCCCGGCCACCTCGGCGGTTCGATGTGCGGCGGGCCCGGGATGGACATGAAGGTGAGCTCGACGATCGGGTTCGAGCAGCGCCACAACGAGACCCTGTCGATCCGCGACGAGGAGGAGTTCGTCGAGCGCTCGATCGCCGGCCTCGGCCCCCAGCCCCCGAACTTCGAGGCGATCGTCGCCCTCAACCGCGGACCGCTCCTGACCGACGGCGTCGAGGTCCTTCCGCTGGCGCCGCGGCAGGTCGAGCAGAAGCAAGAGGAGGGAGCGATGCTGGTCGACGTTCGCACCGACCAGCAGTTCGACGACGCCCACGTCCCGGGCTCGGTCTCGATCCCGATGCTCCACGCCGGATTCGGCTCGCGCCTCGCCTGGCTCGCCGACCGCGACCAGGAGATCGTCTTCATCGGCCGCGACGACGCCGACGGGCACGCCGCCGCCGAGCTCGCCGTCGCCGTCGGCATCCGGCGGCTCGCGGGGTTTCTCAGCGGTGGGATGACGAGCTGGCGACAGGAGCCGCGCCCGGTGGAGCGAATCGAGCGGCTGCCGATCGAAGGGCTCGCCGCCCGGTTGGAGGGCGGCGACGTCCAGGTCCTCGACGTGCGCGAGCGCTCGGAGTACGAGGAGGGGCACATCCCCGGCTCGCGCTTCGAGCCCTGGCACGACATCGACGGCATCCCCCCCGGCCTCGATCCCGATCGCGAGGTGGCGGTGATCTGCGGCTCGGGCCAGCGCTCGGCGGTCGCGGTGAGCCTGCTGCAGGCGCACGGCGCGAAGCGGTTGATTCACGTCACCGAGGGTGGGGTGCCGAAATGGAAGCGCCTCGGCGGGGCGATCGAGTCCGGCGGCGGATAAGCCGGAGCTCAGGCCGATTCCGGCGCGGCCGAGGGCTCGGCGGCGCGGCGAACCACCCGAGCCGGAGCGGGAGCGGTGCGCCGGCCGCGCAGGTAGAGCTCGATCCCGAGGAAGACCCCGGCGATCGTGAAGAGGCTCCATCCCACTCCCTGGGCGAGCTGCGAGGCGATCGGCGCCGGGCAGGAGGCGGTGATCGCCCAGCCGAGCCCGAAGGTGGCGGCGCCGGCGATGTGACGGCGCCGCGGGCGCGAGCGCTCGAGCGCGATGGGCTCGCCGGTGAGCGGCGAGCGCGCCCGGCGGCGGCGCAGGACCCAGATCCCCGCCGTCCCGACCGCGATCGCGCTGGCCATCATCAGGTAGAGGTAGGGATCCTCGAGCAGCAGCATCTCGCGGATCCGGGCGGGGTCCTCGAACTGGCCCCAGGTGAGCAGGAACCCGAAGAGGCCGCCGAAGAGCACGGCGACGACGCGGGCCCTCATCCGAACAGCGCCTCGGTCAGGAGGCTCACGGCGATCGCCGTCCCCATGAAGGTCGCGGTCGCGGCGAAGCTCGCCGACGAGCCGGCCGAGCAGCCGCCGAGCCCGTTGCCGGAGGTGCACCCGCCCGCCGTCTTGGCCCCGTAGCCGATCAGGACGCCGCCGCCGACCAGCGCGAGCGCGACGACCGCGTCCTCCGAGAAGGCGGCCGAGAGCCAGCCGTACCCGTCGGCGACGACCCGGGGGTCGGCGACGAGCCTGAAGGCGAGCGCGCCGCCGAAGATCCCCGCCAGGAACCAGAACTTCCAGCCGAGGCCGGAGATCCGTCCGGTGGAGCGCTCGACGATCTCCGAGTATCCGCCGAGCGCGCCGATCCGCTGGCCGACCAGCGCGGCCAGGCCGAGCACGACGAGCCCGATCAGCGGCCCGAGCACGTACCAGGCGGGGCGGGTGGCGAACAGGTCGGCCATGGCTCGGAATCTAGAACGTCAGTCCCCGAATAGAAGAGGCCCCTCGCGGGGCCTCTTCCGTAGCAAGCCGGTAAGCCGGATTCTGTCTGGCGCAGTCATCCATCTCTGCGGCCTACCTGGATCTCGCCGGGCCGGGTCGACGATCCTGCTTGGCCTTGCACCGGGCGGGGTTTGGCCGGCCGCCGCGTCACCGCGACGCCGGTGCGCTCTTACCGCACCATTTCACCCTTGCCTGTGCGCGAGTCACGTGTGCCCGCGCCATCGGCGGTTTGTTTCTGTGCCACTTTCCCGCGGGTTTCCCCGGGTGGCTGTTAGCCACCGCCCTTGCCCTGTGGTGTCCGGACTTTCCTCGAGGGCTCACCCCCGCGAACTGCGTAGCTTGCATCACAAGTGTACGGCGGATCCACCGCCCGGTGGGCGTCAGGGAGCGATCGGAGTCGAGCCTGTTATGGCCGGGCAACCCTTGGCGCACCAGCGCCGGGCGAATACGGCACCCCGGCGCCGAAATTACGGCGGTCCCCCGGTTGTTGCGCCGTCGTCCCGTGCGTACGGTCGGTCCCAGTCAATCGATCGTTACGACCGAAGGGAGCAACACATGAACCTCTACATGATCCGCCGCCGCTCGGGGTGGCCGTCGGGCGCCGAGCTCGAGAAGGCCGCCGCGCGCTCGCGCGAGGTCGCCGACACCGAGTTCCCGCAGGACATCCGCTGGATCCGCAGCTACGTGGTCCCCGAGCCCGATGGGACGCTGGGCACGTTCTGCGTCTACCAGGCGACGAGCGACGACGCGATCCGCAGCCACGCCGAGCGCGTCGGGATGCCCGCGGACGAGATCACCGCGATCGCCGACACGGTCGTGATCCGGCCGGACCCCGAGCCCGCGGAGGCGAGCGCCTGAGCGGCGCCCGCGGAGGCGGGGGCGCGC
>DASUSH010000093.1:0-14712 GCA_036375215.1 Solirubrobacterales bacterium
GCCTCGCCCGCTCGGCCGGGGAGCTGGACGAGCTCGGCGCGCGGATCAGCGACGCCGCCGTCGCGGGCGCCTCGCCGCTCGATTACGCCGGCCTGCTCGCGAACGACCTCGAGGCCGCGGCCCTCTCCCTGCGCCCCGGCATCCGCGAGGCGCTCGACGCGCTGCGCGAGGTCGGCGCCGAGGTGGCGCTCGTCACCGGCTCGGGCCCGACGGCGTACGGCCTCTTCGCCGACCTCGCCGCCGCCGACCGGGCCGCCTCCGAGCTGGCGCCGCGCTGGGCCGGCGCGATCGTGACCGCCCCGGAGGCCTTCCTGTGAGCGTCGAGCGCGTCAGGGAGCTCCTGCACAAGAAGTGGATCCGCTGGCCCCTGATCGCGGCGCTCGCGGTCGGCGCCTACTTGCTCGTCAAGGCGCTCCTCCCCGAGGTCGACCTGCAGGAGATCCTCGACGACGTCGCGGCGAAGCTGGGCGACTGGACCTACCTCGTCGTCGGCGTGCTCGCCTTCCTCGAGACCGGCGCTTTCGTCGGGCTGGTCGCGCCCGGGGAGACGTTCGTGATCCTCGGCGGCGCCGTCGCCGGCGTCGGCGAGACCAACGTGATCCTGACCCTCGCGATCGTCTGGTTCTCGGCCTGGGCGGGCGATACCTGCAGCTTCTTTCTCGGTGTCCGGCTCGGCCGCGGGTTCATCCTCCGCCACGGGCCGAAGGTGAGGATCACCGAGGAGCGCTTCGCCCAGGTCGAGGGCTACTTCAAGCGGCATGGCGGCAAGACGATCCTGATCGGCCGCTTCGTCGGCCTCGTCCGGGCGCTGGCCCCGTTCACCGCGGGCAGCTCGGGGATGGAGTACCGGGCGTTCGTCCCCTACAGCATCCTCGGCACGGGCCTGTGGGCGACGACCTTCGTCCTGATCGGCTACTTCGCGGCGCGCAGCCTCGACACGGCGGCCGAGCTGGCGGGGCGCGGCACGCTCCTGTTCGGGATCACGGTCGGGGTGATCGTCGCGATCGTGGTCGCCGTCCGCTACCTGCGGGTCGCCGAACACCGCGAGCACCTGGTCGCGACGATGGAGGGGAACGCGGCGCTACGGCCGCTGGTCGCGCTCGGCCGCCGCCTGCAACCCCAGGCGCGCTTCCTCTGGCAGCGGCTGACGCCGGGCGGGCTCGGGCTCGAGTTCACGACGCTCCTGGCGGCGTTCGCCGTCGGCTCCTTCGTGCTGATCGGCTACGCGATCCTGATCAGCGACGACCCGAGCCCGACGCCGGGTGACATGACCGCGCTCGAGATCGTGCGCGATATCCACACCGCCTGGCTCACCGACCTCGCCAAGGCGGTGACCGAGCTCGGGGCCGCCTACGTCGTCCTGCCGCTCGCGGGGGTGGCGGCGGTGCTGCTCGTCGTCCGGCGCCGCTTCGCCGAGGCGGCGGTGCTGGTCGTCAGCATGGTCCTGATCGTGATCGGCATCGACGCGTTCAAGGACGCGACCGACCGGCCGCGGCCGCCGGACCGGCTGGTCGACCCGGGCACCTCGTCTTATCCGAGCGGCCACGCCGCCTACTCGGTCTTCTACACCTGGGCCGCGGTGGCGATCGCGTTCGGCATGGTCCGGAAGGAGCTCGGCCGCCGGCTGACCGTGCGTGGCCTGGTGCTCACGGCCGGGATCGCGCTCACCGCGGTGGTCGGCCTCACCCGGGTTTACCTGCGCGCCCACTACCTGAGCGACGTGAACGGCGGCTGGGCGCTCGGCGTGTGTGCGTTCGCGCTCTGTGGCATGGCGGCGATCCTCATCCTCCATCTACGGAACAATGGGGCTCGCGGAGAGGGCGGGGGGCCCGCGCCGCCGTCCCCTGCCGCCCCGGAGAGCCGATGACCACCGCCGCCAAGATCGCGCCCGAGTACCTGCTGTTCGGCGGGGCCGCCCTGCTCAGCCTGCTCGCCTTCACGGTGCTGATCCTCGTGCCGGCGATCTCCTCGTACGGCCGCGGCTGGGAGAAGGCGACGGTGGGCTTCCTGTCGATCTTCGTGCTGGTGGCGCTGATCGCGCTGGGGATCGCCGCCGGGGCGCTGATCGTCTACAACTGGAGCGAGATCAACAAGCTCCTCGAGGACATCGGGGACATCTTCTCGGTCGCGCTGCCCTCGGTCCGCTGAGTAGCGCCGGATAACTCCCCTCGCCTCGGACGTCGCGTCCTTCACGGCGCGCACGTGTGGGACGTTCGACCACCCAGAGCACGGACCCGGTCCCACCGGCCTCGCGACGATGGCTCCTGAGCCGAGGTGTAGCGGGTCGTCGGTCGCGGCCCCGGACCTACAATCGCTCCCATGGGCAGCAGCGGGACAGGCTCCGCCACGGCGCCCGCCCGCCTCGCGGCGCTCGCCGCGGCGGTCGAGGGCGGCGCCGGCCTGCCCGCGCTCGCGCGCGCGGCTGCCGAGGGGCTGGGCGGCAGCGTCGCGGTGATCGATCGCGCCGGCGCCGTGCTCGCGGTCGCCGACGCGTCGGCCGGCCAGGAGCGCGAGCTGCTCTCCGGCGGCGACCGTGTCGAGTCGCTCGAGCTCCGCGTCGGCGAGGCCGTCGTGGGCGAGATGCGGGTGCGCTCGCCCGACGGTGAGGTCGACGGCTCCGCCGCCGCCCTGGTCTCGGCGGTGCTCGCGCTCGCGGTCGAGCGGGCGCGCTCGCCGGACTGGGCGTCGGACCGGCTCGCCGGCGACTACGTGCGCGCGGTCCTCGACCGCGAGGTCACCGACCGCGGCGACATCGTCGCCCGCGGCGCCGAGCTCGGTTGCGAGCTCGAGAAGGGGGCGGGGGTGGTCGCGCTGCGCGCCCAGCCGCGGGGGCCGCAGGAGGGCGAGTGGCGCGAGCGCGTGCTCAACCTGACCCTGCGCGCGCTGCGCGGGGTGAGCGCCGGCTCGCTCGCCGCGCTTCGCGACGACGAGCACGCCGCGCACTCCCACGGCGGCGAGGCCGCGTTCGGCGCGGCGCTCGTCCCGGGCGACGACGACGGCGTCCTCGGTCGCTCGGCCGAGGCCGTCGAGCGCGAGCTCTCCACCTCGCTCTCCGGCTTCACCGTCACGGTCGGGCGCAGCCGCCTCACCAACGACCCCGCCGACCTCTACCGCGCCGGCAAGGAGGCGCTACTCGCGATGAACGTCGGCGCCGCCGAGGGGATCGCGACGCTCGCCTTCGAGGACACGGGCTCGTACCGCCTGCTGCTGCCGGCGATGAGCGAGGACCCGGGCGAGCTCGAGCGCTTCTACGCGGAGACGGTCGCGCCGCTCGCCGCCTACGACGAGCAGTACGAGACCGATCTGGTGACGACGGTCGAGACCTACCTCGACGAGGACGGCAGCGTGACCCCGACCGCGGAGCGGCTCTTCACCCACCGGCACACCGTGCGCTACCGGCTCGAGCGCGTGAAGGAGGTCACGGGCCTGGACCTGACCTCGACCGAGGGACGCGAGAAGGTCGGCCTCGGGCTGAAGGCGATGCGCGTCCTCGGGATCGCGCCGCCGCGCGGCCCCGCGAACGAGCCCGGCAGCGAGGCCGGCAAGGTGAGCAGGGGCAAGCAGAGCTAACGCGCGCTCCGGGCGAGCGAAGTTTCATCCGCCACGAGCGCGGATATATTTGGGACGGATAAGGGCGCTGCAGGAACGGGGCGCTCGAAGGAGAGGAAGACGTGGTCCGTCCGACTGCTCGTGGGGCGGGCAGCGGGGTCGCCCGGATCGGCGCCGGCGCCTGCGCCCTGCTCGCGGCGGTGGTCCTGGCGGCCTGCGGCGGCTCGGCGGAGGGCGACACTCCCGAGGTGCGCTGGTTCGTCGCGATCCAGCCGGGCGGCTCGATCCAGGAGATCGCGAAGCGCTGCACCGAGGAGGCCGACGGCAAGTACGAGATCACGCTCGAGCTGCTGCCGACCGACGCCGATCCGCAGCGCGAGCAGCTCGTGCGGCGGCTCGGGGCGGAGGACTCGACCATCGACATCATCGGGATGGACGTGATCTGGACAGCGGAGTTCGCGAACGCCGGTTGGCTGCTGCCCTACGAAGGCGCGATCGCCGACCGCGTCACCAAGGGCGTCTTCGACACCGTGGTCGACACCGCCTCGTTCGAGGGCGAGCTCTACGGGGCGCCGTTCAACTCGAACACGCAGCTGCTCTGGTACCGCAAGGACCTGGTCTCCGAGCCGCCGACGACCTGGGATCAGATGATCAAGGAGGCGGAGAACCTGCCCGAGGCCGGCACGATCCAGGTCCAGGCGAACCGCTACGAGGGCTTCACGGTCTGGGTGACGACGATGATCGTCTCCGCGGGCGGCGAGGTCCTCTCCGGGCCGGAGGAGGTCTCGCTCGAGCGGCAGCCGACCGAGGCGGCGCTCTCGGTGATCGGCCGGCTCGCGGACTCCTCCGCGGCGCCGCCGGGATTCGAGACCTCCGATGAGGACTCGACGCGGCTCGGCTTCGAAGCCGGCGACTCGGCCTTCATGCTCAATTACACGTTCGCCTACGCGAGCGCGAAGGAGAACGCACCGGACGTCTTCAAGGAAATGGGCTTCGCGAAGCTGCCCCAGGTCGTCGAGGGGCGGCCCAGCGCACCGCCGCTCGGGGGGTTCAACATCGGCGTCAGCAAGTTCTCCGAGCATCCCGACCTCGCCTTCGAGGCGGCGGAGTGCATCAACTCCGACGAGAGCCAGCTCACCGCGACCGAGCTCGACGGGTTGCCGCCGACCCGCGAGACGCTCTACGAGGACAAGGTCGTGAAGGAGGCCTATCCCGGCTTCGAGGACGTGATCAGCGCCTCGATCGACGACGCCGCGGTGCGCCCGCTGACCCCCGCGTACACCGACGTCTCGCTGGCGATCCAGCGAGCCCTGCACCCGCCGGAGAAGATCGACCCGGCCGACCCGGGCCCCGTCTATGACGAGCTCAAGGAGGCGGTCGAGGACGCCGTACTGCGGGAGGGCCTGCTGTGACCGCGGTCTCGGGCCGGCTCGGCCGCAAGGGCGGTGCCACCGAGCGCGAGCGCTCGGAGCGCAAGCTCGGCTGGATGCTGTCGGCGCCGGCGGTGGTGATGATGCTGCTGGTCACGGCCTACCCGATCGTCTACGCGATCGTGCTCTCGCTGCAGGAGCTGGACCTGCGCTTCCCGGAGGACCGCGGCTTCGCCGGGCTCGACAACTACGTGACTGTGCTGACGTCGGAGCTGTGGTGGACCGACGTCTTCAACACGCTCTTCATCACGGTGATCTCGGTCTCGATCGAGCTCGTGCTCGGGATGGCGATCGCGCTTGTCATGCACCGGGCGATCTTCGGCCGCGGGGTGATCCGGACCTCCGTGCTGATCCCGTACGGGATCGTCACGGTCGTCGCCGCCTTCGCGTGGCAGTTCGCGTTCTCACCCGACACGGGGTTCGTGAACCAGCTGCCGCTGATCGCCGACGACAAGGACTGGTTCGGCGATCGCTTCTCCTCGTTCGCGGTCATCATCATGGCCGAGGTCTGGAAGACGACGCCGTTCATGGCCCTGCTCCTGCTCGCCGGGCTGACGACGATCGACAGGGGGCTCTACGAGGCGGCGAAGGTCGATGGGGCGACCGCGATCCAGCGCTTCTTCCGGATCACCTTGCCGCTGATGAAGCCGGCGATCCTGGTCGCGCTGCTCTTCCGCACGCTCGACGCGTTCCGCGTCTTCGACACGATCTTCATCATGACCGGGGGATCGCAGGACACCGAGTCGGTGTCGATCCTCGGCTACAACCAGCTGATCGAGCGCTTGAACCTCGGGCTCGGCTCGGCGGTCTCGGTGCTGATCTTCTTCGCGGTCCTGATCATCGCCTTCGTCTACGTGAAGGGCTTCGGGGTCCGCATGGCCGAGGGGCGGCCGGGGAGGTGAGGGTCTAGTGGAAGACCAGCACAGCGCCCGCGAGCGGGTCCTGTGGTCGATCGGGATCCTGTTCGTGCTGCTCTTCGCGCTGATCCCGGTGATCTGGATCGTCTCGCTGTCGCTCAAGACGCCGGCGACGATCACCGATCAGAGCTTCCTCCCGTCCGAGATCTCGCTCGAGAACTACGAGGGCCTGTTCACGGGCGGGATCGACGACAGCCCGTTCATCAAGCCGTTGATCAACTCGATCCTGATCGCGATGATCACGACCGTGATCGCGGTGGTGCTGGCCTCGTTCGCGGCCTACGCGATCGCGCGACTCGACTTCCCGGGCAAGGCGCTGATCCTCGCCGGCGCGCTCGCGATCGCGATGTTCCCGGCGATCTCGACGGTCGGCCCGCTCTTCGACATGTGGCGGTCGCTAGGGCTCTACGACACCTATCCCGGCCTGATCATCCCGTACCTGACCTTCAGCCTGCCGCTCGCGATCTACACGCTCGTCGCTTTCTTCCGAGAAATCCCCTGGGAGCTCGAGCAGGCCGCCCAGGTGGACGGGGCTACGCCGTACCAGGCGTTCCGCAAGGTGATCGTGCCGCTCGCCGCGCCCGGCGTGTTCACGGCGGCGATCCTCGTCTTCATCTTCGCCTGGAACGACTTCCTGTTCGCGATCTCACTGACGTCGTCGGACGCGTCGCGCACGGTGCCCGCCGCGCTCGCCTTCTTCACCGGGGACTCGTCGTTCACCGAGCCGACGGGGAACATCGCCGCAGCGGCCGTGATCGTGACGATCCCGATCATCATCTTCGTACTGATCTTCCAACGGCGGATCGTCGCCGGCCTGACCGCGGGAGCGGTCAAGGGTTGAGAGAGAGGAGCACGCCGTGGCCGAGATAACGCTCGACGGAATCAGCAAGCGGTTCGCCGACGGCTACGAGGCCGTCAAGGACATCGACCTCGACATCAAGGACGGCGAGTTCATGATCCTCGTCGGGCCGTCGGGGTGCGGCAAGTCGACGGCGCTGCGGATGATCGCGGGGCTCGAGGACATCACCGAGGGCGAGCTCAAGATCGGCGACCAGGTCGTCAACGGGATCGCGCCCAAGGACCGCGACATCGCGATGGTCTTCCAGAACTACGCGCTCTACCCGCACATGTCGGTGCGCGAGAACATGGCGTTCCCGCTGAAGCTGGCGAAGGCGCCGCAGGAGGAGATCGACCGCAAGGTGGAAGAGGCGGCGAAGATCCTCGATCTCGGCCAGCACCTCGATCGCAAGCCGGCGAACCTGTCCGGCGGCCAGCGCCAGCGGGTCGCGATGGGGCGGGCGATCGTGCGCGACCCGAAGGCGTTCCTGATGGACGAGCCGCTCTCGAACCTGGACGCGAAGCTGCGCGTTCAGATGCGGACCGAGGTCGCGAAGCTGCAGTCCGACCTCGGCACGACGACGGTGTACGTCACGCACGACCAGACCGAGGCGATGACCCTCGGCGACCGGGTCGCGGTGATGCGCTCCGGGACGATTCAGCAGGTGGGGAGCCCGCAGGAGCTCTAC
Organism: Solirubrobacterales bacterium; assembly: GCA_036375215.1. Lineage (GTDB taxonomy): Bacteria > Actinomycetota > Thermoleophilia > Solirubrobacterales > 70-9 > DASUSH01. The sequence continues at coordinate 7,423 of DASUSH010000093.1, forward strand.
GACTCGCCGGCCAACCTGTTCGTCGCCGGGTTCATCGGCTCGCCCGCGATGAACTTCATGCCGGCGACCCTCGAGGGCGGCAAGCTCCGGCTGCCGATCGGCGAGGTCGACCCGCCGTCCGGGCTCGACGGCGCCGGCAGCGGCCGGCTGATCGCGGGGATCCGGCCGGAGAGCTTCGAGGACGCGTCGATCGTGGACTCCGACGCGCGCGGGCGCGGCATCACGTTCCGGGCGAAGATCAGCCTGGTCGAGTCGATGGGCTCCGAGCATTACGCGTACTTCGACACCGAGGGAGCGATCGAGTCCGAAGAGCTCGCGGAGCTCGCCGAGGACGCGGGCGCCGACGCCGGGTCGAGCGGCGAGCACACCGTCGTCGCGCGGCTCGACGCCGCGAGCCGGATCAAGCGCGGCGAGGAGGCCGAGCTCTGGGTGGACACCTCGAGCCTGCACATGTTCGACGCCGAGTCGGGGAAGACCCTGACCGCGCGCTAGCCGCCGGGGCGGGGCGGGGGGCTCAGCGCGGGCCGGCGCCGCGGAGCTCGTGCACGCCGGTGTCCTCGCCGGCGGGGGCGGGGCGGCGGAGCTCCTCGCGCAGGCGCTCCAGCACCCGGTCGTCCCACTCGTGGGTGCGGAGCAGCATGTAGCGCAGGGCGGTGATCCGGACGTAGGCCTCGGTCTCGGTCGCGGTGCCGATCAGGTCCGCCTCGCGCAGCATCGAGACGATCGGCCGGTAGTCCTCGTCGAACCACTCCGCCGCGACCTCCTCGCGGTCCATGAACTCCCGCCGCGACTGCATCACGCGCATCCCCCAGGCCTCGACGCCCTCGGCGAGCTTGGCGTAGTCGGCGCCGCGGCTCAGGCGGATGCGCTCGCGCGCCTTCGCCGGCAGCGGGACGCGCTCGAAGAAGAGGCGCTCGTGGCTCTTCACCGGGAGGTCGGCGAGCCGGATCGCCTCGCCGGGGCCGACGTCGGTGATCACCTGGGTCACGTCGGCCTCGATCACCTCGTTGCCCATCGCGCGGGCGACGGAGACCCGGTGATGGCCGTCCTTCACGAAGTGGAGGTCGCCCAGCCTGTAGACGTCGATCGGCGGCATCGCCTGGCCGCGGCGCGTCGCCGCGGCGATGCGCTCCCAGCGCTGGCGGACCCGGCGGGAGGTGGGCCGGAAGTCGCGGTCGAAGTCGCGGGTGCGGTCGACCGAGCCGACGATCGAGTCGAGGGGGATCGTCCTCAGCCCCAGCCGGCGCTCGCCCCGGCGGCCGAGCGCGGCGACCACCTCCTCGAAGGGCAGGATGACGTTGACGTCCCCGGGCTCGCGCCGCAGGCGCGTCGAGAGGCGAGCGAGGGCACTGCGGCGGCGGGCTCGTGCGAAGTCGGTCTGTACGTCCTGGTCGGTGAAGCCCGTATCCACTGACCTCAGGCTACCCCCGGGGGAGGGGTTCGAAGCGGCGCTAATGGTGCAATTGACTAGCTCCGGGACGAGGGATCCAACCTCGACTTCCAAGACCAAAACCTGGCGTGCTGGCGATTACACCATCCCGGATGGAGAACCCGATCTTACGGCGCCGGATGCCGCAGTTCCGCCCGTCCGCTGTGCGAACATACGTTCGACGAGATGCCTTGGAAGCCCAACACCACCCGAGACGGACCAGAGGCTGCGCTTGGCGGCGTGAGCGCCGGAATCGACGGTTGGGCGCGTGACGCTCGCCGGCCCTGCCGCCCTCCAGGCGAGCGGTTCGAGCACCGCGCGGCGCTAGCTCTTACGATTCCGCCGTGCCGACCTCCCCAACCGTCCTCGTCATGGCCGCCGGCGAGGGGACGCGCATGCGCTCCTCGCTGCCCAAGGTGATGCACCCGCTGTGCGGACGACCGCTCGTCGCCTGGCCCGTGCTCGCCGCCCGCGAGGCCGGCGCCGGCCGGGTCGCCGTCATCGCCTCGCCCGGCCACGATCTCTCCGCGGCCCTGCCCGCGGGCACCGAGACCATCATCCAGCCCGAGGCGAACGGCACGGGCGGCGCGGTCCTCGCCGCGATCGATGTGATCCGCGAGTCCGAGACGGTCGTCGTCCTCTCCGGCGACAGCCCGCTCGTCACCGCCGAGGTGATCGCGCGCCTGCTCGGCGCCCACGAGGAGGCCGGGGCCGCGGCCACCGTGATGACCGCCGAGATGGACGAGCCCGGCAGCTATGGCCGCATCGTCCGCGACGAGGCCGGCGACATCGCCCGCATCGTCGAGGCCAAGGATTCGGCCGGCGACGCAAGCGGCGAGGAGCTCGCGATCCGCGAGGTGAACACGGGCACCTACGTCTTCGCCGCGGGCCCCCTCGCCGAGGACCTCGGCCGGATCTCGAACGACAACGCCCAGGGCGAGTACTACCTCGGCGACGTGCTCCCCCTGATGCGCGAGGCGGGCCTCCGCGTCGCGGCACACCTCGAGCGCGAGCCCGGCGTGAACCTCGGCGTCAACACCCGCGCCGACCTCGCCCTCGTCGGCGGCTACGCGCGGCGCGCGATCAACGATCGCCACATGCTGGCAGGCGTCACGATCACCGACCCCGAGGCCACCTGGATCGATGCCGACGTCGAGATCGGCGTCGACGCCACGATCGAGCCCGGCTCCTACCTGCGCGGCGCCACGCGCGTCGCCTCCGGCGCCGTCGTCGGCCCGCACTCGACGATCTCCGACACGACGGTCGGCGAAGGCGCCTCGGTCATCCGCTCCCACCTCCTCGAGTGCGACGTCGACGCGGGTTGCAACGTCGGCCCGTTCGCCTACCTGCGGCCCGGCGCGACCCTGCGAGACGGCGCCAAGGTCGGCGCCTTCGTCGAGGTCAAGAACTCCGAGATCGGCGCCGGCTCCAAGGTCCCGCACCTCTCTTACGTCGGCGACGCCGACGTCGGCGCCGGCTCCAACCTCGGCGCCGGCACGGTCACCGCGAACTACGACGGGTTCCGCAAGAACCGGACTCGCATCGGCGACCGCGTCCGGATCGGCGTTGACACGATGCTCGTCGCTCCGGTAAGCGTCGGTGACGATGCCTACACTGGCGCCGGTGCGGTGATCCGCGAAGACGTCCCGCCGGGCGCGCTCGGGGTGAGCGAGAACGCCCAGCGAAACGTCGAGGGTTTCGCCGAGCGCAAGGCCCAGGAAGCCGAGAAAGAGGACGACGAGAAGAGCTGATGGCGACGGTTGAGGAACGCCCCGAGGCCGTGAGCTCGATCGTCCACGAGTACAACAAGCGGCTGATGGTCTTCGGCGGCCGCGCCTCCGGCGAGCTCGCCGCCCGGATCGCCGAGCGCCTCGACGTCGACCTCGGCTCCGCGACGCTCAAGACCTTCTCCAACGGCGAGGTCTACTGCCGATTCGAGGAGTCGATCCGCGGCGCCGACGTCTTCCTGGTCCAGTCCACCGCCTCCAACGAGGCGAACGGGATGACGGCCAACGACGCGCTCATGGAGCTCCTGACCATGGTCGACGCCGCCCAGGGCGCCTCCGCCCACCGGATCATCGCGGTCATGCCCTGGTACGGCTACTCGCGCCAGGACAAGAAGTCGGCCCCGCGCGAGCCGATCTCGGCCCGCGTCGTCGCCCGCTGCCTCGAGACCGTCGGGGTCGACCGCGTCCTCACGATGGACCTCCACTCCGGCCAGGTCCAGGGCTTCTTCGAGATCCCGGTCGACCACATGACCGCGATGCCGATGCTCACCCAGTACTTCCTCGATCAGCACTTCGATGACGAGCTCGTCGTCGTCTCCCCGGATGCCGGCCGGGTGAAGATGGCGCGCAACTTCGCCCGCAAGATCGGCACCCACTGGGCGGTCATGGAGAAGGAGCGCCCGGCCCAGCAGGTCGCCGAGATCGGGTACGTGGTCGGCGACGTGAAGGACAAGATCGCGATCCTCGCCGACGACATGATCGACACCGCCGGCACGCTGTGCGCCGCCGCCCGCACCGTCCTCGACGAGGGCGCGGCGAGCGTGATCGCGTGCGCCACCCACGGCGTCTTCTCCGGCCCCGCCTACGAGCGACTCCCCTACGAGGAGTCCGGCATCGAGCGGATCATCGTCACCGACACGATCCCGCTGCGGCCCGGCGCGCCGGACAACATCCACGTCCTCTCCGCGGCCCAGACCCTCGCCGACTCGATCCGCCGCATCTTCGCCGACGACTCCGTCTCGGAGATCTTCGCCGGCGAGAACCAGCTCTTCTAGGCGGCCGGGTGCGGGACCCGGACGAGCGGATCCTCGCCCGGCTCCGCGCGGGGATCGAGTCCTGGAACCAGGGCCTGCTCTCCAGCGCGCCCGGGATCTGGCACGACGACATCCTCTGGGTCGAGCCCCCCGGCTTCCCGGACGCCGGCACTCACCGCGGCCGCGATGCCTGCGTCGCGAGGATGCGCGAGCGCCTCGACCTGCTCGGCGCGGTCCAGATCGACGTCGTCCGCGGCGAGGCCCGCGGCAAGCGGTTCCTGATCGAGGTCGTCGTCCGCGGCCAGGGCGCCGCCAGCGGCGCCCCGGCGCAGCAGCCCGAATACTGGGTCTATGAGTTCGCCGAGGACCGCCGCGTCCTCCTCTGGCTCGAGTTCCTCGATCGCGACCAGGCGCTCGTCGCGCTCGCCGAGGGCGCCGGCTGATTGATCCGAATGGCGTCAGCGGTTCAGCTGAACCGCTTCACGTCACGGGAAGCCACGCAGGTCCCGCGAAGCCGGACGCGATCTCCCGCCGACGGGTGCGCGCGCGGTCAACTCGTGCGATCCGTGTCCGAGGGGTGGACACGGAGCGCATAACCCCGCTCATCCGGCCTCGCCCAACCGCCGGTCGCGGCTAGTCCCCGAGCCCCGAGACCTTCCAGGAGCCCTCGCTCTCGACGAGCTCGAACGAGCTCTCCTGCGCCTCCGCGCCGGCCCTGCGCACCTCGGTCTCGGCGACCGCCTTCGGCCCGCTGACGCGCACGTTCGTCACCTCGATCGAGACGTCGCCGCCCTCGCCGGCGATCGCTCCGATCTGCTCGGAGCAGGCGTCGCCGCCGAGCTGCGAGGCGAGCTCGTCGGTGAGCGCGCCGCACGCCGCCTCGAAGTCGCCGGACCCGATCGCCCCGACGAACTCGTCGGCCGCCGCGCGGGCCGCCTCGACCGGGTCGGGCTCGTCGTCGCCGCCGCAGCCGGCGCCCGCGAAGGCGACGGCGGCCGTGATCGCGGCAGCGAGCGCCACGCGCCCGAGCGTCGTCCTCGTCCCGTGCCCCATCGGCGCGCCACTCTACATTTGCGCCGATGGGGACGGGCGAGGAACCGAGGCCGCTGCTCCGGATCGGGCACAAAGGCGCCGACGCGGTCGTCCCCGGCAACACGATCGCGAGCTTCGAGCGCGCCGTCGAGATCGGCGTCGACGTCGTCGAGCTCGACGTCCTGCGACCGCGCTCCGACTTCCCCGGCGGGGCCGACTGGCGCGATGCCGAGGCCGGCCCCGCGGACGCCGGGGCCGACCCGCTGCTCGTGGCCCACGACTGGGCCGCCGCCGAGCGCGGCGACCCGCTGACCCTCGCCGAGGCGCTCGACGCCTTCGCCCGGCCACCCCTCGACCGGGTCGGGCTCGACCTCGACCTGAAGATCGCGGGCCGCGAGGACGAGGTGATCGCGGCGCTCCGCGAGCGGGAGCTCACCGGGCGGGCGATGATCTCGACGATGGAGATCGCGAGCTCCCGCCGCGTCCGCGAGCTTGCCCCCGGCCTGCGCGCCGGCTGGACCTTCCCCCGCGCGACCCGGGCCTGGGACCGCAAGCGGTGGGCGCGGCCCGTCCTGATCGCCGCGGTCGCGGCGATGCGCCGCCGCCTGCCCTCGCTGGCGGCGAGGCGGCTGCCCGAGCTGGGCGTGCACGCGATGTGGGTCTACCACCCGCTCGTCACCGAGCGCCTCGCCCGCGCCTGCGGCGCCGCCGGCGTCGAGCTCTACGCCTGGACTGTCGACGACCTCGCGCGGATGCGCGAGCTCGTCGCGATCGGCGTCGACGGGATCGTCACCAACGACCCCCGGCTGTTCGTGGAGCTCGGCGCGCCGACGCGAGCTACGCGGTCCGCGGAGCGCCTCGGGTCCGCACCGCGGACTCCAGGTCCGCCTCCGTGAACGCGGCGGTCGTCTCGCCGTTCGCCGCGTAGCGGTAGAGGGCGACGCCGAAGACCCCGCGCATCGTGCGCACGACGAAGGAGCTGACCAGGAAGACGACGAGGCCGATCGCGACCAGCACGCCGCCCGCCGCCATCTCCTCGCCGCCGCCGTCGCTGATCCACAAGAGGACGCCGACCGCGATCAGCGCGATCGCCGGCAGGAAGCCGACCAGGAAGACGATCCCGCCGATCGCGACGTTGCCGGTCACCTGACCGGCCCAGCGCTCCCGGAACAGGTGCGCCGAGCGCTTGAGCGTCGATAACGCGCTCGTGCCCTCGAAGGCGATCACGGGAACGGCGAGGAACGTGATCAGGTCCCACGCGCCGTTCAGCAGGCTCGCGACGATCTGCTCGCCGAGCTCGCCGAAGTACTGGATCGCCGCGACGACGAGGCTGACCGCGGTCGAGACCGCAGCCCAGCCGGCGATCGAGCCGAAGCGCGCGCGGGCGGCGGCGAGTCCGTCGCCGACGGTCGCGTCGCGGCCGTGGAAGATCGCGTCCGCGGTCGCCGCCAGCCCGACCGAGAAGTAGAGGCCGACGAGGCTCGTGAGATAGAGCCCGGCGACGAGCAGGATCACGCCGACGCCGTACTCCTGGATGTCGAGCAGGACGATGGCGGCGATCACCACCGCGAGCGCAGGCAGCGAAGCGAGGGTGCCGTAGACCGGAAAGCGGAAGAGCTCCCTGTGCTCGCGCAGGAGCGCCCAGCTCTTCTTGGTCAGCTCCCAGCCCAGTTTGATCTTTCGCATCAGCCTCGCCTCCGGTCGACCGCGGTGGCAGCCTAATCGCTGGGTAGGCTGGCGCCTTCGTGATCGGCCATCACCACCGCAGGAAGCCGCGGCCGGCCGCGGCGAGCGCCGACGGGGATACGGCCGCGACCCCCGCCGCCACCGCCGACAAGCTGGCGCCAGGCACCGGTATCGCCATGCTCGCGATCGGCCTCGGCGTGATCGTCATCGCCAACGACTTCACCGCGCTGAACGTCGCGATCCCGGCGATCGAGGAGGACTTCGACGTCGATCTCGGCACCGCCCAGTGGGTGGTGAACGCCTACGCCCTGATCTTCGGGATGGCGATCGTCACCGGCGGCCGCCTCGCCGACATGTTCGGCCGCCGGAAGATCTTCTTCAT
>DASUSH010000094.1:0-74081 GCA_036375215.1 Solirubrobacterales bacterium
TCAACCTCGAGGACATCTCGGCGCCGCGCTGCTTCGAGATCGAGGAGGCCCTGCGCGAGGCGCTCGACATCCCCGTCTTCCACGACGACCAACACGGGACCGCGGTGGTGACGATGGCGGCGCTCTTCAACGCGCTGAAGATCGTCGACAAACCCATCGAGGGCCTGAAGGTGCTGATGCTCGGCCTCGGCGCCGCGGGCGTGGCCGTGACCAAGATGATGCTCGCCTCGGGGATCACCAACATCATCGGCTGCGACCGCCGGGGCGCGCTTTCCACCACGCGCCCCGACTACGAGTCCGGCGAGATGACCGAGATCAAGCGCTGGTACGCCGAGGCGACCAACCCGGAGCGGCAGAACGGCGCCCCGGCCGAGGTGATCAAGGGGTGCGACCTCTTCGTCGGCGTCTCCGGGCCCGGCTTGATCAAGGCCGAAGACCTGGCGAAGATGGCCGACGACGCGATCGTGTTCGCGATGGCGAACCCGACGCCGGAGGTGATGCCCGAGGAGGCCGCGCCGTACGTGCGGATCATGGCGACCGGCCGCTCGGACTACCCGAACCAGATCAACAACGTGCTCTGCTTCCCGGGGATCTTCCGCGGCGCCCTCGATGCGGGCGCCCCGCGGATCACCGAGCCGATGAAACTAGCCGCCGCCCAGGGGATCGCCGACGTCGTCCACCCCGACGACCTCGCCGAGGACTACATCATCCCGTCCGTGTTCGACCGCGACGTCGCCCCGGCCGTCGCCGCGGCGGTCATCGAGGAGGCGCGCCGCGAGGGCATCGCCCGGGTCTCGGAGGAGACCGGGACCTTCTCCACGGTCGACGAGAGCCCGAACGGAGACGGGCCCGCCGACGCGTCGCAGGACGGCTGACGCGACGATGCGGGTCCTCGTCACCGGCGCCAGCGGCCTGATCGGCTCCGCGGTCTGCGACGCCCTGCTCGCTCGCGGCGACGAGGTCGTCGGCCTCTCCCGCGATCCGGCGCGGGCGCGGGCGACCAACCCGACGGTGACGTGGCTCGCCTGGAACCCGGAGACCGAGCGCCCGCCCGAGGACGCGGTCGAGGGCACCGACGGCGTCGTCAACCTGCTCGGTGAGCCGCTCAACCAGCGGTGGTCGGAAGACGCGAAGCGGCGCATCCGCGCCAGCCGGATCGACGCGACCCGCAACCTGATCCAGGGGATCCACGCGGCGACCAACGGCCCGAAGGCGATGGTGAGCCAGTCCGCCGTCGGCTACTACGGCGACCGGGGCGAGACGATCGTCGACGAGGCCGCCGGCCCCGGCTCGGAGTTCGACGCGCGCGTAGTCGTCGACTGGGAGGCGGCGGCGAAGGAGGCCGAGGGCGACCTCAGGCTGGTGATCTTGCGCACGGGTCTCGTCCTCACGCAGCGCGGCGGGCTGCTCAAGGAGCTCCTCACGCCGTTCAAGCTCGGCGTCGGCGGCCCGCTCGCCGGCGGCGGTCAGTACTGGCCCTGGATCTCGCTCGACGACGAGGTCGGTCTGATCCTCTGGGCGCTCGACGACGAGCGGGTCAGCGGCACGCTCAATGCGACCGGTCCGGCGCCGGTGACGAACCGCGAATTCTCGAAGGCGCTCGGCCGCGCCCTCGGCAGGCCGGCGATCGTGCCGGCACCGAAGCTCGCCCTCGTCGCGCGCTTCGGGGCCGAGGCGGCCGAGTCCCTCGCCGGCGGCCAGCGCGCCGTCCCGCGCCGCGCGCTCGACCTCGGCTACGAGTTCCGCCACCCCGACGTCGACAGCGCGATCAAGGCGGCCCTGGCCGACTGACCTGCCACCCGAGGGGTCTGACCCCGAAGGGTCAGGTCGACCTGCCACCTGAGGGGTCTGACCCCGAGGGGTCAGGTCGACCTGCCACCTCGGGGCTAAGGGGCGCGGAGGGCGGAATCGAAGCGCGGCTCACCGTCCTCGACCCGGTACCCCGCGATCGCGTCGAGGGTGGTGTCGCCCGCCTCGTCGATCGAGTATGTCCCGAGCACCGAGTCGCGGTCGGAGGTGGCGAAGAACTCGTCGATCACCGCGGTGCGGTCGCGCGGGTCCTCGGCGCGCTCGATCGAGTCGAGCACGATCGCCATCGCCTCGTAGCCGTAGGCGGCGTAGCGATCGGGCGGCTCGCCGAAGGCCTCCTCGTAGGCGCGGGCGAAGTCCCGACCGGCGGGCGGGAGCTGCTCGGGCGCCTGCGCGGATGAGGTGAGGTAGCCCGCCTGAGCGGTGTCGAAGAGGGCGTCGGTGCCCATCGAATCGGCGCCCGGCTCGGACGTGGAGCCGGACTCCCCGGCAAGGTAGGTGAGCTCTCCCCCGGACTCGATCGCGATGCCGAGCGCCTCCGCCTCCTCGGTGAACTCGTCCCCGACGACCTCGCCGAAATCGCTGCGGTCGGTCTCGACGGTCGCGCTCGCGAACCCGAGCTCGTCCGCCCACGCCGCGCCGGCGCCCGCCTGCTTCTCGTCGTCGGGGATGACGCGGCCGAAGGTGCGCTCGCCGGTCGGCTGGGTGAGCTGGGGCACGGCGTCGGAGGCCGAGGACTCGCGGGTGAGGTCGACGGCGGTCGAGGCCGCCGAGACCTGGAGCATCTGCGCCTGGTTCGTGATCGGGAGCGAGATCCGGGTGGCGCCCGACTCGAGGTCGCCGATGTAGGCGATCGCGGTCGAGTCCTGGGCGGCGCGGCGGGCGTTGTCGGCGACGACGACCGGGTCCCAGCGCGCCCGCGCGCCCTCGCCGGCGGTGTCGTCCATGTAGACGGGCTCGACGTCGACGCCACCGGCCTCCCCGCCCGCGTCCTCGAGCGCGAGCTTGGCGCCGTTCACGATCGCCCGCCCCTCTTCCCCGCTCTCGCCGCGCAGGGGCGCGCCGACGTAGACGGTCAGGGTGGCGTCATCGGGCGCCTGGTCGTCGTAATCGCCCGATGAGCACCCGGCGAACGCGAAGACGACCAGCGCGACCGCGGCTGTCGCGGGCACACGCATCAGGCGCGCGATTCTATGCTCCGCCCCCGGTGGCCGAGTACGTCTACGACCAGGACTGGAAGGACGAGCGCGAGCGCCTCGCGGGGATGGAGCGGCTCTGGGACCCCGGGACGCGCGACCTCCTCGCGCGGCTCGGCGTCGGCGAGGGCTGGCGCTGCCTCGAGGTCGGGGCCGGCGGCGGCTCGGTCAGCCAGTGGCTCGCGGAGCGGGTCGGCACGGGCGGCCACGTGGTCGCCGCGGACGTCTCGCTGCGCTTCCTCACGCCGATCGAGGGCGGCAACCTCGAGGCCCGCGAGCTCGACATCCTCGGCGACGACCTCCCCGAGGGCGAGTTCGACCTCGTCTACTCGCGGCTCGTCGCCGAGCACCTCGGCACCGAGGCGGTGCGGGCGATGGCGCGATGCGTGAAGCCCGGCGGCCTGCTGGTCCTCGAGGACTACGACTGGAGCGTCGACCTGCGCGACGACTTCTTCCAGCGCGTCCAGGACGCTGTGCTCGGCTTCATGGAGCAGGCCGGTTTCGATCCCTACTTCGGCCGCCGGCTGATCGCGGAGATGGCGAGCGCCGGGATCGAGGCGGTCGCGGCCGACGGCCGGGTGCGCGTCGTCCGCGGCGGCACGCCCGAGACGGCGTTCTTCAGGCTCAGCCTGGTCTCGCTCGAGGACGCGCTGCTCGAGGCCGGGGCGATCGCCGCGGGCGAGGCCGAGGCGGCGCTCGCCCGGTTCGACGACCCGGCCGAGGTGATGCTCTCCCCGGTGATGGTCGCGGCGTGGGGCCGGCGGCCGGACCGGTGAGCCGGGGGCGAGATCGGTAGATTCGCAACCGATGCGGATCGGCGTGCTCACCGGAGGGGGCGACTGCCCCGGGCTGAACGCGGTCATCCGCGCGATCGTCCGCAAGGGGATCGACGTCTACGGGGACGAGCTGATCGGCTTCCGCGACGGCTGGCGCGGAGTCCTCGACGCCGACCACGAGGATCTCACGATCGAGTCGACGCGCGGCATCCTGCACCGCGGCGGCACGATCCTCGGCACCTCGCGGACCAACGTCTACAAGGACGAGGAGGGCCCGGCGCTGGCGGCGCAGACGTTCGCGGACCTCGAGCTCGACGGCCTGATCGCGATCGGCGGCGAGGACACGCTCGGCGCCGCCAACAAGCTCCACGCCGACGGCACCCCGGTGCTCGGGGTCCCGAAGACGATCGACAACGATCTCGGCGGCACCGACGTCACCTTCGGCTTCGACACCGCCCTGAGCGTCGCGAGCGAGGCGATCGACCGTCTCCACACGACCGCGGAGAGCCACCATCGGATCCTCATCTGCGAGGTCATGGGGCGTCACGCGGGCTGGATCGCCCTGCATTCCGGCGTCGCCGGCGGGGCCGACGTGATCCTGATCCCCGAGCGCCCCTTCGACATCGACGAAGTCTGCGCGATGCTGCATCGCCGCAAGGCGCGTGGTCGCGGGTTCTCGATCGTGGTCGCCGCCGAGGGCGCGACCGCGAAGGAGGGCCAGTTCGCCACCGCCGATGGCGGGGTCGACGAGTTCGGCCACCCGCGGCTCGGCGGGATCGGCCACGCGCTCGAGCGCGAGATCGAGGACCGCACCGGGTACGAGACCCGCGCCACCGTGCTCGGCCACGTCCAGCGTGGCGGCACCCCGACCGCCCGCGACCGCGTCCTCGCCACCCGCTTCGGGCTCGCAGCGATCGACGGGGCCCACGAGGGCGGCTGGGGGAAGATGGCCGCGCTGCGCGGGACCGCGATCGAGCTCGTCCCCCTCGGCGAGGCGGTCGCCACGCTCAAGACCGTCCCGCCCGAGGAGTACGAGACGATCAGCGCGCTGTTCGGCTGACGCCCCGGCTCCGCTTGCGCTGGGCGCGGAGGAAGCTGAGGGCGGTGCGGGGGTAGGCGAGGCCCATCCGGACCCGCTGGACCGGGCTCGTGGAGGGCCGGACGTCGAGGAACGTGTAGAGGCGGTGCTCGCGCACCCGGCCCTCGCCGTCGAAGACCCAGTACTCGATCCCGCGCGACTCGGTGTGGCCGCCGAGCGTCCCCGTCCACTCGTTGCAGATCACGTCGCCGCAGACCGAGACGATCGTCTTCGCGAGCCGGAAGTCGCGGGCGGCCATCGCCTCGAGGTAGCTCGCCCAGGCGCCGCGCACCGCGCCGGCGCCGTGGAAGCTCTCCTCGGCGCCGTCGGTGAGGGTCTGCATGAAGGCGTCCTGGGCGTAGACGCCCGCGGTCCCCTCGAGGTCGCGCTCGTTGATGCCGCGCTCGGCGGCGGCGATGAAGGCCTGCGGGTCGTCCGGGACCGGCAAGGGGCGCGGGAGCCTAGGGCTTGAGGCGTTCGACGATCGGCTCGGCCCAGCGCATCATCACGCCGGTGAAGAGGATCAGCAGGAAGATCAGGCCGGCGACGGTCCCGCCGAGCCCGAAGGAATAGGCGACGAGGTAGGCGACGAGGCCGATCGTTGTGAAGACGACGAGCTGCACGGCCGGAAACCTAGCGGACGGGAGCCATGGCATCGCGGCAGGCCTCGAGGAAGCCCCGGGCCCGCGCCGCGGCCTCCTCCGCCCCGGAGGCCTCGCCGACCTCGCGGACGAGGCGGCTGCCGATGATGACTCCGTCGGCGATCTCCCCGACGCTCGCCGCCTGCTCGGGCGTGCCGATCCCGAAGCCGACCGCGGCGGGCACCGGCGCCTCCTCGCGCACGGTCGCGACGAGGCCGGCGAGCTCGGCCGGCAACTCCCCGCGCTCGCCGGTCACGCCGACTAGCGAGACGACGTAGACGAAGCCGCTCGCCGCCTCGCAGATCCGCGCCCGCCGCTCGGCAGAGGTCGTCGGCGCGACCAGCGGGACGAGGGCCAGCCCGGCGGCGGCGAGCGCCTCGCGGATCCCCGGCGACTCCTCGAACGAGAGGTCGGGGACGATCGCGCCGGCCGCCCCCGCCTCGGCCGCGGCCGCCGCGAACGCCTCGGGCCCGCGCGCTAGCACCATGTTCGAGTAGGCCATCAGCAGGACCGGCACGCGGCCGGCGACCGCGGCGCAGATCTCGAGCGTGGAGTCGAGGGTGGCGCCGGCGGCGAGCGCCGCCGTCGCCGCCGCGTGGATCACGGGTCCGTCGGCGAGCGGGTCCGAAAAGGGGACGCCGAGCTCGATCAGGTCGGCGCCGCCCTCGGCGTAGGCGCCGGCGACGGCGAGCGCGGCGTCGTGATCCGGGTAGCCCCCGACCATGTAGGGCATGAGCGCCGCGCGCCCCTCGTCGCGGGCGGACTCGAAGGCGGCGGCGATCCGCGCCGCGCCGGATTCAGGCATCGGGCGGGCCAGGGCGGTCGGTGGTGCGCTCGACCACCTCGGCGAGGTCCTTGTCGCCCCGCCCGGAAAGGCACATCAGGTCGTAGCCGTCGCCCGCAGGCGGGTTCTCGAGCAGCCACGCGATCGCGTGCGAGGGCTCGAGCGCGGGCACGATCCCCTCGAGGCGGGCGAGCTCGCGGAAGGCGGCGAGCGCCCGGTCGTCGGTGACCGCGTCGTAGCGGGCGCGGCCGGAGTCGCGGAGCTGGGCGTGCTGCGGCCCGACCCCCGGGTAGTCGAGCCCGGCCGAAACCGAGTGGGCCTCGACGATCTGGCCCTCGGGGTCGGCGAGGATCGAGGAGAGCGCGCCGTGCAGGACGCCGGTCCGCCCGGCCACGAGCGAGGCGCCGTGGCGCGAGTCGAGGCCCTCTCCTCCGGCCTCGATCCCGATCAGCTCGACGCCGGGGTCGTCGATGAAGGCCGTGAACGTCCCGATCGAGTTGGAGCCGCCGCCGACGCAGGCGATCACGCGGGCCGGGAGCGCGCCCTCGGCGGCGAGCGCCTGCTCGCGCGCCTCGTCGCCGATCACCCGCTGGAGGTCGCGGACGAGCGCGGGATAGGGCGCCGGGCCGACCGCGGAGCCGATCACGTAGTGGGTCGTGGCGACGCTCGCCACCCAGTCGCGGATCGCGGCGCTCACCGCCTCCTTGAGGGTCCGGGCGCCGCTCTCGACGGGCGCGACCTCGGCGCCGAGCAGCCGCATCCTCTCGACGTTGGGCGCCTGGCGGCGCATGTCCTCGGTGCCCATGTAGACGACGCATTCGAGGCCGAGCAGCGCGCAGGCGGTCGCCGTCGCGACCCCGTGCTGGCCGGCGCCCGTCTCGGCGATCACGCGGCTCTTCCCCATGCGCCTCGCGAGCAGCGCCTGGCCGACGGCGTTGTTGATCTTGTGGGCGCCGGTGTGGGCGAGGTCCTCGCGCTTCAGGTAGACGCGGCCGCCGACGGCCTCGGAGAGCCGCTCGGCGAGGTAGAGCGGTGTCGGACGGCCGACGAAGTCGCGCAAGAGCCGGCCGAGCTCGGCGCCGAAGGCCGCGTCGGACCGCGCCTCCTCCCAGGCGGCGGTGAGCTCGTCCAGCGCCGGGATCAGCGTCTCCGGAACGTAGCGGCCCCCGTAGGGGCCGAAGCGCTCCTCGATCGCGGGGAGCACGATGCTCACGGGGTCGCCGGGGACTCGGTGGTGGAGCGCACGGCCTCGAAGAAGGCGGCGAGCTTGCGGTGGTCCTTGCGCCCGGGCTCGGCCTCGACGCCGCTCACGACGTCCACGCCCCAGGGCTTCGCGGCGAGGATCGCCTCGCCCGCGTTCTCCGGAGTGAGCCCGCCGGCGAGGAGCGCCGGGATCTCGGAGCGCCGGCCGGCGAGCAGCTCCCAGTCGAAGCTCTCGCCGGTGCCGCCGGGCGTCTGCGGGCGGTAGGCGTCGAAGAGGTGGAAGTCGGTGCGGTACGCCTCCGCGCCGCGCACGTCGGCGCCGCTCCGGACCCGGAAGGCGCGGATCACCTTGGCGCCCGTGCGGCGCGCGACCTCGCGGCAGAACTGCGGTCCCTGGTCGCCGTGGAGCTGCACGATCGTGAGCTGCTCCTCGTCGGCGGCGCGGACGATCTCGTCCATCGTGCTGTCGACGAACACCCCGGCGATGAGGCAGCGCCGTTTCAGCGCGGCGGCGATCTCGGCCGCGACCTCCGGCTCGACGTAGCGCGGGCTCTCCGGGTGGTGGATCAGCCCGATCGCCCAGGCGCCCATGTCGGCGGCGGCGCGCGCGTCGTCGAGGTTCGTGTTCCCGCAGATCTTGACCTTCACGCGTCTAGCTAAGCAGACGCGCTCGGGGTTTCGGCCGGGCCCCGCAGCTCAGGGCGTCGCCTGCTCGGGCCGGTTGGCGAGCTCGGCGGTGACGGTCTCCTCGTCGCCGTCGCGCAGGACGGTGACCTCGAGGTCGTCGCCGGGCTCCCTCGCCTCGACCGCGGCGATCACGTCCTCCATCGAGTCGACGGGCTCGCCCGCGACCTCGGTGATGATGTCGCCGCCGATCTGGATCGCCCCGGGGCCGATCCGGGCCTCGGCGCTGCCGGCCTCGATCCCGGCCTCGTCGGCGGGGCCGTCGGGGACGACATCCTGGACGAGCACGCCGTCGTCGACCGGGAGGTCGAGGACCTCGGTCGCCTGCGGGGTGATGTCGGCGCCGGTGAGGCCTAGGAAGGCCTGGCTCACCTCGCCGTCGTCGAGCAGGTCGTCGACGACCTCGCCGGCGGTCTCGGCGGGGACGGCGAAGCCGATGCCGATGTTGCCCTGGCCGCCCGCGGTCGCGATCTGGGAGTTGATGCCGACGACCTCGCCCTCGGCGTCGAACAGCGGGCCGCCCGAGTTGCCGGGGTTGATCGGGGCGTCGGTCTGGATCGCGTTGGTGATCGAGAAGCCGTTCGGCGAGTCGATCGTGCGGCCGAGCGCGGAGACGATGCCCGCGGTCGCGGTGTGGTCGAGCCCGAGCGGGTTGCCGATCGCGACGACGGGGTCGCCCACCGCGAGGCCGGAGGACTTGCCGAGCGGAAGCGGGTGCAGGTCCGCCGAGTCGGCGTCGGCGTCGAGCAGGGCGAGGTCGGTCGAGGGATCGGCGCCGACCACCTTGGCGGGGACCGGGTCGCCGTCCTCTCCGATCGAGACGCGAACCTCGTCGGCGCCGTCGACGACGTGGGCGTTGGTGAGCACGTGGCCCTCCTCGTCGAGCACGAACCCGGATCCGGTCGCGGTCCGCTGCTGCGGGGGGCCGCCGAACGGGCTGAGCTCCTGCTGCGGGTCGCGGACCCCGTCGGCCTCGATGTAGACGACGCCGTCGCTGGTCCGCTCGTAGATCTGGTTGACCGGGCTCTGCCCGTCCGATTCCGTGGAGGCGGCGGGGAGCGAGGGGAGCGAGGGCGCAGCGGTGGCGTCGCCGTCGCCACCCACCCAGCCGGCCGCGAGGGCGACGAGGAAGGCGGCGCCGACGAGGACGCCGCCGAGCAGGGCGGACACGAACGGGTGGGTGAAGGCGCGGCGCAGGAAGCTCATGCGCGGCAGCATCCGGCGAAGCGGTGAACGCTCGCTAATCCGTTCCCAAAAAGTCGGTAAAGCGGGGCGCGCTAGAGCAGGTGCTCGCGGGTCCCTTCCTCGCCGAGCGAGAGCGCCCGCACCGCCTCCTCGGGATCGTCGGCGCGCATCAGCCGCTCGCCGACGAGGACCGCGTCGACCCCGATCCGCTCGAGCTCCTCGAACTGCTCGCGGGTCGAGTAGCCGGACTCGGAGACGACGGTCTTGCCGGCGGGCACGTCGGTGAGGAGCTCCGCGGTGGTCTCGAGATCGACGTTCAGCGTGCGCAGGTTGCGGTTGTTGATCCCGATCACGTCGCAGCCCATGTCGAGGGCGCGCTCGAGGTCGGGCTCGTCGTGGACCTCGACGAGGCAGTCGAGGTCGAGGCCCCGCGCCTCGTCGTGGAGCAGCCGCAGCGCCGGGTCGTCGAGGGCGGCGACGATCAGCAGGATCGCGTCGGCGCCGCCGACCGCCGCCTCGTAGAGCTGGTACGGGTCGACGATGAAGTCCTTGCGCAGGATCGGCAAGGTAGAGGCCTCGCGGGCGGCGCGGAGGTCCTCGAGCGAGCCGCCGAAGCTGCGCGGCTCGGTCAGGATCGAGAGCGCCGCGGCGCCGCCGCGCTCGTAGGCGCCGACGATATCGGCGACCTCGGCGCCGGGCCTGATCTCACCGTGCGAGGGTGAGCGCCGCTTGAACTCGGCGATCACGCTGAGGCCGGGCCGGACGAGCGCCTCGCTGAACGGGCGGTCGTCGCCGCGATCGGCGAGCTGCCCCGCGAGCTCTTCGAGCGGGACCTCGGCGCTGCGCCTCTCCACCTCCTCGCGCGCCGCCGCGACCAGGTGGTCGAGCGTGCTCATCGGGTGCAGGCTAGCCTCCCCCGGGCTCCCGGCCGGCGAGTTCCGCGCTGAGCGCGACGAGGCGCTCGAGGACCTCCCGGGCGGCGCCCGAGTCGATCGCCTCCTGGGCGAGCGTGACGCCGGCGCCGAGGTCGGCGGCGCCGCCGCCGACGAAGATCGCCGCGCCCGCGTTCAGGACGACGAGGTCGCGAGCGGGGCCGCGCTCGCCGGCGAAGACGGCGCGGGTCACGGCCGCGTTCTCCTCGGGCGAGCCGCCGGTGACCTCGGTGAGCTCGGCCTGGGCGAGGCCGAGGTCCGAGGGGCCCACGAACCACTCCTCGGTGCTGCCGCCGCGGACCTCGATCACCCGCGTGCGCGAGGAGAGCGCGAGCTCGTCGATCCCGTCCTCGCCGGCGACGACGAGGGCGTGCTCGGTGTCGAGCCCGGCGAGCGCCTCGGCGATCGTCTCCTGGTAGCGGCGGTCGGAGACGCCGAGGAGCTGCCGGCGCGCGCCCGCCGGGTTCGTCAGCGGGCCGAGGAAGTTGAAGATCGTGCGCACGCCGAGCTCCTTGCGGACCGGGACGACGTGCTTCATCGCGGCGTGATGGCGGGGCGCGAACATGAAGCCGAAGCCGATCTCATCGATGCAGCGGGCGACGCCTTCGGGACCGAGGTCGATCCGCACGCCGAGCGCCTCGAGTAGGTCGGCGGATCCCGAGCGGCTCGTGGCCGAGCGGTTGCCGTGCTTGGCGACGGCGCGCCCAGCGCCGGCGGCGACGAGCGCCGCGGTCGTCGAGACGTTGAAGGTCGAAGGCCCGCCGCCCGTACCGGCCGTGTCGACCAGGTCGCCGCGCGGCGTCTCGACGTGCGCGGCCAGGCGGCGCATCGTCCGCGCCAGCCCGATCAGCTCCGGCACGGTCTCACCCTTCGCCCGCAGGGCGACCAGGAAGGCGCCGGTCTGGACCTCGCTCGCCCGCCCCTCCATCACCTCGTCGAGGACCGCCGAGGCGTGGTCCGCGGTGAGATGCTCGCCGGCGGCGACGGCATCGATCGCGCGCGTGAGGATCTCGTTGGGCATGGGCCGAAGTCTTTCAGGAGGGAGCGGATAGGAGCGCGCGCAGAGTCGCGCCAAGGGTTCCCCGGTCGCCGACCTGCCTGTCCGTGAGCCGGACCGGGCGGAACCCGCGGGTGGTCAGATAGGCGTCCCGGGCGCGGTCCTCCTCGAAGGCGGTCCGGGTGCCGTGCGTCTCCCAGCCATCGGTCTCGAGGACGAGGCGCTGCTCGCGCCATAGGAAGTCGACCGCGTAGGGGCCGATCGAGACATTCCGCTCGGGGAGGGGCATGCCCTCGCTGCGGCAGGCGGCGAAGAGCCGGCGCTCCAGGTCGCTGCGCGAGCGATCGGGGGCGTACTCCGGCTGTGGGCCTGTGTCGAGCCGGAGGATCTCGGCGCGGCGGAGAGCGGCGCGGAAGTGGTCGGGCGGCAGGATGCGCCGGAGGTCGGCGAAGGTGCGGCGCGGAGTGGTCGTCGGGATGCGTTCCACTTCGGCCACGTCCGCGGGGACGAGGCTCGCGGAACGGTGGCTGGACACGCCGGGACGGTCGGCCCTGCCCGCGGTCGACGGGACGATGATCTCGGTGGGACCGCCCGATTGCGGGCGGATGCCGAGGTGGGCGGCCGCGCTGCGGCGCCAGAGCGCGGCACCGGGGCCGCAGGCGCGGACGGCCGCGAGCAGACGGCCCTCGGTGGTGAGGAGAGCTGGGTGAACCGTGCAATAGACGCCTCGGTACAGGCGGAACAGCGTCCCGGCGCGCGCCCGACCCGCGACCCCGCGCCGCCCGAGACCGAGCGCCGCAAGCTCGGCGGTGGTCACGATCGAGTGCCGGCGCGCGGCGAATTCGGCGATCGCCGTGTTTCTGTCGAGAACGTCCCCGATACGGGGACCAAGTCGACAGGGAGGCTTCCTCGCCCCCTCGTCGCCCTCGCCCCCCTCGTCGACCCAGTGCGCTGTGTCTCAATCGCGCAGGAAGTTGCGGAGGAGGTCCTTCCCGTCCGGCGTCAGCACCGACTCCGGGTGGAACTGGACGCCCTCGGCGGGGAGCTCGCGATGGCGGACGCCCATGACGACTTCGCCGTAGGTGGCCGTCCGGACGAGCTCGTCGGGCAGCTCGGGGTCGGTGACCAGCGAGTGGTAGCGGCCGGCCGTGAGCGGGTTGGGCAGGCCGGAATAGACGCCGCTGCCGTCGTGCTCGACCTCGGCGTCCTTGCCGTGGATCGGCTCGCCGCGGATCGTGCGGCCGCCGAACGCCTCGACCATCGCCTGATGGCCGAGGCAGACGCCGAGCGACGGCACGCCGGCCTCGGGGAACGCCCGCGCCGCCTCGATCGAGATCCCCGCGTCGGCGGGCGTGCACGGGCCCGGCGAGATCACGAGCCGGTCGGCGCCGCGGCCGAGGAGCTCGGCGGTCTCCGCCTTGTCGTTGCGGACGACGTCGACCTGCGCGCCGAGCTCGCCGAGGAACTGGACGAGGTTGTAGGTGAAGGAGTCGTAGTTGTCGATGACGAGGACCCGCATCGCTACTCCCACCCCGGCTGGCTCGCCGCGAGCGCGATCGCGCTGAACACGGCCTCCGCCTTGGCGAGCGACTCGCGGTACTCGTAGTCGGGCTTGGCGTCCGCGACGGTGCCGCCGCCCGCCTGCACGAAGGCGGTTCCGTCCTTGACGACGACGGTGCGGATGTGGATCGCGGTGTCGAGGTCCCCGTCGAACCCGACGTAGCCGATCGCGCCGCCGTAGGAGCCGCGCTTGTGCGGCTCGAGCTCGTCGATGATCTCCATCGCCCGCACCTTCGGCGCGCCCGAGAGCGTGCCCGCGGGCAGCACCGAGCGCAGCGCGTCGAGCGCGGTCGTGTCGCCGCGGAGCGTTCCGGTCACCCGGCTCACGATGTGGAAGACGTGCGAGTACGCCTCGACCTGCATGAACTCTTCGACCGCGACCGTGCCGTAGTCGGAGACCCGACCGAGGTCGTTGCGACCGAGGTCGACGAGCATCACGTGCTCGGCGCGCTCCTTCGGGTCGGCGAGGAGCCCCTCGGCGTTGCGCCGGTCCTCCTCCTCGCTCGCCCCGCGCGGGTAGGTGCCGGCGATCGGGCGGGTCTCGACGGTGCCGTTCGTGACCTTGACCAGCGACTCCGGCGAGGTGCCGGCGATCTGGAAGTCGCCGAACTCGAGGTAGTACATGTACGGCGACGGGTTGATCGTGCGCAGGCCGCGGTAGATCGAGAAGGCCGAGACCGGGACCGGGGCCGAGAAGCGCTGCGAGGGCACGACCTGGAAGGCGTCGCCGGCGTGCACGTACTCGACGATCCGGGCGACGTTGGCCTCGAACTGCTCGCGGCTCATGTTCGACTCGAACGACTCGACGTCCCGCGGCGGGTGCTCCTCGACTGACGGCACGGCGCGGGCGAGCGCGGTGCGAACGGCCGCGATCGCGGCCTCGGCGCGGGCGCGGCCGGCGCCGCCGGAGAAGTCGAAGGCGATCACGGTGAGCTCGTGCTTGAGGTGATCGAAGGCGAGCATCACCTCGCAGACCATGAGCGCCAGGTCGGGGAGCCCGAGCGGGTCCGGGTTCGGCGCGCCGAGGTCCTCGACCGTGCGCACGAGGTCGTAGCCGAAGATGCCGACCGCGCCGCCGGTGAACGGCGGCAGCGGCACCGCGGGATCGGCGCCGGCGACCTCGCCGAGCCGGTAGCCGTCGAGGATGCGGGCGACGGCGCCGTAGGGGTCTTCCTCGTCGGTCTCGCTGGCCTCGCCGCCCTCGGTGACCGTGAGCCGTCCCTCGGCCCAGCGGATCAGCGCGTGGGGGCGAAAGCCGAGGAAGGAGTAGCGGCCGAAGCGGCCCTGCTCGGCGGACTCGAGCAGGAACGAGGGCCCGCCGCCGAGCTCGGGATCGGCACGGAGCTTGAGAAAGGCCGAGACCGGGGTCTCGCAGTCGTCGATGAAGCGCTCGACGACCGGGATGACGGTTGCGCTCTCGGCGAGCTGCTCAGCGGCGCCCATTGAGGACCTCCATCGCGGCGGAGAGCGGCAGATCGCGCGATCGCATCAGGACCTCGAGGTGGTACAGGACATCGGCCGCCTCCTCCGCGAGGCGCTCGTCGGACTCGTCCGCGGCCGCGCGGGCGACCTCGTCTGCCTCCTCGCGGACCTTCTCGCCGATCCGCGGCGGGTCGGCGAGCAGCTCAGCCGTGTAGCTGCCCTCGGGCCGATCCGCGGCGCGGGCGGCGATCGTCCGCTCGAGCGCGGCGAGCGCCTCGTGCGCAGCCGGGTCGGGCGCCGTGCCGGATTCGAGCTCGCGGTGAAAACAGGACCGCTCGCCGGTGTGGCAGGCGGGTCCGGTGGGCTCGACCAGGGCGACGATCGCGTCGGCGTCGCAATCGAAGCGAAGCTGGCGCACGCTCATCGTGTTGCCGGAGGTCTCCCCCTTGCGCCAGAGCTCCTGCCGGGAGCGGCTGTAGAAGTGGATCTCGCCGCTCTCGCAGGTCAGCCGCAGCGCCTCCTCGTTCATGTAGGCGAGGGTCAGCACCTCCCCCGTCGCCCAATCCTGCATCACGCAGGGCACGAGGCCGCTCTCGTCGAAACGGATCTCACGCAGATGAGATTGAGCCGAACCGGACGCGGAGCGGGGGATTCGGCGGCCTTGTTTCTCCATCACCCGAGTCTAGATGCGCTAATCGATCCCGAGGCGGTCGAGCAGGGACTCGTCTCGGCGCCAGCGCTCGCGCAGGCGGACCTGGAGGTCGAGGAAGACCTTCTCGCCGAGCTCGTGCTCGAGCTCGCGCCGGGCGGCGCTGCCGATCTCCTTGATCATCCGCCCGCCGCGGCCGATCAGGATCCCCTTCTGCGAGTCGGACTCGACCCAGATCTGGGCCTTGACGTCGACGAGCCCGTCCTCGCGCTCCTCGATCGACTGCACCGCGACCTCGACCGCGTGCGGGATCTCGTCGCGGGTGCGGCGCAGGACCTGCTCGCGGATCAGCTCGGCGAGGTGGACGTCGCTGGGCTGGTCACCGTGGTCCTCGGGCGGGTAGAGGAACGGTCCCTCGGGGAGCAGGCCGGCGACGTGCTCGATCAGGGGCTCGAGGCCGGTGCCGCGCTTCGCCGAGATCGGGAAGAACTCGTCGGCGACGCCAAGCTCCTCCGCGTCCGCGAGGACCTTCGCCGCCTCCGGCGGGCGGACCCGGTCGAGCTTGTTGACCGCGCAGATCACGGGCGCCCTCCCCGCGTCGCCCGCCTCGGCGCCGACGCCGAGCAGCTGCTGGGCGATGAAGCGGTCGCCGGGGCCCACGCCCTGCTCGGCGTTCAGGACGAAGAGGACCGCATCGGAGTCGGCGAGCTCGTGCTCGACGCGGCGCTGCATGCGCTTGGTGAGCGTGTCCCGGGGACGCTGCACCCCGGGGAGGTCGACGAGCACCATCTGCCAGCCCTCGGCGACGTCGGTGGCGACCCCGCGGACGGCGCGGCGCGTCGTCTGCGGGCGGTCGGAGACGATCGCGACCTTGGCGCCGACGATCGCGTTGGCGAGCGTCGACTTGCCGACGTTCGGCCGCCCCGCCAGCCCCACGAACCCCGCGCGGGTCATCGCAGGCCTTCCATGACGCGGTCCTGGAGGGCCAGCATCTCGCCGGAGTCGGCCTCGTGGTCGTGGCCGCAGAGGTGGAGGACGCCGTGGACGGCCGCCTCGGTCACGTCCTCGCTGTGCTCGGGGCAGATCACCACGTCGCCCAGCTCGCGCGGCCCGGCGACCTCGTCGGGCCCGTCGAGCGGGAAGGAGAGCACGTCGGTGGGCCGGTCGCGGTCGCGGTGCTCGCGGTTGAGCTCGCGGATCCGATCGGACGAGACCAGCTCGACCGAGAGGTGCCCCTCCCCCACCCCGGCAGCGTCGAGCGCCGCGGCGACGGCGTCGCGGAGCTCGGCGGGGACGTCGGCGAGATCCGGGGTCAACCGGGGGAGTTGCGCTCGGAGTAGGCGCCGTAGGCGGCGACGATCCGCTGCACCAGCTTGTGGCGGACGACGTCCTCGCCGCCGAAGCGGACGAAGGCGATGTCCTCGAGCCCCTCGAGGATCTCGCCGATCACGACGAGGCCGGAGCGCTGGTCGCGGGGGAGGTCGATCTGGGTGACGTCGCCGGTGACGACCATCCGCGATCCGAAGCCGAGCCGGGTCAGGAACATCTTCATCTGCTCCGGGCTCGTGTTCTGGGCCTCGTCGAGGATCACGAAGGAGTCGTTCAGGGTGCGCCCGCGCATGAAGGCGAGCGGCGCGACCTCGATCACGCCCTTCTCGAAGTAGGAGTTGACCCGGTCGGGATCGAGCATGTCGTAGAGCGCGTCGAAGAGCGGGCGCAGGTAGGGATCGACCTTGGCCTGGATGTCGCCGGGAAGGAAGCCGAGCCGCTCGCCGGCCTCGACCGCCGGCCGGGTGAGGATCACGCGGCTGACCTGGCGCGAGTCGAGCGCCGCGACCGCCATCGCGACCGCGATGAAGGTCTTGCCTGTGCCGGCCGGGCCGATCCCGAAGGTGACGGTGTGCTCGCGGATCGAGTCGACGTAGCGCTTCTGGTTGACGGTCTTCGGCGCGACCTTGGTCCCGCGGTGGCGCCAGACGACGTCCTCGAGCACGGTCGCCGGGCTCTCGCCGGCGTCGAGGGCCCCGGTCACGGCCTCGATCGTGCCCGGCGCGATCTCCTGGCCGCGCTCGATCAGCTCGACCAGCTCGTCGACGACGGTCTCGGCCGAGCGTACGCCGCCCTCGTCGCCGTCGAGGGTGAGGACGTTGCCGCGCAGGTAGAGGTCGACGTCGAGGTGGCCCTCGAGCGCGCGCAGCACGGAGTCCTCGGAGCCGGCGAGCTCCGCCGCCACGGTGTTGTCGAGGGTGAGCTGCCTACGAGCCAAGCTTCTCGCGCACCATCGCGCTGACCCGCTTGCCGTCGGCGCGGCCCCCGACCTTCGCCATCGCCGGCCCCATCGCCTTGCCCATGTCGGACGGCTCGCTCGCGCCGGAGGCGGCGATCGCCTCGTCGACGATCGCGCCCAGCTCCTCGTCGGAGAGCTCGGCCGGCAGGTAGGAGGAGATCACCTCGGCCTCGGCCACTTCGGCCTCGGCGCGCTCGGCGCTGCCGCCCTCCCGGTAGGCCTCCGCGGCCTCGAGCCGGCGCTTGCGCTCGCGGCGCAGCACGGCCACCTCGTCCGATTCGCCCTCCTTGGCGTCCTGCTGGAGGGCGTTGGAGATCATCCGCAGGGCGCCGACGCGGTCGCGCTCGCGCGCCTTCATCGCCGCCTTCGTGTCCTCCTGGACTCGCTCGAGGATCGTCTCCGCCATCTCCCGGTACAGGGTAGTCAGGCGACGTCGACCTGCTCGACGTCGCCAAGCGGCAGCTGCAGGAACCGGGTGCCGAGCTCGCGGAAGGCGTAGGGGTCGCCGGTGCAGAGGAAGCGGTAGTCGCCCTCCCCGTGGTTGGCGGTGGCGAGGCCCGCCGAGTCGAGCGTGCGCTGGACGGTGGCGGCGATCGCGTGCCCGGCGGTGACGAGGCGGACGTCGCGGCCCAGGATCCGCTGCAGCATCGGCCGCACGAGCGGATAGTGGGTGCAGCCGAGGATCACCGTGTCGACCTCGGCGCGCTTGAGCGGCGCGCAGTAGGAGCGCACGATCGCGACGACGTCTTCGTCGATCCGGTTCCCGCGCTGGATGATCGGGGCGAGGTCGGGCGCCTCGACCTCGATCACCTCGAGCTCACGGCCCTGGCGCTCGAGCGCGTGGTGGTACGCGCCCCCCTCGACCGTCGCCGGGGTGGCGAGCACGCCGATCCGTCCCGAGTCGGTGATCGCCGCGGCGATTTCGGCCTCGGGCTCGATCACCGCCACGACCTCGACCCCGGCGTCCGCGGCCGCGGCGCGCGCCGCGTCGAGCCCCGCGGTCGTCGCCGAGTTGCAGGCGAGGACGAGCAGCTTCGCGCCGCGCCCGAGCAGGAACGCGCTCGCCGCCTCGACCCGCGCACGGACGTCGGCGAGCTCCTTGGTGCCATAGGGGAAGTGGGCGTCGTCGCCGAGGTAGAGGAAGTCCTCCTCTGGGAGCGAGACCAGGCACTCGTGCAGGACGGTGAGCCCGCCGACGCCGGAGTCGAGCACCGCGATCGGCAACTCGGAGCCGGGCCGCGCGTCGATCGGGGCGGTGGCGCTCAGGGCTTGACGGTCATGAAGAAGATCGCCACGACGATGATCACGCCCGCCAGCGACCCGATCTGCGCGATCCGCTTGGAGACCGCCCAGTACTCGTCGCTGAACTCGACCTCGCCGGTCCCGGCGGCGGCGATGTCGCGATCGGCGAGCGCGATCGCGCGGCGGCCCTGCGGGTTCAGGAACCCGTGGACGAGCCCGAGCAGGACGAGCACCGCGAGGATGCCGACGCCGATGAAGACGTCGGAGAACTCCCAGGCGTCGATCGTCAGGTAGAGCCCGGCGAGCAGGAGCACGATCGCCGCAGGCGTCACCAGGTAGTTGCTCGCCATCTCCGTCGCCCGCCACATCGTCGGCACCCCGCGCGGGTTGGTGCGCTCGGTGACCGCCTGGAAGAAGGCGTAGCCGAACGTCGGGCCGAAGGCGAGGAAGGCCGCGACCACATGTAGGAAGAGGCCGATCTCGTAGCCGCTGATCGCGACGGGCATCGCCGCAAGATACCTAGCGGGCCAGAAGGAGCGCGGCCCAGTCGCCGTCGCCGAGCCGGCGCCGCTCGGCGAAGCCGTGGGCGGCAAAGGCGCCGGCGACCTCGTCCGCCTCGCGGGCGAGGAGGCCGGAGCAGACGAGGCGCTCGGGCGCCTCGCCGAGGCGGGCCGCCACCTCGAGCAGGACGGGCGCTGTGAGGTTGGCCGTGGCGGTCGGGGCGGCGGGCGCCGGCCCGGTGCGCAGGTTGCGGCGCTCGAGCGCGATCTCGACCCCGTTCGCGGCCGCGTTCTCGCCGGCGGCGGCGATCGCGGCGAGCTCGTGGTCGCAGCCCGAGACCGGCGCGAAGCCGAGCTTGGCGGCGGCGATCGCGAGCACCCCGGAGCCCGTGCCCCAGTCCGTCAGGGCGCCCTGCGCTTCGCCGGAGGCGGCGAGCTCGATCAGGAGCTCGAGGCACATCCGGGTGGTCGCGTGGGCGCCGGTGCCGAAGGCCTGGCCGGGATCGACGACGATGCGCTCCAGGGGGCCGGAGTCCGGCACCTCCTCCCACGACGGCGCGACGACGAGCCTGTCGCCGACGACGATCGGCCTGTGGAAGTCGCGCCAGCGGTCGGTCCAGTCGTCGGGGATCTCCTCGCTGGTGACCTCGATCGAGCCGCCCTCGACTTCGGCGGCCAGCGCGCCGAGCTCGGGCAGCTCGCCGGGGGCGCCGTAGATCGCGTACTCGACGTAGCCCTCGCCCTCGTCCTCCTCGACCCCGCCCGGGGCGAGCACGAGGAGCTCCGCGAGCACCCGCTCGCCGAGCTCCGGCGGGCAGCGGACCGCCAGGCGGATCAACCGAACGCGCGTCGGACGCGCGAGAAGATGCCCTCGCGCCGGCGCCCGCGCAGGTTCTCCTCGGTGATCGTCTCCCCCAGGCGCGCCGCGAGCTCGCGCTGCTCGTCGGTGAGGTTCGCGGGGACAACGACGTTGAAGAGGACGTGCTGGTCTCCGCGCGCGCTCTGGCGCAGGGTCGGCAGGCCGAGCCCCCTGAGCGTGACCCGCTCCCCGTGCTGGCTCCCGGCCGGAACCTCGACGGTCTCGGTGCCGTCGAGCGTCGCGACCTCGACCTCGACGCCGAGCATCGCCTCGGTGGCGGACACGTCGACGACCGAGACCAGGTCCGGGCCCTCGCGGAGGAGGCGTTCGTCCGCGGCGACCGCGACCTCGACGTAGAGGTCGCCGCTGCGCCCGCCGGATTCGCCGGCGTGGCCGGCGCCGCCGATCCGGATCCGCTGGCCGTTCTCGATCCCGGGCGGGATCTCGATGTCGAAGGTGCGATCGCCGACCGTGCGGCCCCGCCCGTCGCAGACCTCGCATGGCGTCTCGGCGATCTTGCCGTCGCCGCCGCAGGTGTCGCAGGCGACCGCGCGGACCATCTGGCCGAAGGCGGTCCGGCTGACCTGGCGCAGCTGGCCGGCGCCGCCGCAGGTCTCGCAGGTGCGGATCGGCGTCCCCGGCTCGGCGCCGTTGCCGCGGCAGTGCTCGCACGTCTGCACGGCCTCGAAGGAGATCTCGCGGGTGGCGCCGGTGACCACCTCGGCGAGGGTGATCTCGACCTCCGCCGCCACGTCGGCGCCGCCGGCCGAGCCGCGGCCGCCGAAGATGTCGCCGAACGGCGAGCCCGATCCGCCGCCGAAGAACGCCTGGAAGATGTCCTCGACGCTGCCAAACCCGGAGCTGCGCGGGCTCCAGCCGCCGGAGCGCAGGCCGTCGTGCCCGAAGGCGTCGTATGTCTGCCGCCGCTCGGGGTCGGAGAGCACCTCGTAGGCCTCGGCGGCGCGCTTGAACTTCTCCTCGGCCTCGGGGTCGTGCTTGTTGACGTCGGGGTGGAGCTCGCGGGCGACCTTGCGGAACGCCTTCTTGATCTCCGTCTCGGAGGCCCCCCGCTCGACGCCGAGGAGCTCGTAGTAGTCCTCCGGCACGGGCTAACCGCCTTCGTAGACCGTCTCGAAGAAGCGGGAGAGCTGGCCGGCGGCGTCGCGGACGGAGGAGATCGCGGTGGCGTAGTCCATGCGCAGCGGGCCGACCACGCCGACCGCACCGAGGTTGCGGTAGCCGAGCCCGTAATTGGCGCCGACGATGCTCACCGAGCGGAGCTCCGGCTCGGGGTTCTCGGCGCCGATCCAGAGGAAGACCGAGCGCTCCTCGAGCGCCGAGCGCAGCATCTCGAGCAGGCCGGCGCGGCGCTCGAGCGCGCGCATCAGGGCGTCGACCTCGGGCAGGTCACGCGAGTGCGACTCCGACAGGAGGCGGGCGGCACCGTCGACGTAGATCGTGCTCTCGACGTCGGTCTCGAGCGCGGTGAAGGCGCCCCCGAGCTGGTCGAGGAAGCGGCGCTCGGGCGGGCTCAGCTCCGGGTCGGCGAGGCGGCTCGCGATCATCCGCGCGCCGAGGCCCATCCCGGCGAGCCGCTCGTTCAGGT
The DNA here is from genome assembly GCA_036375215.1 of Solirubrobacterales bacterium. Taxonomy (GTDB): domain Bacteria; phylum Actinomycetota; class Thermoleophilia; order Solirubrobacterales; family 70-9; genus DASUSH01. The sequence goes on from DASUSH010000094.1 coordinate 21,411, forward strand.
AGCTCGAGGCCCACTCGACGAGCCCGCGGTCGACCTCCCGCGCGAAGGTGAAGACGCGCTTGGTGACGGAGCCGTTGGAGGCGATCACGACCACCATCACGACCTTCGGCTGGAGCTGGAGGACCTCGACGCGGTGGATCCGGGCGCTCGACGGCGGTGGCGCCGTCGCGAGCGCGAGCAGATCGGTCATCTGCGAGAGCGCGGCGGTGGTCTCGCGCATCGCCTCCTCGACCTCGCGGCGCATCCGATCGAGGCTGAGCGAGGAGTCCCGCTCGGCGGGCAGGCGGTCGCCGGTGGCGATCAGCTGGTCGGCGTAGAAGCGGTAGCCGGAGTCGGTCGGGACACGGCCCGCCGAGGTGTGCGGGTGGGTGAGGTAGCCCGCGCTCTCGAGCGCGGCGAGCTCGGAGCGCACCGTGGACGCGCCCCAGTCGATCCCGGAGCGCTCGGCGATCGCCTTCGAGCCGACCGGGCGGCCGGACTCCAGGTAATCGCCCACGACCGCCTCGAGAATGTGCTGCTGTCGCTCGCTTAGCATCGTCGAGCAAGCTTAGGGTCCGGCCCCGCGGCAGCGGGGCCGCGGGGGAAGCGGGCTAGATGACCGCGAGCCCGACGCCGAGCAGGACGACCGCCGCGATCCCGGTCGCCAGCACCAGCCCGGGCCGGCGCGACTTCGAGAAGTACTGGATCGAGAAGACCAGGAAGGCGATCGAGGCGATCGTGCCGAGCACGGAGAGGATCGAGCCGATCGCGCGCGTCCCGCTGCTGCCGTCGTAGCAGTCGTCCAAGAAGCTCAGGCCCGGGTCGTCGCAGAGGTCGAGGCTCAGCGCCACCCCGACGACGATCAGGGCGAAGATGCCCGCGAGCATGACGACGATCGAGAGGACGAGCGCGGTGACGCGCAGCCCGGTCGAGGCCTGCGATCCCGTCCGCGGCGGTGTCCCGGGGACGGCGCCGGGCGGGGGCGGGGGCGCGGCGGCCCGCTGCGGCGCGGGGGGCTGCGGCGGCGGGGGCGGCGGCGTCGGGGGCTTGGCGCGGGGCGGCGGCGGAGCGGCGGCCGGCGGTGGCGGCGGCTCGGCGGATGGAGGTGGCGGCGTCGGCGGCTCGGGCGCCACCGGCTGGGGCGCGGTGACGTCGTCGGGCCCGAGGCCCGGCGGCACCTCGGCGGCCGCCACGGTGCGGTCGGGGTCGGGCGGGGGCTGCGCGGAGACCTTGGTCGCGCCCGGGTCCGGCGGCGGTGGCGGCGGCGGGGCCTCGACCTTGATCGTCGTCATCCCGGCCACGATCTCCTCGCCGCCGGCGAGCAGGCGCGGTCCGGAGATCCGCTCGCCGTCGACGCGCGTGCCGTTGCGGGAGCCGAGGTCGTTGATCTCGACGCCGCCGTCGGGCAGCGTCCGCAGCTCGAAGTGCTGCCGCGAGACCTCCTCGTCCGCCAGCAGGAAGTCGACGTCCTCGCGGCCGACCGTGTAGCGCTCGCCGCTCGGCTCGATCTCGGTGCCCGCATCCGGGCCTGAGGTGATCTGGAAGCGCACGCCGGCCCTACCCCGTCGCGATCGTCGCGCTCGCGTTGCGGATGATCTGGTTGCCGTTCTGCTCGGCGGCCGTCTCGGTGACGACCGTGCCGTTCCCGGCCTCGACCACCTCGGCGGTGACGACGACCTCCTGCTCGGGGAAGCCCATGCCGCGGAACTGGACCTCGAGCCGCTTCAGCGAGCGCGGGTCGCCGCCCGCGGCCTCGGTGTGCGCGCGGGCCACCTGGGCCATCGTCCAGAGCCCGTGGAGGATCGTCGACGGCAGGCCGACCGACTTCGCGAACTCCTCGTCGGTGTGGATCGGGTTTGGGTCGCCGGACGCCGCCGCGTAGCGCTTCGTCAGCCCGGCGTCCGGGGTGACGTGCAGCTCGGGAATCGAGTCGCCCTTGCTCAGGTCGGCCATCGGCCGCTCACACTCCTCGCACGATGTTGGTCCAGGTCGCGCGGACGACCTCGCCCCCGTCCTGGTTCGTGGAGACGGTCTCGAAGACGTAGAAGCCCTTGCCGTCCTGTTCGTAGATCTGCTTGCAGGTCGCGTTGGTCGTGATCTCGTCGCCGGCGCAGACCGGCTCGCCCCACTCGAACAGCTGACCGCCGTGGACCATCGCGCCGAAGTTGATCCCGACCTCGGGGTCCAGGATCGCCTGGCCCATCGCCGGCGAGCTGTAGACGACCGCGAACATCGGGGGCGCGACGAGGTCGCGGAAGCCCGCCGCCTTCGCAGCGCCGGCGTCCTGGTGGACCTCGCCGGTCTCGCCCACGGCGTCCGCGTACTGGCGGATCCGGTCGGCCTCGACCTCGAAGGTCTCGGGGCCCCACTGCTTGCCCACGGCTTTGTCGTCGACTGGCATCGCGGCGGCGAGTTATATCGAGGCTTCGGCGCTCTCGCGGTCGGGGTAGCCGCTGCGGTCAGCCGTCGAGCTCGAGCACGGCGAGGAACGCCTCCTGCGGAACCTCCACCTGCCCGACCTGCTTCATCCGCTTCTTGCCCTTCTTCTGCTTCTCGAGGAGCTTGCGCTTGCGGGTCACGTCGCCGCCGTAGAGCTTCGCCGTGACGTCCTTGCGCAGCGCCTTGACGGTCTCGCGGGAGAGCACGCGGGAGCCGACGGCGGCCTGCACCGGGACGTCGAAGAGCTGGCGCGGGATCGTCTTCTGGAGGCGCTCGACGAGGGTCCTGCCCACCTTGTAGGCGTGGTCGCGGTGGACGATCACCGACAGCGCGTCGACGCGGTCGCCGGCGAGCAGGATGTCGAGCTTGACGAGATCGCCGGGCCGGTTGCCGATCGGCTCGTAGTCGAGCGACGCGTAGCCCGCGGTCCGGGACTTGAGCTGGTCGAAGAAGTCGAGGACGATCTCGGCGAGCGGCAGGTCGTAGTGGAGCTGGACGCGCTCCGGCGAGAGGTAGTGCATGTCGACGTGGGTGCCGCGGCGCTGCTGGCAGAGCTCCATCACCGCGCCCACGTGGTCCTTGGGGCCGATCACGGTTGCGCGGATGTAGGGCTCGAGGATCTCCTCGATCGTGCCTGGGTCCGGCATCTCGACGGGGCTGTGGACCTCGACGCGCTCGCCGCCGATCAGGACGACGTCGTAGCGGACGGTCGGGGTCGTGGCCAGGAGCTCGAGGTCGTACTCCCGCTCGAGCCGCTCGCGGACGATGTCCATGTGCAGGAGGCCGAGGAAGCCGCAGCGGAAACCGAACCCGAGCGCCTGTGAGGTCTCGGGCTCATACGAGAGCGCGGCGTCGTTCAGCGAGAGGCGGTCGAGGGCGTCGCGCAGGTCCTCGTAGCGGTCGGTGTCGATCGGGAAGAGGCCGCAGAAGACCATCGGCCGGACCTCGCGGTAGCCGGGCAGGGGCTCGGTCGCGGGGTTCTCGGCCGCGGTCAGGGTGTCGCCGACCCGGAGCTTGGAGACGTCTTTGATCCCGGTGATGACGTAGCCGACCTCGCCGGCGGCCATCCCCGACGCGGGCGTCATCTCCGGGGTGAAGAAGCCGATCTCGTCGATCTCTGCGCGAGTGCCCGCCTGCATCGCGACGATCGGCTCACGCTTCGCGAAGGCGCCGTCCATCATCCGCACGTAGGCGACCGCGCCGCGGTACTGGTCGAACTCGGAGTCGAAGATCAGCGCCCGCGGCGGCGCCGCGGGCTTCCCCGCCGGCGGTGGGACGCGCGCGACGATCGCCTCCAGCACCTCGACCACCCCATCCCCGGTCTTCGCCGAGATCCGCAGGACGTCCTCGGCGCCGCCGAGCAGGTCGTCGATCTCGGCGGCGACCTGGTCCGGCTCGGCGCTCGGCAGGTCGACCTTGTTCAGCACCGGGATCAGCTCGAGCCCGGCCTCGATCGCGGCGTAGGTGTTGGCGACGGTCTGCGCCTCGACGCCCTGCGACGCGTCGACGACGAGGAGGGCCCCCTCGCACGCGGCCATCGAGCGCGAGACCTCGTAGGAGAAGTCGACGTGGCCCGGGGTGTCGATCAGGTGCAGGTGGTAGGTCTCGCCGTCGGAGGCGTCGTAGGCGACCTGGACGGCCTGCGCCTTGATCGTGATGCCGCGCTCGCGCTCGAGGTCCATCGAGTCGAGCACCTGGGCGCGCATCTTCTTCGGGTCCACGGTCTTCGTGACCTCGAGGATGCGGTCGGCAAGGGTCGACTTGCCGTGGTCGATGTGGGCGATGATCGAGAAGTTGCGGATGCGCTCCATGGGCGAGACCAGGCTAGTTATCGTCGGGACGTGCGGCTCGTCGCGACGCTCGCGCTGTCCGTCGCCTCGCTGGCGGGGGCCGGCCCGGCCGCGGCCGCCGGGGTGCCCGACCCGCTCCCCTGCGACCCGGCGGCGGGGCCGTGCTGGGACCCGGCGCCGACCACCGAGCCGTGGCAGATCCAGCTCCAGGGGCGGATCGACCTCTCGGTGCCGGCTCCGGTGTACGACATCGACGCCGACTCCGGCCGAGCGCTCGTCGAAGCGATCCACGCCCAGGGCGATCGGGCGATCTGCTACATCAGCGCCGGCAGCTGGGAGCCTTACCGCGCGGACGCCGGCGAGTTCCCGAAGCGGCTACTCGGCAGGCCGATCGCGGGCTTCGAGGAGGAGCGCTGGCTAGACATCCGCCGGATCGGCCGGCTGCGGCCGATCATCGAGGCGCGCATGGACGAGTGCGCGGCGAAGGGGTTCGACGCGATCGACCCCGACAACGTGGACGGCTACCGGAACCGGACGGGATTCCCGCTCGGCGGGCGCGACCAGCTCGCCTACAACTCCTTCGTCGCGAACGCCGCGCACGAGCGCGGGCTGGCGGTGGGCCTCAAAAACGACCTCGGCCAGGCCCGGAGGCTGCTCCCCTACTTCGACTTCGCCGTCAACGAGCAGTGCTTCCAGTACCGCGAGTGCGACCGGCTCGACCGCTTCGTCGCCGCGGCCAAGCCGGTCTACGGGATCGAGTACGAGGTCGGGCGCGACCGATTCTGCGCCACATCGCTCGAGCACGGCTTCTCGACGATCTTCAAGCGCTACGGCCTGCGCGCATTCCGCGAGGCCTGCTGAGTCAGGCGCGGGGCTCGGGGCCGCTCGGCAGCTCGTTCCGGTGGTGGGTCTCGAGGTGGCGGCGGGCGACGCCCACGTCGCGGAACCGCCACCCGCAGACGCCGCAGCGGATCTCCTTCTCGCCGGTCGCGATCAGCGCGCCGCCGTCGATCGCCTGGGTGGGCTCGCCGCTCGGCGGGGGCGGCGGGCCCCCGGGCGGCGGGGGCGGGAAGCCGGCCGGCACGGGGGGCGCGGGGACGGGCGTCTGGCCCACCGGCGGGGGCGGCTGCGATGGGCCCGGCGAGGGCGGGGGCGGCGGCTGAGCGCCGCCGGCCGAAGGTGGCGGGGGCGGGGGCGCGCTGCCCGGTGGTGGTGGTGGTGGTGGTGGTGGCGGCGGCTGCGCCCCGGGCGGCGGCATCGCCCCGGGCGGCGGCGGCTGGGCGAACACGGCGGCGCGGACGCCGTCGTCGCGCTCGCTGATCCGGCGGATCACGATGCAGGCGAGGATGGCGGCGGCGACCAGGCAGAGCATCCCGGGCGCGGCGATCGTGGCGGCGGTCTGGTCGCGCTCGAAGTCGGCGCGGCCTTCGAGCACGCCGTCGGCGTCGAAGCCGGCGATCACCGCGATGACGCCGAGGATGCTCGCGCCGACCCAGAGCGCCCACCACCAGTGCAGGAGGGGGGTCACCGGGCGCTTGCGCCAGGAGGCGTCGCGGACCTCGGCGCCGGCCTCGCCCGCCCGCCAGACGTCGTCGATCATCTGCTTCGGCCGGATCCAGTTGAAGACCGGGATGAACCACGAGCCGATCGCCCACCCCGGCCGGTAGCGGAGCCCCGCGACCGAGGTGCGCAGCAGGTTGCCGTAGGCGCGGTACATCCAGGCGATGAAGAACCCGGCGACGACGCAGGCGATCACGCCGATCAGGATGCTGAGCCCGGCGCGGGCCGCCTGCAGGTCCTCGACGTCGGCGAGCGAGCCGTCGTGGTGCAGGTACTGCGTGATCGCGTCGACGTAGGTGATCTCGACGATGAACGAGACGCCGTAGAGGATCGCGAGGATGATCAGCAGGACCGTCGCCGTCCAGCCGAAGCCGCCGAGCGGACGCGGCGGGTCCGAGACGTTCGCGATCCGGTGCGTGCTGGGGCCGGCCACGCCCGCGCCTAGCCCTCGGCCGGATCGGAGCCGCGCGACCTGCCCGGGAGCAGCCGCATGATCTGTCCCGCCTCTGGCACCCGCATCGCGTAGACCGCGGCAGCGTAGACGGCGCCGCCCGCGGCGAGCGCGATGCCCATCGAGGCGATCTGGCCGCCGAGGCCGCGGCCGAGGACGTCGTCGAGCGCCCACCAGACCGCGTAGGCGACGCCCGCGAGCGCGGCCGCCGCGAGCCCGACGCGGACGACCGTCGAGAGCAGGCGGGTCAGCTCGAGGCCGCCGAGCTGGCGGCGCAGGAGCGCCATCTGGGCGATCACGCTGGCGGCGGTGGCGATCGCGGTCGCGGCGACGATGCCGGCTACCTCGAACTCCCTGTAGAGGGCGAACGAGACGACCCCGGTGACGAGCAGGTTGAGCAGCGAGATCGAGGTCGGCAGCCAGGGCCGCTGCAGGCTGAAGAAGGTCCGGGTGAGGAGCAGGAAGAGGCCGTTGAACGGGAGCGAGAAGGCGAACCAGAAGAGCGCGGTGGCGACGAGCTCGGTCTGCGAGGCGTCGAACTCGCCGCGCTCGTAGACGAGGCGGATCATCGGCTCGGAGAGGACGAGGATCGCGGCGGCGGCCGGGACGAGCAGGAAGACGATCTGGCGCATCCCGTTCGCCATCGTCCGGCGCAGGTTGCGGTACTCCCCGCGCGCCGCGAACCGGGCAAGGGTCGGGAAGACGACGGTGGCGACCGCGACCGAGAAGATCCCCTGCGGGAGCATGTAGATCCGGAAGGCCTTGTCGATCGCGGCCGGGGCGCGCTCGGCGACGGTTGGGTCCTCGATCAGCGTGCCGAAGAAGCTGTTGATCTGGAAGTTGAAGTTGATCAGGCCGAGGCTGATCGTCACCGGCAGCATCAGCAGCAGGACGCGGCGGACGGCCTTCGAGCGCCAGTCGAACACGGGCTGAAGCCGAAACGGCGTGTTGCGCAGGTCGAAGGCGGGGATCGCGAGCTGGACGACCGTGCCGACGAGGATCCCGACCGCGTAGGCGTAGATCTCGTCGCCCTCCGGGAAGACCGGCGCGAGGCCGACGAGGACGGCGATGATCGCGATGTTCCAGAACAGCGGCGAGATCGCGAACGCGCCGAAGCGGTCGTAGCTGTTGAGGACGCCGACGACCATCCCGGTCATCCCGAGCAGCACGAGGATCGGGAAGAGCAGCTGCGAGAGCATGACCGTGAGGTCGAGGAGCTCGCCCTCGTAGCCGGGGGCGAAGACGTCCATCACGACCGGAGCGAGCAGGATGAAGAGCGCGGTCAGCGCCCCGAGGATGAGCGCGACCATGAAGATCAAGGTCGAGGCGAGCTTGAACGCCTCGCGCTTGTCGCCGCGCTCGAGCTGCTCGGTGAAGACGGGCACGAACGCCGCCTGGATCGCGGCGTCGGCGAACAGGCTGCGGACCAGGTTCGGCACCTGGAAGGCGATCGTGAAGGCCGACATCGGGCCCTTCACGCCGAAGTAGCTCGCGGCGACGATCTCGCGGACGAGGCCGGCGACGCGCGAGGCGGCGGTGGCCAGCGAGAAGAAGGCGGTCGAGCGGGCCAGCCGGCCGGCGCGGGAGCGCGGCTCGCGCGCGCGGGCGGAGGCGATCTCCTCCTCGCCGGGATCCTCGGAGGGAAACCAGCCGGAGTCCCGGCGCTCGGTCACGCGGCCAGCCGTCCCCCGGCGGCTATCCTTCCGCGCCGCGAGATGGCCAACATCGCCTCACAGAAGAAGCGCATCGCTCGGACCGAACGCGAGCGGGTCGAGAACCGCCGCCTGACGAGCGCGGTCAAGACCTACTTCCACCGCCTCGAGCAGGCGGGCGACGCCGAGACCGCGGACGCCGAGCACAAGGAGCTCGTCTCCAAGATCGACAAGGCCGTCCAGCGCGGCGCGATCCACGCCCGCAACGGCGCTCGCAAGAAGGCCCGCGCGGCCCGGATCCGCGCCGGCCTGCGGTCCTAGCGCCTGCCACCGGATCCGGCCGCGCGCCTGACCGCCAGCGTGAGCGCGGCCGTCTCGGTGTACTCGGCGCCGCCGCGCGACCACCACTCGAGGTCGGCGAGGGCGCAGGAGGCGGCCCGCAACTCCGCGGGCGAGGTTCCGGAGACGCTCTTCACGATCATCTTCGCCGCGTAGGGGCTCATCCGCAGGCCCGAGGCGACCTCGCGTGGCGAGCGCCCCGCCTCGAGCTCTGTCGCGGCCTGGTGCGCCTTACGCAGGCGGCCGGCGACCCCGTAGACGATCTTCGGCAGGGCCTCGCTCTGCGCGGTGAGCCGGTCGGCGTAGCGGACGGCCGCGCCCGCGCGCCCTTCGACGATCGCGTCGGAGAGGCTCCAGACCATCGCCTCGGAGGTGTCGGCGACCATCTCGTCGAGATCCTCGACCCCGACCGACCCGCCTTCGCCGGCCCAAAGCGCCAGCCGATCGAGCTCGTTGGCGAGGCGGACGGTGCCGTTCCCCATGCGCTCGATCAGGAGGCGGGCCGCGTCGGGCTCGAGCTCGAAGCCCCGGCGCCTCGCCTCCTCGCCGAGCCACCTGGGGAGCGCGCGGGCGGCCGGGGCGTCGAAGGAGAGCACGTCTCCCCCGGCCTTCTCCACTGCCTCGGCGAGCTTCTTCGGCGCCTTCACCTTCGGGGGCTCCTCGCGGGCGGCGAGGACGACCGTGGTATCCGGTGGCAGCTCGGCGAGCGCCGCGGCGACGGCGCCGGCCTGCTTGGGATTCCAGCGCTCGACGCGGTCGGCGAGCAGGTAGCGGCGCTCCGCGATCAGCGACAGCGCGGGGATCGCCGCGATCAGGGCGTCGGCGTCGGGGGCGCCCTGGCCCTCGGGCGCCGTGAACGTCTCGAGCGCGCCCTCGCCGCTCTCGCGCATGGCGCGCTCGCGCAGGCGCGCGAGCGTGGCGTCGACCTTGGCGTCGTCGGATCCGGCGATCAGGTACGCGGGCTTGATCTCGCTCATTCGGCCACCTCCGGCTGAGTCTACGGCGGGCGCCGGAGCCAGCCGCCGGCGCGGTCGGGGCGGGCGGACTAGAAGCTCACCGGGAGGAAGGCGACCGCGAGGAGGCCCAGGACCGGGGTGAGTGCCGCGGTCAGGGCGAGCGGGCCCGCGCCGGCGCCGCGGATGGCGAACCGGACCGCGCAGGCGACCGCCAGGACGGCGCAGACGACAGCGAGCCAGCCCGCGACGAGCCCGAGCACCCGCTCGCCCGAGGTCGCGTCGATGCACTCGTCGGCGTCGCGGAGGGCGTGCCCGTCCGCGCAGAGCGGCAGCCCGGTCACGTTCAGCATCAGGATCAGCAGGACCAGCCCGAGCAGGACGAGGATGACGGCGGCGAAGCTCGCGAGGCCAGTGCGCACCGGCGCATCCTTCCAGCTCATCCGGTCACCGAGGCCCCCTCGCGCGTGACCGTGAGCTCGACCGCCCCGTCGAGGTCGGTGCGGGCGACCGGCACGCCGGCCGCCTCGAGCGCGGCGAGGGTCGAGGGGTGCGGATGGCCGTAGGGGTTGCCCGCCCCGACGGAGATCAGCGCGAGGCGCGGGTCGGTGCGATCGAGCAGGGCGGGCAGGCCGGCGTCCTCGCTCCCGTGGTGGGCGACCTTGAGCAGGTCGAGGGGCCCCGGGTCGAGCGGGGCCGCCTCGGCCTCGGCGTCGCCGGTGAGCAGCGCGTCGAAGCTGTGCCAGCGGGCGAGCACGACGATCGAGCGCTGGTTCGGGTCGGCGCCGGGGGACGGCCGGCCGGCCGCGGCGGGCGGCGGCCACACGACCCGCAGGCGCAGGGCACCGGCCCGGAAGGAGTCGCCGGCCGCGACGGCCCGGGCCTCCGCCCCGGCGGCGCGCGCGAGGGCCCGGACCTCCCGGCCCGCGCCGGCTTGGAGAACGCCGCCGGCCGGGATCGCCCGCAGGACGGCGGCGAGGCCGCCCGCGTGGTCGCTCTGGTCGTGGGTGAGGACGATCGCGGCGAGGCGCTCGACGCCGCGCTCGGCGAGGTCCGCGGGGAGGTCGGTCCCGGGCGGGCCGGTGTCCACGAGGACGGGGTCGCCGGGGTCCGGGTCGAGCAGGATCGCGTCGCCCTGGCCGACGTCGACGGCGGTGACGGTGAGGCCGTGCGAGGGCTTCGCGGCGGTGGCGCCGGGGCCGGCGGGGAGCGGGACCAACAGGGCAACCGCGAGGACCGCGCCGAGGCCGGCGAGCGGGCGCCACGCGGCGCGGCCGCCCCGCAGCCGGGCGCGACGGGCGAGGGCACGCGCTCCGAGCGCGCCGGCGGCGACGAGGGCCGTGCCGATCCCGGCGAGCGCGGCCGGGCCGGGGGCGGCGACGGGCGCCGAGGCCCAGCCGGGCGTCCCGAACCAGTGCGCCACCTGGGCGATGTAGGCGACGAGGAGCGAGCAGAGCCAGTTGAGCGGCTCGACCGGGATCGCGCCGGCCTGCCCGAGCGCCGCGGCGAGCATGCCCAGCCACATCACCGGCGCCACGGCGGGCAGGGCGAGCAGGTTGGCGGGCAGTGAGGCGAGCGAGACGGTCTCGAAGTGGGCGGCGGAGATCGGAGCGGTCGCGAGCGTCGCCGCGACCGTGACGCCGATCCCGTCGGCAAGGCCGCGGCGCAGCGGCGAGAGCTGGTCGTGGCGGCCGCGGGCGGCGAGCGCGGCCAGCGGGCGGGCCCAGAGCAGGATGCCTACGACCGCGGCGAAACTGAGCTGCCAGCCGACGTCGGCGGCGGCGCGGGGGTTGACCGCGAGCGTGACCGCCGCGGCGAGCAGGAGGACGTATGCGCGCCGGCTCGGGCGGCCGGCGAGGACGGCGGCGGTCCCCGCCGCCCCCATCACCGCGGCGCGCTGGATCGATGGGCCGGCGCCCGTCACCGGCACGTAGATCGCGATCAGGGCGATCACGGTTACGAGCCGCGCCCGTAGCGGCACCCCGAGCAGGGCCAGAACGGGCATCGCGAGGAGGGCGAGCAGGAGGACGTTCTGGCCGCTCACCGCGAGCAGGTGGGCGAGGCCCGAGCGGCGGAAGTCGTCGACCGTGGCCGGGTCGATGCGGTCGTCCTGACCGAGCACGAACCCGCGGGCGAGGTCGGCCTCGGGGCCGGGGACGCCGCGCTCGAGCGCGGCCTCGGCCCGGTCGCGGACGCCGTCGAGGGCGCCGGAGACGCCGCCGCGACTGCGGCCGGTGGGCTCGATCGCGTCCGCCGAGACGATCCGGGTGACGCCGCCGACGCGCAGGCGGCCCGCCTGCCAGGGCGCGGGCTCGCGGACGACGCCCTCGGCGCGGACCTCGCCACCGACGCGGACGTCGCGGTCGGGCGGCGGAGCCTCGACGACGAGCCGGCCGTCAGCCGTCTCCAGGGGGACGAGGAGGAGGCCCTGTTGGGGCCGCGGGACGCCGCTGACGACGCCGCGGACCGCGACGCGCTCCCCGGGCGCGCCGGCGAAGGCGCCGCGGTCGATCGCGGCGACCCGGGCGTCGCCGGCGACGAGGCCCGCGACGGTCGCGGCGAGGGCGAGGCAGGCGAGCCAGGGCCAGGCGCCGCGCCCGGGCGCGCGCGGCCGGACGGCGGCGAGGCCGAGCGCGGCCGCGGCCGAGAGGGCGAGCGCCGCGCCGGGCGCGAGCGGGGGCGCCGGCGCGTAGGGCGCCGCAGCGAGGCCGGCGACGGCTCCACCGAGGAGGGCGTGGCGCCAGCCGCTCACCGCTGCCGGGGACCGTCCCCTCCGTCCCCGGGGCTCACGGCTGCACGCTCGAGCGCAGGGCCTCCATCGTCGCCGGGCCGATCCCGGAGATCTGGTCCAGGTCCTCGACCGAGGAGATGCCGCCGTTCTCGGTGCGGAAGTCGATGATGTTCTGCGCGGTGACCGGCCCGATGCCCTCGATCGTGTCGAGCTGCTCGAGGGTCGCCGAGCCGATGCTGATCGGTCCCGACGATGCGCCCGTGCCGGCGCCCGCCGCGGTGGCTCCGCCCGCCGCGGTGGCTCCGGGCCCCGCTCGCGCGGGCAGCACCACCTGCTGGCCGTCGGCGAGCTCGGCGGCGAGGTTCACCGCGTCGAGCCCGGCGTCGCCCGTGGCGCCCCCGGCCCGGTCGACGGCGTCGGTGACGCGCGAGCCGGCCGGCAGGCGGTAGACACCGGGGTCGCGGACGGCCCCCGCGACGTGGACGACGACGTCCTCGCCGCCGGAGTCGAACTCGATCGCGCCCCCTCCCCCGCCCTCGCCGCCCGCCTGCTCGACCCCGCCCTCGGGCGCGCCCTCGGCCTCGGCCGAGCGGATCCAGCGCGCGCCGACGAGGAGGAGGGCGACCGCGATCGCGCCGTAGACGAGGAGCTGGGATCGGCTGAGCCCGGCCACGCGCGGATGGTGCGAGGCGCGGGCGCACGGATGGCGCACGCACCGTGCCGAGGGCGAGACAACGACCTGTCCCGTTGGGGTCAGACCCCTCGGGTGGCAGGTCGGCCTGTCCCTTTGGGGTCAGACCCCTCGGGTGGCAGGTCAGCCCACGCGGAAGCCCGTGAGGCCCTCGGGGTCCTCGTCGGTCACCTCGAGGTCCGAGACGGTGGCGTTGCCCGGGCCCTCGCGGGCGTAGCGGACCATGCTCTCGACCGCCTCGGGGTCGCCCTCGAAGACGGCCTCGACGGCGCCGTCGGCGCGGTTGGTGACCCAGCCCGCGACCCCGAGGGACTCGGCGCGGCGGCGGGTGGAGTCGCGGAAGAAGACGCCCTGGACGCGGCCATGGGCGACGACGCGGCGGCGTACGCTCACCGGCCCGCGCTCAGTAGCGCTCGTCGTCGTCCTCGGCGTACTCGTCGTAACCGGCGGCCCGGCCGGCGAGCTGGCGCTCGTAGAGCTCCTCGATCGCGACCGCGGGCGACTGCACGGAGACCAGCGCGAACGGGGTCTCCCCCGAGTTGGCGATCTCGTGGTCGGTCGCGGGCGGGATCAGGGCGAGGTCGCCTGCGGAGAGCTGCTCGGTGTCGCCGGCGGCGGACATCGTGCCGGTGCCGGCGACCGCCACGTAAACCTGCTCCGCCTCCTCGTGGGAGTGGAGCTTCTCGGACGTTCCCGGGGGTACCTCGAGCCAGCACACCGAAAGGTGGCGCGAGCCCAACTCCCCCGCGTCCATCAGGATGTGGGAGCGGAGACGGTGCCACTCGTGCACAGCCGCCTCGGACTGCCGCCTGACAAGCACGGCGCCTTTCTAGCAGACCGCCGCTTCGGCGGGCCTGACGCTCACTTGACGACGAGGTTGACGAGCTTGCCCGGGACGACGATCTCCTTGACCACCTCGCGGCCGTCGATGTGGGCCCGGACCTTCTCGCTGGCGTGCGCGATCCGGAGGAGCTCGTCCTCGCCGGCGTCGGAGCCGGCCTCGATCTGGTCGCGGAGCTTGCCGTTCACCTGGACGACGAGGGTGAAGGTGTCGGTGGCGAGCAACGCGGGGTCGGCCTTCGGCCAGGGCTGCTCCCAGACGTGGCCGCCCTCGATCAGCTCCCAGACCTCCGCGCCGAGGTGGGGCGCGAACGGGAAGACGAGGGAGGCTGCCGTCGCGACCGCGAAGCGGAGGGCGGCGTCGCCGGCCGGGTCGCCGTAGAGCCCGCCCTTGAGGCGGTAGGCGTCGTTCACGAGCTCCATTACCGCGGCGATCGCGGTGTTGAACTGGAAGTCGCGGTGGAAGTCGGTGGTGACCTTGTCGATCGCCCAGTGCGCCTTGGCGAGCAGGTCGCGAGCGTCGCCGGCCGCCGCGCCGGGGGCGGCCGGCGAGGTGCGCTCGTCGACCTCGACCGCGAGCCGCCAGAGGCGCGCGAGGAAGCGGTGGACCCCCTCGACGCCCTCGTCGGTCCAGTCGCCGCCGCGCTCGGGCGGGCCCATGAAGCAGATGAAGGCGCGGATCGCGTCGGCGCCGTAGCGGTCGACGAACTCGGCGGGGCTGATCGTGTTGCCTTTCGACTTCGACATCTTGGCGCCGTCGCGGGTGATCATGCCCTGGGTGAAGAGGCTCGCGAACGGCTCCTGGACGCCCAGCAGGTCCTGGTCCGCGAGCGCCTTGACGAAGAAGCGCGCGTACATCAGGTGGAGGATCGCGTGCTCGACGCCGCCGATGTACTGGTCGACCGGCATCCAGTGGTCGGCGACCTCGCGGTCCCACGGCGCCTCGGTGTTGCGCGGATCGAGGTAGCGCAGGAAGTACCAGGAGGAGTCGACGAAGGTGTCCATCGTGTCGGTCTCGCGATGCCCGGGGCCGCCGCAATGCGGGCACTCGACGTTGACCCAGTCCTCGACGGCGGCGAGGGGGCTCTTGCCCTTCGGCGCGTAGTCCTCAACCTCGGGCAGCTCGACGGGCAGCTGGTCGTCGGGGACGGCGACGCGGCCGCAGCGGTCGCAATGGACGATCGGGATCGGGCAGCCCCAGTAGCGCTGGCGGGAGAGGAGCCAGTCGCGCAGGCGGTAGTTGACCGCGGGGCGGCCGAGGCCCTTGGTCTCGAGCCACTCGACGATCTTCGTCTTCGCCTCCTCGGAAGGCAGGCCGTCGAACCCGACCGAGTTGACGAGCCGCCCCTCGCCCGTGTACGGCTCCTCCTGGTCGGCCTCCCCGCTCTCGACCACCGGGCGGATCTCGAGGTCGAAGGCCTTCGCGAAGGCGAGGTCGCGGTCGTCGTGGGCCGGGACCGCCATCAGCGCGCCCGTGCCGTATTCCATCAGCACGTAATCGGCGACGAACATCGGGATCTCCTCGCCGTTCACCGGGTTGACGACGGTGCGGCCGAGCGGGACGCCGGTCTTGGTGCGCTCGGCGTCGCCGCGGTCCGCGGCGGAGGCGCGGGCGACCTCATCGACGTAGCGGCGCACGTCCTCCTCGTGCTCGGTCCCGGCGGCGAGCCGGTCGAGGTCCGGGTGCTCGGGCGCGAGCACGAAGAAGGTGGCGCCGAAGAGGGTGTCCGGGCGGGTGGTGAAGACCGGGAAGTCGATCTGCGGGTCCGAGCAGCGGAAGATGACCTCGGCGCCCTCGGAGCGGCCGATCCAGTTGCGCTGCATCCGGACGACGTGGTCCGGCCAGGAGTCGAGGATCTCGAAGTCGGCCAGCAGGCGGTCGGCGTAGTCGGTGATCCGGAAGAACCACTGCTCGAGCCTGCGGGTCTCGACGAGGTGGCCGCAGCGCTCGCAGCGGCCGTCGACGACCTGCTCGTTGGCGAGCACGGTGGCGTCGTTCGGACACCACTGAACGGGCGCCTCGTCGCGGTAGGCGAGGCCGCGCTCGAAGAGGCGCAGGAAGATCCACTGGGTCCAGCGGTAGTAGTCGGGGTGGTGGCTCGAGACCTCGCGGGACCAGTCGATCGAGATGCCCCAGCGGCGGAACTGCTCGCGGAAGTTGGCGATCGACGCCTCGGTGGCGACCCGCGGGTGCTCCCCGGTCTTGATCGCGTTGTTCTCCGCCGGCAGGCCGAAGGCGTCGTAGCCCATGGGGTGGATCACCTGGTAGCCGTTGCGCCGCCGGAAGTGGGCGATCGCGTCGCCGACCGCGTAGCACTTGAGGTGGCCGACGTGCGGGTCGCCCGACGGGTAGGGCAGCATCTCGAGGACGTAGGCCTTGGGCTTCGTGCCGTCGAACCCGGGCTCGCCGGGGTTCGGCACCTCCCAGGTGCGCTCCTCCTCCCAGAGGTGGCGCCACTTGCGCTCGATCGCTTCGGGCTCGTATCCGGCCATCGCGCGCCTGAGTCTACGAGCGGGCATCGCGTCGACCGGTGCGGAGGCGAGCGCCGGCGCCGCGCCGGCGAGGGCGCGGGGGCGCTCTGCGGGTCCTCCCCCGGGACGGGCCCGCCGGGCCGGGGATTTAGACTCGGTGCCGGACGACGGAAGGAGGCGTGAGATGGCGCGACTGATCAGGATGGACCGGACCGGGCACACGACGCTCGCCGAGTGGGCGCCGGGCGATCCAGCGGCCCGCGAGGCGGCCGTGGAGGCGTTCCGGCGCGAGCTCGACGCGGGGATGCTGGCCGCGGTGACCCGCGACGACGGGACCGCCGAGCAGGTGCGCGAGTTGCCCCTCGACGCGGACCTGGTCGTGCTGCGGCGGCCGATCGCCGGCGGATAGTGGGCGGCCCGGGAGCCGGGAGCCGGCCATAGCCGACGCCGGATCGATCGCGAGCCGGGCGGGCGCGCCCGGCGGAGGTCAGCTCCACGAGGCCGTCGAGCTGCCCTGGCGGCGGCGTTTCGACCCGGGCGCGCTGCCCCGGCGGGAGCGGTTCTGGACCGCGTGGACGGTGTCCGTGGTGACGCCGTTCGTGGCGGCGGGCGGAGTGCTCGTCTGGCTCGAGCCGTGGACGTTCCCGGTCGCGCTGTGGAGCTGGGCGCACGCGTGGGCGATCCCGATGCTCTACGGGCGGCGCGCCGGGCGGGCGCTGGTGCCGATCGGGAGCCCGCGCAGCGCGGCGCACGCCGACGCGGAGGCGGATCGGGTCGCGCTGGGGCTGCTCGGCGACCTGCTCGGCCATCGCGAGCGCGAGCTGATGGCGGCCACCGGGCTGGCGTTGCAACGCGGGGCGCTCGGGGTCTGGCTGCTCGGGGAGAAGGGGGCGCTGCTCGTGCGGCCCGGGGGGCGGCGCGTGGACTCGTGGTGCGTGCGGATCGCGGACCCGGGCGGGCTGCCGGCGGGCGACCGCGTGGCGCACCTGCTGCTCGCGCTGCGGGAGGACGAGGAGGGGTTCTGCACGATCGCCAACATGGACTTCTCGGGGGCGGCTTGGCGGGTGCGGCGGCACCTGCCCGAGCGGGCCCGGCCGGCGCTCGACGAGGGGCGGAGAGTCGCGCGCGGGGGCAGCGGGTAGGAGCTTGTCATGGTGAACCCGGGGCGGGATCTGCGCGACACGGCGACGCCGTACAAGGTCGTCATCCTCGGGTTCGCGCTGCTCGCGGCCGGCCTGCTCTTCCGCGAGCTGGTGACGCTGATCGTCGCGATCCTGATGACGGTCCTGATCGCGATCCCGCTGGCCGCGACCGCGACGCGGCTCGAGCGCGTCGGGATCCCGCGTTTCCTCGGCGCGCTCGCCGGGCTCCTGATCGGCTTCGGGGTGCTGGCGGCGGTGTTCGCGCTGATCATCCCGCCGTTCGTCGACGAGGTCGAGCGGTTCGCGGACGAGGTGCCGACGATCGTGCAGGACCTCGAGCAGGACGTCGGCGGGCTGGTCGGGGACTCGGACGGCAGCGAGGTCCAGGACTTCATCCAGGGCTTCGTCGACGATCCGGGCAAGCTGATCGGGCCGGTGACGTCCCTGGGCATCTCGGTGGCGGGGGTCCTGGGCGCGATCGCGCTGATGGTGATCACGGCCTACTACATGGCGGTGCGCCCCGAGCCGCTGGTGCGCTCGATCGCGTCGCTCTTCCCGCCGTCGCGCCGGCCCTGGGCGAACCACGTGATGGACCGGCTGCGCGACGCCTGGATCGGGTGGATGCAGGGGATGCTCGCCGACATGGTGATCACGGGGGTGCTCGTCTACATCGGGCTCTCGGTGATCGGGCTGGATTTCGCGATCTTCTTCGCGGTCTTCTCGGCGGTGCTCGTGCTGATCCCGTACTTCGGCGCGATCATCGGGGCGATCCCGCCGGTGCTGTTCGCGCTCGCGGACTCGCCGCAGAAGGCGCTCCTGGCGCTCGCGATCTACGTGCTGATCCAGCAGATCGAGGGCAACATCACGATCCCGCTGGTGATGGCGGACCGGGTCAGGCTGCACCCGGCGGCGGTCGCGATCGGGGTGGTGATCGTCGGCCAGCTCTTCGGCTTCATCGGGCTGTTCGTGGCCGTGCCCCTGCTCTCGCTGATCATCATCCTGGTCGACGAGCTGTGGGTGAAGCAGGTGGAGGCCGGGGACATGCGGGCGGCGAGCGAGGGCGAGGCGCGCGAGAAGCTGGCCGAGGCGGAGCCGGAACCCGACTCGGAGCTCGAGGTCGTGCGCAGCCGATCCAGCTAGGCGGGCCGCGTCAGCGGCGGCGGACGCGCTCGCAGTTCGAGGCGACGCTCGTGCGGCGCTTGGTCAGGACGAGGTCGAAGCCCTTTCCGCAGGTGATCACGTTGCGTCCGTGGAGGTCCTGGATGCGGTCGTCGCCGTCGCCGCCGTGAAGCCGGTCGGCGCCGCGGCCGCCGGCGAGGCGGTCCTCGCCGCGGTTCCCGCAGATCCAATCGTCGCCGTGGAGCCCGTGGACGTCGTTGGGGTCGACCGTGCCGGCGATGACGTCGGCGCGGTTCGTGCCGCGGGTGAGGGGACCGGCGATGATCGTCGCGTCGAGGCCGTCGCAGGTCGGCTCGCCGGAGGTTCCGCGCTGCAGCTCGTAGGCGCCGATGTCGGTGCCGTCGCCGCCGGGCGGACGGGGGCGGCCGAAGGAGACGGGGCGCGTCGAGCCGCGCTGGTCGGTGGTGAAGCCGAGGCTCGTCCCCTGGTCGATCGCGGGGCTCGAGGCCGGCAGGGCGCGCGTGCGCGTGGGGCCGCCGTTGTCCTTCAGGTCGGCGAGCATGGGGTTGGTGGCGGTGAGGTCGGTCGGCTTCGAGAAGCCGCAGCTCGACCCGTCGTCGAGGTTGAAGCCATCCGAGGTGATCGTGCGGTTGCCGCAGCTCGGCGGGCCGCCGAGCGGGTTCGCGACGAGCGTGTTGGCCAGGCGGAACGTGGCGTCGGTGTTGGCGAGGTTCGCTCCGGCGGTCGCGGTCACCGCGGTCGCCTCGTTGTCGGCGATCGTGGACGCGGCAATCCGGGCGCGGCTGCCGTCGCGGTTGTCGATGCCGCCGCCGACCGCGGCGCTGTTGCCGCTCAGGGTGAGGAGCTGGGCGAAGAGGTCGGAGTCGCCGGCGCTGGAGAGGCCGCCGCCGGCAATGACGGAGGTGTCGGGATCGTGGCGGTCGCCACCGCGGACCGTGTTGCTTCTGACCGTGCTCGACTGGAGGAACACGACGCCGGTGCCGCGCAGCCCGCCGCCGAACGCCGTCTGGCCGCGCTTCTCGTTGTGGTCGCCGGCGCCGCCGCGCACCGCGTTGTCGCTGATCGTGGAGTCGACGATCTCGGCGCCGTTCGCGAGGATGCCGCCGCCGGCGGCGTTGCCGCCCCAGGGGCCGGGGCCGCCGCGGGCGGTGTTCGCGTCGAGGGACGTGCCGGTGATCGAGACCTCCTGGTCCGAGACCGAGGCGATGCCCCCGCCGTTCCCCTCACCGCCCCGGCGCCCGCGGCTGTCGCCGTACCGGTCGTTGCCGCCCTCGCCGCCGGCCGCCTGGCCGCCCGCTACGCGGCTGTCGATGATCGTCAGGGCGCCCTGGTTCCAGATGCCGCCGCCCCAGCCCGTGCCGCCCTCGCCCGCGTGGCCGCCGAGGATGCAGCGGGCCGGCGCGTCGCCGCCGAACCCGCCCTGGGCGGTGTTGCCGGCCACGAGGGTGTGACTCAGGGCGAGGCTGGCGCCGGGGCCGTTGAAGATGCCGCCGCCGAATGCGTTGCCACCGGACCCGCCCGAGTCACCGCACACACCGTTGCCGCCGCTGCCGGCGAGTGCGAGGCCGCCGCTCACCTGCACGGAGTCGAGGGAAAGCGTGCCGAGGTTGTAGATGACGCCGCCCCCGATCGAGCCGCCGTTCTGGGCGGTGCTCCCTGAAGGACCGTAGGCGGTGCCGTTGGCGATCGTGAGGTTCGAGATTCGGGCGCTGCCGCGCGGCTGGCCCGCGATGTTGAAGACCCGGATGTTGTTGTTCCCGGAGATCGTCAGGGCCTGGACGCCGGGCCCCTGGATCTCCATGTCGCTCTGGACCGAGAGCTCGCCCTGGGCGAGCTTGATCGTGCCGGTGACACCGGTGTCGAAGACGATGGTGTCGTGGGCCGGGTGGGCGTTGGCCTGGATCATGGCCTGGCGCAGCGACCCGGGGCCGGGATCGTTGGTGTTGCTGACGTGGAAGGTGTCGGCGGCAGCCGGAACAGCCGCGCAGAGCGACGCCAGGACCGCGATGGTCCCCGCTCCGACCAACCTGTGGCGAATCATCCGTGACAACGCTTCGGTCGTACCTCCCTGTACCCGCGGCGAGCGTACCGGATTACGTACCGTTTGTCACGTATAGCCGGCGATGAGCCGAACGTACGGACGGCCGCGGCGGTTCACGCGGATCTCCTCGCCCGTGGCGGCGCGCTCCATGTACCAGCCGAAGCGGTTGCGGAACTCGTGGGCGCCTACGGTCGTCGGCGCGGGTTCGGGTGAAGTGGAGCTGGGGGGATTCGAACCCCCGACCTTGCGGCTGCCAGCCGCACGCTCTCCCAACTGAGCTACAGCCCCAGACAGGGTGAAATCGGCAGCGAAGTGTACCGCCGCGCGCTGGCGATTCTTGGGTGGAGAAAGTCGTAGCTGCACCGCGCTGAGGCCGTCGACCACATCCATCGGCAGGAAGAAGTTCCGATCGAGCTCATGGCTGTGAGCGACGAATGCGTCCACGTCATCCGCGCTGTACCGACGCCGGACGTAGCCCTTCGGCGAATGCCAACTACTCACAAGCCCAACGACCAGAACGTCGCCTCGACGGTGCGCGGATTTGCATTGAATCTTCAGCAGGTCTCCCGAAAGCGAAAACACGAGGTCCGCCCGCGCGTGCTCGGACATGGGCTTGTAGACCTCGACCCCGAGCCGCATCGCCTCCAGGGCGATCGCCGTCTCGGCGACGCATCCGAGGTGGTTCGGCGTCTGGCTCGTCACGAACGCATGTTCGCATGCAGGAATGCACGGATGTGCGACGGAACGTGCCGGTCTACGCGGCCTCGGCCTCGTCGGCGAGGTCGAGGATGAGGCGGCCGTCGCGGACGCTTCTGACCTGGAAGTCGAACGGGGCGCGCTCGCCGAGCTCGCGGAGGAGGTCGACCGGCTCGGACAGCTTCAGGTCGAGCGACGCCCGGCCCGCCGAGAACCGCGTCACCGAGATCTCGCTCGTCGCCTCGATCGCGCCGGCGGCGTCCTCGAACCCGACGAGCTGGGAGAAGTCCGCGAGCGGCCCGATCTCCAGCTGGACGATGCCCTCGAAGAGGTCGGCGGGCGCCGCCGGGCGAACTCCGAACGTGCTCTCCGGCGCCTCCGCCGCGGTCTCGGCGGCAGCCGCGTGCTCGGCCGCCGGCACGGGCTCGCGCGAGCCCGCCCCCTTCGGGTCCGCGCCGGCGATCGACGCCGCCTGGCGCAGCGCCTGCATCCGCACCCGCGTGGCGTAGCCGCGCGCCTGCGCGCACACGTCGTCGATCTGCGCTCTCAGCGCCGCCAGCTCGCGCTCACGCTCCACGACCCGCCGCGAGAGGTGCGTCCCCACCCGGTCGAGCTCGTCGATCCGCGCGTAACTCTCGGTCAGGGCGGCGTCGCGGGCCGCGATCGCCTCGTCGCGGTCGGCGACGCCTCGGCGCCAGTACGACACCTCCTCGCCGCGCACGACGAGCCCCGCGTCGCGCTCCGCGAGCGCCGCGTCGCGTTCGGCGATCGCGCCGTCCACCTCCGCGGGGCGGTAGCCGAACAGCGCCCTTCTGAACAGGCCTCCTGCGATGGGCGAAAGCTAGGCGCGCCGTCGGACGAAGCCGCGGTCGTCAGAGCTCGAGCTTCGGCGCCTCGCCCCAGAGCTGCTCGAGCCGGTACAGCTCGCGGGTCTCGGGCACGAACACGTGCAGGACCGCGTCGAGGTAGTCGAGCAGGATCCAGCGCGCCTCGCGCTCGCCCTCGGCCCGGGCCGGCAGCAGGCCCTCCGCCTTCAGCTGCAGCCGTGCCTCGTCCGCGATCGCCTTCGCCAGGCGCTCGTTCCGCGCCGACGCCAGCACCAGGTAGTCCGTGTAGCCGACCAGCCCGCGCATGTCGAGGACGACGATGTCGGTCCCCTGCTTCGCGTCCGCGATCGCCGCCAGTCGCCGCGCGAGCTCCTCCGTGTCGAGCGCCCGCTCGGCGCGGCTAGCCTCCATAGAGGCCACGCTCCTCGATCAGCTCGACCACGGGGTCGGGCACCAGGTGGCGGATCGGCCGCCCCTCGCGCACCCGCTCGCGCACCTGCGACGACGAGACGCCGATCGCGGGCATCTCGACCGCCGCGGCCTCCCCGGCGCCGGCGCCGAGCCGCTCCAGCACCTCGTCGAGATCGGCGCGCATCACCTCGGCGCGCGGCGCGATCCCGAGCCGCGCCAGCTCGACGACCCGCTCGGGCCGCCGCCAGGACTCGAGGGCGAGCGCCGCGTCGGCCCCCATCAGCCAGACCAGCTCCGCCTCGGGCTCCTCCCCGTGGAGCGCCTCCAGCGTCTCATAGGTGTAAGACGGCCCGTCCCGGCGCAGCTCCAGGTCCGAGACCTCCACCCCGTCCGCCGCGCCCGCCGCCAACCGCGCCATCTCGGCGCGCACGCCGGCGCCGGGGTCGTCGGCGATCGTCTTGTGGGGCGCGACGCCGGTCGGCATCAGGAGCACCCGCTCCAGGCCGAGCTGCCAGCGCGCCTCCTGGGCGAGCACGAGGTGGCCGAGATGGGGCGGGTTGAACGCCGAGCCGAGCACGCCCAACACCTTCGCCGGACCGGGAACGGTTTCCCCCGAGGCCGTATGCCGCTACTCCCGCACCTGGCCGGTGCCGTGGAGCACGTACTTCATCGTCGTCAGCTCGCGCAGCCCGATCGGGCCGCGAGCGTGCAGCTTCTGGGTCGAGTTGCCGATCTCGGCCCCCATCCCGAACACGAAGCCGTCGGTGAAGCGCGTTGAGGCGTTCACGTAGACGCAGGCCGCGTCGACGAGCCCGGTGAACTGCGATCCGACCTTGTCCGAGCCGGTCACGATCGCCTCCGAGTGCCCGCTGCCGTACTCATTCACGTGCTCGATCGCCTCCGCGAGCGAGTCGACGACCGCGACGGCCATCTTCATGCCGAGGTACTCAGTCTCCCAGTCGGCCTCCGTCGCCTCGCCGACCTCGACGTCCCCGGCGGCCGCGCGCACGCGCCCGTCGCCGACGAGCTCGACCCCCGCCGCGCTCAGGTCGGCGAGGACCCCGGGCAGGAACGCTTCGGCGACGTCGGCGTGGACGAGGAGGGTCTCGGCCGAGTTGCAGACGCCGGGGCGGTCCACCTTCGCGTTGAACGCGATCGCCCGCGCCATCTCGAGGTCGGCGTCCGCGTGGACGTAGACGTGGCAGTTGCCCGACGCGGCGTACATCACCGGCACCGTCGCGACCTCCGTGAGCGCCGCCTTCAGTCCCTCTCCGCCGCGCGGGATCAGCAGGTCGACGAGCCCGTCGGCGCTCGCCATCTCGGCGAGCTCGGAGCGCTCGCCGCTCGTCAGCAGCTCGACCGAGCCCTCGGGCAGCCCGGCCTCCGCCACCGCGTCCCGCATCACGGTCGCCAGCACCGCGTTCGAGCGGGCGGCGCTCGAGGAGCCGCGCAGCACGATCGCGTTGCCGCTCTTCAGGGTCAGCGCCGCGCAGTCGATCGTCACGTTCGGCCGCGCCTCGTAGACGACGCCGACGACGCCCAGCGGCACCCGGACCTTGCGCAGCTCCACCCCGGAGGCGAGCGTGCGCTCCTCGAGGAGCTCGCCGACCGGGTCGGGCAGCGCGATGATCGCCCGCAGGCCCTCGGCCATCGCGGCAACCCGCGCCGGCGTCAGCGTCAGCCGGTCGAGCAGCGCCGCGTCGAGCCCGGCCCCGGCCCCGGCCTCGACGTCGGCCGCGTTCGCCTCGAGGATCTCGTCGGTCCGCTCGGCGAGCAGCTCGGCCGCGCGCTCGAGCGCCGCGTCCTTGGTCGCCGAATCGGCGGTCGCGAGCAGGTGCGAAGCCCGCTTCGCGGACTCGCAGACCTCGAGCGTGCTTCGCGTCGCGATCGCCATGCTCGTAGGGTAACCATCCGGCCCGGCGCGGCCGGGGCACCGGCATTGCGATGAGCGAGCTGATCCACACCTGCTACCGCATCGGCGACATCGACCGCTCGGTCGCCTTCTACGAGGCGCTCGGATTCGAGGAGCGGCGCCGCAAGCCGATCCGCGACGAGGCGATCAACGTCTTCATGGGCCTCCCCGGCGACGGCGACCGGCTCGAGCTGACCTACAACCACGGCGTCGACTCCTACGACCTCGGCGACGGCTACAACCACGTCGCGATCACCGTCGACGACCTGCACGCGACCGTCGAGCGCCTCGCCGCCGCGGGGATCGAGCCCGAGAGACCCCCGTACCGGGCCCGCAAGGGCGGCTCGCTGATCTGCTTCGTGCGCGACCCGGACGGGTACCGCGTCGAGCTGATCGAGCGGCGGATGTAGACCCGCCCCGACGCGCTACGCCAGCACGAAGTTGTCGCGGTGCACGGCCTCCTCGGAGGCGTGTGGCATCAGCTCGCGGACGCGGTCGGTGCGCATCCCCTTGATGCGGCCGAGCTCGTCGGCCGAGTAGTTGGCGATCCCCTTGCCGACGACCGTGCCGTCGCAGACCACCTCGACCGCGTCGCCGGCGCCGAACCGTCCCTCCACGGCGACGATCCCGACCGGGAGCAGGCTCGAGCCGCGCTCGCGCAGCACCCGCGCGGCGCCCTCGTCGACGACGACGCGGCCGCGGGCCGGCTTCGCGTAGCGCAGCCAGAGCTTGAAGCTCGGCGTCCGCTCGGGCCGGGGCTCGAACCGCGTCCCGGTGCGCTCGCCGGCGACGGCCGCGAGGAGCGTCCCGGCGGCGGTGCCGTCGCAGATCACGACCGGGATGCCGGACGCGCTCGCCATCTCCGCCGCCGCCACCTTGCTCGACATGCCGCCGAGGCCGAAGGGCGAGGTCCCCTCGCCGATCTGGAGCGTCTCGAGTTGCGCGAAGTCGGTGACCGTCTCCACCAGCTCCGCATCGGGGTCGGTGCGCGGGTCGGCGGTGTGGAGGCCGTCGACGTCGGAGAGCAGGACGAGCAGGCGCGCCTCCAGCAGGATCGCCACCTGGGCGGAGAGGAAGTCGTTGTCGCCGAACGTGATCTCGTCGGTGGCCGTGGTGTCGTTCTCGTTCACGACCGGGACCACGCGCCACTCGAGCAGCCGCCGCAGCGTCCGCCTGGCGTTGACGTAGTTGGAGCGCGCCGCGATGTCCATCGAGGTGAGCAGCACCTGCGCCGCGTGCACGTCGCCGCGCCCGAGCCGCTCCTCGTAGGCGCGGAAGAGCGAGCCCTGGCCGACCGCCGACGCCGCCTGCAGCTCGTCGATCGCCTTCGGCCGCTCGGCGAGGCCCATCACCCGCCGCCCGCGGGCGATCGCGCCCGAGGTCACCATCGCGACGTCCTCCCCGCCCCCGTGCAGCTCGACGACCTGCGCGCAGACGGAGTCGAGCACGTCCGAGCGCAGCTCGCCGCCCTCGGCGGCGACGATCGAGGAGCCCAGCTTGGCGACGACGGTCATTCCGCGGCCAGTCTAGGAATGGACGGGTCCTGCGCTAGGGCGTCGAGTTGCCGCAGGCGTCGGTGACCGCGACGTCCGCGATCTGCGCCCCGGCGGGCACCCGCGCCTCGAAGCCGAGTCCCTGGTCGTCCGGCCGCGCGACCACCTCGCGGCCGCCCGCGAGCGTGATCCGCGCCTCGCCGTCGCGGACCCGCCGCGGCAGCGCCAGGATCGCCGGGCCGGGATCCGGGTAGCGCGCGCGGACCCGCGCGACGCCACCGTCGGCGACCGCGTCGATCACCTCGAGCGGCTCCGTCGGCCCCAGCTCGAACTCGTCCGAGGTCGCGGCGTACTCCTCGGGCGCGCCGGCCGGCGCGGTCACCGCCCGCCCGGTCACGACGAACCGGTAGGTGCCGAGCGGCTCGCAGCTCGAGAACTGCCAGGTCTCGGTCCAGGCCCCGGCCTGGTTGTCGTAGACGGTCACGTCCTCCGGCCCGTCCTCGGTCCCGACCGTCACCCACTCGCCGCCCTGGAGACGCTGGAGCGAGACGAAGGTCTCCCCGCGGGTAGCGTCGACGCTCGGGTCACCCCCCTTCCAGGTGAAGCTCACGCGGTCGAACCGGCGCGCGTCGCCGGGCTCGGCGACCACGGCGCCGGCGTCGGGCGTGGGGACCGGGTTCGCCGAGTTCGGGACGTCGAAGCCGACCGGCGCGGGCTCCGGGTCGCTCGCCGGCGCCTCGCCACCGCCCACGACCGCCGGCACGAGCGAGGTGGCCGTGTCGCGCAGCAGCGGGCCCTGGTGGCGGCCGAACAGCGTGAAGCTGCCCTCGTACGCGCAGGCGTCGTACTCCTCCGGGGTCGAGGTGTAGGAGAGGTAGCCGTTGGAGAGCCCGGCGATCACGGTGCCGTCGAGCTCGCCGCCGGCCGCGTCGGTCACGGCCGCGGAGATCCTCCGCCCCATCTGCGTCGTGATCTCGAACGGCATCGCCGCGATCGCGGTGTCGCCGATCCGCAGCAGCGAGATCGGGGCGGTCTGCGGCACGAGCCCCACGCCCGCGATCAGCGGGAACTTCGCGCCCTGGCCCGGGCCAGCGACGTTCTCGACCGGCGAGCAGAAGCCCTCCTGGACGATGCCCGCGCCGAGCGCCGTGATCGGCCCGACCGGCATGCCGTCGGCCTCGTCGCCGTCGAACAGCTTGAAGACCTGGTGCGCCTCGAGCTCGAGGTCGCCCGCGAGGTGGCCGCCCGCGTCCTCCCACGCCGCCACGATCCCGCCGGCGACCTTCAACCCCGTCATGTTCGCGCTGGCGGCGGAGCTGTTCACGTAGTCGAGCGGCTCACCGTCGGGCGCGGGCGAGCCGCCGTTCGGGCTGACGTCGCCCTCGGCCCCGTTCGACCAGACGAGGGTGCCGCCGACCTCGTCCTCGACGAGCCGCTCGGTGGTGGCGGCGTTATCGCCCGAGAACAGCAGATTGGAGTCGCCGAACGAGGTCGGGTGAACAGCGAAGTTCGACCACGTCCCGATCGGCGCGCCGTCGGTCCCGTCGGCCCGGACCACGGTCACGGTCCGGTTCAGCTTCAGCTCCTGCTCGCGCGCGTCGGGCACGTCCTCGTTGCGCTGGAACGCCTCGAAGGCGCGGTTGTTGGAGGCGCCGTCGAGCTCGCTCGTGCCGAGCCCGACCCGCGCCGGCTCGAGCGACCGGTCGGCCTCGACGATCGCCTCGGCGATGCCGTCGGCGGTGATGCCGAACACGCGCGGGTCGAAGAAGTCGCCGCCGAGTGCCTGGTAGCCCAGGTTGTCCGCCGGCCAGATCGGCCCGGTGGCCGAGTGGCTGTGGGTGGCCGAGATCACGATGTGGTCGGCGGCGATCCCCGTGGCGGCGATCCGGTCCTGGACCGCCTGGACCAGCGCGTACGGGAGCCCGCCGAGGTCCGCCTGGACGAGCGCGAACTTCTCGCCCTCGCGCTCGATCACGATCGCGCTCGCGCGCAGCCGGGTGTGGATCCCCTCGCTGGGCTCGAAGGTCTTCGCGTAGAGGTTTTGGTCGGGCGCCGGGTCCGCGACGACCTGCATCGCGTCCTCGGGGCTCTGCGGCGGGTCCGCGACCCGCGAGCGCGCGGTGTACGCGAACATCGGCGTCCCGACGGGCGGGGTGATGTCGGCGACCGCCGCGCCGGCCTTCAGCTTGGTGGGCCCGGGCTCCGGGTCGGGATCGGGATCGGGCCCCGGTCCGGGGCCGGGCGCGCCAGGGCCGGGCGCGGGCAGCGCGCCGTCACCGCCGCCCTCGCCGGGGCGCTGGCAGAGGTCCTGGTCGGCGGCGAGCGGCCGCTGCGCGGCATCGCCGCGCGTGCCGCCGCGCCCGCCGTCGTCGACCTTGGCCCGGACGGTGATCGTGAGGAGCTCGCAGCGCGCGCTGGCGCCCTCGAGCGCGGCGCGGCCGGGGGCGGTGAGCGGCAGGAGCGCGTTGCGCGAGCCGCCCTTGGCGAAGCGCACGCGCTCGCGCCCGCTGAGGCGCCGGGTGCCGGGCGCGCTTGCGGTGAGCTCGACGCGCGCCGGCTCGGCGACGCGGACCCGCACGGCGATCGTGCCGGTCGCGAGCGCCTTGCCCTGGTCGGCGGTCTTGATCTTCACGGCGTCGGCGGCGGCCGAGGCGCCCGCCGGCGCGAGGAGGAGCGCGGTAGCCGCGATGGCGGCGGTGGTCGCTCGGCGGCGCATCAGCCCCGCCCCCTGACTTTCTCGCAGCCGGTGACGGTGTCGGCGCGGTCGGCGCGGGCGACGTCGCCCTTGCCCGGCCCGCAGGCGATCTCGTCGGCGCCGGCGCCGCCGGCGATCACGTCGTTCCCGGGGCCGCCGGTCAGGCGGTCGTCGCCGCCCTTGCCGGAGATGCGGTCGTCGCCGCGGCCGCCGGCGATGCAGTCGTCGCCGGCCGTCCCCTCGAGGCGCTCGTCGCGGCGCGTGCCGCGGGTGCAGGCCGGTGGCACCGTGCCGGGCCCGGGGAGCGGTCCGGCCGCGCCGTCGTCGCCGGCGTTCGGCAGGGTGCCGTCGCCGCCGGTGTCGCCTGGCGGCGGGTCCCCTGGCGGCGGGTCCCCTGGCGGCGGGTCGGCCGGCGGCGGCTCCTCGGTCGGCGGGTCGCCGAAGCAGGCCTCGGTCGCGGCCGGCGGCTCCGCCGCGGCGCCGACGGCCGTCACCGACCCGGCGCCGTTGAAGTTCCCGTACTCGTCCTCGACGCAGCCCGCGCCGACGAAGGCGCTCTCGCCCTCGCCGAGCGCCCGCTCGGTCACCCAGCGGTCGCCCTGCCGCGTCGCCGCCACGTCCTCGGCCTCGCCGCCGGCGCCGACGAACGTGACCCGCGCGCGGGCCGCCTCGCCGGAGTCGAGCCAGGGCCGGAACGAGCAGGTGAAGCAGAATGTCTCGGACTCGCCGCGGGCGGTCAGCGTCGTGCGCTCGTCGCGGATGAACTGCGCGGCGCGCGGGTCACCCGCGTAGCTGTCCGGGTAGTCGACCGACCCGGTCGCGCCCTCGGCGCTCGGCTCGGGCCCCGTGGCGGCGAAGCTCACTGTCCCGCCGGGATCGGCGCGCAGGTCGCTCACCGTGATCCCGTCCCACGGCAGCACCTCGAAGGTCTTCGACTCGATCTCGTACGGGACAACGGCGCCGCCCTCGCGCCGCTCGCCGGCGACGACGAACTTGTAGGTGCCCGCCGGGGTGGCGCGCTCGGGCCGGCCCACGTCGAACGGCGCGACGAAGGCCTCGAAGTGCGCGGTCCAGCGCCACTCCTGCTGCCCGGCCGCGTAGCCGGGCGCCGACTCCAGGCCGCTCGGGAACTCGACCGTGACCGGCAGCTCGCCGGACTGGTCGGCCCACTGCTCCCAGCCGTCCGCGGTGCGGCGCAGCACCTGGACCTCCGGGTCGTCGGTGTAGTTGGAGCCGCCGACCCAGGTGAAGAAGGTCGCGTCGAAGCGCTCGACGTCCTCGGGCTGGCCGTCCTCGGTCGCGCCGGCCTCGCCGCCGTCGTCGGGCAGCGCGGCCTCGTAGGCCTCAATCGCGGCGGTGCCGGCGTCGCCGAGCGCCTGCGCGCGCACGTCGTTGATCGCCTGGTCGGCCTCGGCCTTCGCCGCGAGCGCCTGCTCCTGGACCTGGTCGGTCGGGAGCTCGACGTCGGCGTCCTTGAGCTGGCGGCCGAGGGTGACGAGGCGGGAGGCCATGTAGTCGCTCGAGTGCGGGCCCCAGCCGGTCAGCGCCTTGCGGTAGTGGTCGCCGCGCTGGTATTCGCGATAGCTCGCGATGTAGCCGTTGTAGTCGTTCGCCATCGAGATCGGCACGGTCAGCGTGTAGCCGAGTGCCGCCGATGTGTCGTCGTCGTCGTGACTGAAGTTGCCCTTGATCTCGGTGACCTCGGTCGGCTCGGACTCGGCGGTCAGCACGTTCTCCGCGTCGTTCCAGCCATTCGCCGGGTTCAGGACCTGCGCCCGCATCCGGCGGAGCTCGTGGTCGGACACCGGCGGCAGCGTCTGCGCGGGATCGCCGGGGTTGGGGCAGTCCCAGGTGCCGGTGCCGCTCGCTCCGGGCTCGTCGTAGGGCCGGTAGGTGCCGTCGCCGCGCTTCGTGCAGCGCGCGCCCCAGTCGTAGCCCAACCACTCGTCGCCGGCGACCGTGTTCGTCCGCGTCTCGATGTTCTTCGACTGGTCGAACCACTGCTCGCAGGAGCAGATCGGCAGGTAGATCTCGCCGAGCCGGATCCCCTGGAGGTGGATGTCGATGTCCTCCTCGAGCCCGGTGTACGCCGGCGCCGAGTAGTTCTCCGGCACCGGGATGCCGAGCTCCTGGAAGTCGTCGGTGGTGAGGCCGGGGTCGCCGTCCTGGTCGGCGGGCGGCACGTCGGGCAGGCCGAGCGCGTCGGAGAAGCTCGAGAGGCCGCCCGGCAGGCGCTGGCAGTCGGGCAGGCCCGCGATCGGGACGCCGGCCGCGTCGCCGAGCACCGAATCGGTGCGGCAGTTCGAGACGCCGGGGTACGGGTGCGAGAACGGGCCCGGGAACCAGCGATCGGACATCTGAACGGGGACGTCGGAGGCGAACGGGACGAACCGCTCGGGGTCGTCCGGGGTTCCCGCCTCGACGTCGCGCCAGACGTCGACGACCTTCTTCGACATCAGGCTGGCGCCGTACTCGGCCTGGGCGTAGTCGCGGTGGGTGAACTCGAGCCGCTCGTGGAGCGAGTGGTAGGTCGAGCGCTCGGGCTCGGCCGTGCCGACGGCGCCCTGGGTGTAGACGGTGAGCGCGCCGGTGGCGCGGTCGGTCATCCGCTCGAGCGGCGCGACGTAGTCGCCGGAGAGCAGGTCGTTGCCCTCGAGGAACTCGGGGTGCAGGCTGAAGTTGACGAGGTTCGCGAGCGGCTTGCCGTCGAGCGTGTCGAACCGGATCACGGTCAGGTCGTGGTCGGTCTCGTCGTTCGGGTAGCCCGCCGGCGTGCCGTCGTCGGCGACGGCGGGGCCGAACGAGTGGCGGTGGGTCTTGTCGAAGGAGCCGACCGAGGCGCCGACGCGCACCGGCTCGCGCGCGGCGCAGGCCTTCACGACTGCCTCCGCGATGCGCTCGGCGAGGTAGTTGTAGAAGCGGACGTCGAAGACGTCCTGGAACGCCCAGACGCCCCACGAGGTCGACGAGTACATCGGCGACGAGTGGTTGTGCGTCGCGGTCATCGTCAGCGTCTCGCGCGTGACCGGGCAGTCCGCGGTGCCGCCCGTCGCCTCCTGCGTGAGCGCGCGCTGCTCGAGGATCTGCGCGGCGCGGCGGTAGAGCAGGTCCTGGGGCACGTACTGGTTCGTCTTGACGATCGCGACCGGCGCCCCCTCGCCGCCGTCGATGACGAGCGCGCGCACGTCGAGGCGCGACTGGAGGCCGTAGGAATTCTCCCGCCGAGTGGAGTGGGCCGTCGGGTCGTAGGTGCCGTCGCTGGGGTCGACGCCGAAGGCGCAGGCGTGCTCGGCGGTGGCCTCGGCCGCGCCGGCCGGGTCGCCGTCCTCGAGCGAGCCCTGGGTCTCCTCGGCGCCGTCGGTGAGGCAGTCGCCGGCGTACTGGCCGGCGGCGGCGCCGACGTGCCACGAGGCGTCGACCTTCGCGGCCCCCGCCGTGACCTGGGCCTGCGCCGTGCCGGCGCCGAACATCAGCGCGGTCGCGATCAGCCCTGCCAGCGTGCCTGTGAGCTTCCTTGTCACCGAGTCACTCCTCCCTGGAAACGAAGCTCTCGCTCTCACGAACGGACCGACGCGGCGAGGATCACGCCGCCTCACCTCTGCACGAAGATCGCCGAGGTGAGCGCGAGCGCCCCGACCGTGTTGCGGCAGTAGGTCGTGCTCGAGCCGAAGAGCTCGTCGCAGGCGGCCTCGCGCGCCGCCCGCCCGTCGCCCACGTTCAGCTCGGCCCGCACCCAGGTCGCCCAGGCCGGGACGGTGAAGCCGCGCTTGTACCTCCCCGCGCCGACCGTGCTCTCGGACCCGATCTGCCGCCCGCCGGCGCCGACCAGGCGGAGCTTCGCCCCGGGCGCGCCCTCGACCCGCACGCGAAACGCGCCCGAGCGCGGCGCCGCGTCGCCCGCCATCGACTCGAAGCGGCCGTCCCGATCCGCGTCCGCCTCGAGGAAGAGCCGCGGACCACCCAGGTTCGGCGGCTGGTGGCTCACGAAGGTGTGGCCGCGGCGGAGGCCCGCGAGGACGCCGGCGGCGGTGCGCTCCTCTGCGTAGACCCAGGTCGTCGGCTGCCCGGCGCCCTGGATCGGCGTGGTCGCGACGTAGTGGTTGTCGGAGCCGCCCGTCACCGCCACCCGCTCGCCCGCGTCGAGGAAGCCCTCCCAGAAGCGGATCGCCGTGTCGTTGTCGGACGCCGAGGGCAGGGGCGGCTGGTAGAGCCGCGAGATGTTCCAGACCTCGACGGTGTCCGGCACGACCTCGTGGCCGAGCTTCCAGTCGAGCTCGGCGCCGGTCGCGCCCTCCGCGGGGTGGTTGATCTGGAAGACCCCGTCTAGGGGCGGCGCGCGCAGCTCGTCGGCGGCCGCCTGGACCGCCGGCGCGCTCGAGCCGGAGCCGACGAGGCGCGTCGCGCCCAGCATCTGCGCGTGGCCGTCGAGCGAGTTCTCGTATGCCGGGACGCCGATCACCCCGTCGTCCGGCCCCGGCCAGCCCGGGTCGGACTGCGAGCGGACGTCGTTGTGGTCGGTGATCGCGAGGAAGTCGAGGCCGCGTGACTCCGCCACCGCGAACTGGCTCGCCACCGAGTGGCCGAGCGTGAAGGCCTCCTCGGGGCCGGTGTTGTCGTCGCCCGGCCCCCCGAAGGAGTCGTGCGAGTAGGTCGTGTGCACGTGCAGGTCACCGGCGAGCCACTCGCCGGCGAACGCGGGTCCGGCCGTGGCCACCCCGAGCGCGAGCGCGGCAGCGAACGCCGCAACCCCCGCGAAGATCCCCCTCCTCGCGCGCATCCCGGCCGGGAGGCTAGACGCGGGCGCCGCCGCGCGCGCCGGTTCGCGCCTCATCCCTGGTCCCTCTCCCTGACCGTCTCGCAGCCGCGGACGCGGTCACCGCGGTCGACGACCGCGACGTCCTCGCCCCGCCCGCAGCTGACCGCGTCCGCGCCGGGGCCACCGGTGAGCCGGTCGTTGCCGGCCAGGCCGCTCAGCCCGTCGTCGCCGCGCCCGCCCGCGATGCAGTCGTCGCCCGCCGTGCCGCGCAGCCGCTCGCCGCGGCGCGTGCCTCGCACGCAGCGCGGCGCGGGCGGCGGGCCTTGAAGCGCGTTCTCGCCGGCGGCGCCGGGTGCCGCGTTGTCGCTGGGCACGGGCGTCTCCATCTCGGGGACGGTGGGGGCCGTCCCCTCCGGCTCCGGCAGCGCCCGGATCACGAGCACGCGCGCGGTCTCCTTCTCGGGCAGCTCGACCCCGATGCCCTCGGCGAGCTCCGCCGAGGTGGCCGTGCCGACCCGCTCGCCCGTGGGGCCCTCGAGGAGCTCGAAGGTGCGGCCCGGTGGCACGTTGCGAAGCGCGATCCGCCGCGCCGGGTCGTCCGAGCCCTGGCGGAAGGCGAGCAGCGCCCCCTCGCCGCGCTGCGGATCCCAAGGCTGGAGCGCGGTCCACCCGCGTTCGAGCGGGTCGGCGAGGAGCGGGTAGACCATGCCGCCGAGGAGCGCGCGGTGCTCGCGGTAGAAGCGGGTCCACTCCGCTGCCCGGACGACGACGTCGGCCGGGACATCGCGGAGGTCGCTGAAGAACGTGAGGTGGGACGGCAGCGCCGCCGCCATCAGCGTGTCGACCGGGTAGCGCTCCCACTGGCGCGCGCCCAGGAAGTGCTGGCCGATCGCGAAGCTCGGCACGTAGCCGCCGAGGTTCCAGAGGTTGTGCAGGAGACGGTCGGGCTCGGGCGAGCCGTTCTGGAACCAGGTCGGCCCGCGGCTCACCGACTCGTACGGGAAGAGGCGGTAGTCGTTGGTCTCGTCGACCTGGAGCGTGACATCGGGGTGGTCCGCGCGCAGGCGGTCGAGCATCGCCATGAACTCCTCGCGGAACTCGTACGCGTCGCCCTGGCCGGCGCAGTCGAACCAGTGCAGGAAGTCGAACTTGAAGTAGCGCACGCCCCAGCTCTCGATCGCCTCGCGGATCCGTGCCTCGACGTGCGGGATCGCGTCCGGGCCCCAGGCCCCGATGCCCGCCTCGTTCGAGCCCGACTCCGGGTCGGCCGCGTTGTAGACGGCGGTCCCCTCGCCGAGCGGCGTGCAGGCCCACTCGGGATGGCGGCGGAAGGTCTCCGACGCCGGGTTGAAGTGCATTGGGCTCATCCACAGCCCGAGCTTCATCGGCGCGATCTCCTGCCGGACCGCCTCGAAGCGCGGGTCCGGGAAGCGCGGCGCGAACTTCACCGGGTCCTCGTCGTGGCGCGGCTCCGGGTGCTCGGGCGAGTCCGGGTACCAGTCGCCGGAGATGGCCTGCCAGCCGTCGTCGAGAATGAACGTCTCGACGCCGAGGTCGCGCGCGATCGGGGCGATGCGGCGCACCGTCGCGATGTCGACGTCGTCCTTGGCCCCGGTCGAGATCGCGTTCCGGTCGGTCCCGTTCGAGTTGAACGTGACGTCGCGGTCGTAGGGCTCGAGCCGGTGCTCGGTCAGGTAGCGGTGGAACTGCCACGGCTCGTCGCCGTCGTGGTCGCCGAAGCCCGTGAAGACCGGCTCGAGCGCGAGCGGCGCACCCGGGCCGACGACCCGGAAGCGGCCGGCGGGTCCGCCGGGCAGGAGCTCCGGCAGCGGGTTCTCGACGTGCGCCTGCTCCTCGAAGGGCCCGAGCGAGGCGACGTCCCGCCCGTACTCGACGCCGACGCCCGCCAGCTCGCCGTCGTAGACGGCCCGCGAGGACGGCGCGTCGTAGCGCTCCATCGCCATGAACAGGGTGCGCTCGCCGCGCGCGGCCGAGAGCCACTCGCCCGGCCCCGCGAGCGCCTCGCCCGATGCAGCGGAGCGGCTCTCCCGCCAGGTGCCCGGGTGGCGGTCGCCCACCGTCAACGGCGGGCCTTCGTAGCCGGGCTCGCGCCAGTCGGCGCCGCCCCGCATGGCGGTGATCGTGGGGGTGGCGGCGCCCACGGCCGCCTCGTCGAGCATCGCCGAGGTGATCGCGAGCGGCGCCGCGGACTCGATCGTGGTCTGGGTCCGGAAGCCGGCGACGCCGGGGTACGCCTCGGCGACCCGGGTAATGGTGAGCGGCGCGGGTGAGCCCGCGGCCGCGGCGGGCACGAGCGTCATCGTCACCCGCAGGCCGCCCCGCGCCAGCCGCTCGACGGCGGCGTCGCGGGCGGCGAACGCCTCGCTGCCGATCTCGGCCGCCCCGAGGCCGAGGCTGAAATCTCGGTGACCGGCGCTCCAGGCCTCTCCCCCGCGCCGCTTGTCCACGAGCGCGGTGGTCGCGAAGGCGTCGCGGCTCCAGCTGCGCTCGACCAGGTCGTTGCCGAGCGTGACCGCCGCGGGCGTCACCTCGACGTAGACGTCGCCGTCGCGGACGGTCTCGGCGGTCGCGCCCGCCGGCGCGGAGAGCGCGAGCACGGCGGCGAACCCCAGCGCGATCCTTGCGACGGTGCCCCGCATCACCCCCGGAACGGAGGCGAGGCCCGAACGTCACGGGTGCAGCTCGAACGCCTCCTCGCCGACCCGGACCTCGTCGCCGGGCTCGAAGCCGGCGGAGCGCAGCGCGGCGATCACGCCGATCTCGTTCAGCCGCTGTTCGACGTACGCGAGCGCCTCGTGGTTGGCGAGGTCGTGGCGGGCGAAGAGCAGCTCGACGCCCCGGCCCTCGACGCGGAAGGCGCCCTCATCCTCGCGCACGACGGTGTAGCCGCCCTCGCCGGCGGGGCGGTAGACGCGGTGCTCGGCCTCGAACTCGGGCTCCGGCGCAGCGGCCGCGGGGACGGCGGGGACGGTCCCCTCCCCGGGGACGTTGGCTGCGATCGTGCCGCGGAGCTCGTCGAGCCCGGCGCCGGTCGCGGCGGAGGTCGCGACGACGCCGGCGACCGCGTCGCCGACGCGTTCGCGAAACTCGGCGACCGCCTCCTCGGCGCGCTCGGCGGGGACCAGGTCGGACTTGGAGAGCACGATGAGCTCCGGCAGGCGGGCGAGCCCGTGGCCGTACTCGCCGAGCTCCGACCGGACGGCGCGGTAGCGGTCGAGGGCATCATCGCCCGCCTCGGTCTCGATCGCGACGACGTGGACGAGCATCCGGCAGCGCTCGACGTGGGCGAGGAACTCGTGGCCGAGCCCGGCCCCCTCGGCGGCGCCCTCGATCAGACCGGGGATGTCGGCGAGGACGAGCTGGCGGTCCGCCAGCTCCAGTGTCCCGAGCACCGGCGAAGTGGTCGTGAACGGATAGCCGGCGACCTTCGGGGCCGCCCGCGTCAGGCGGCCTAGCAGCGACGACTTGCCCGCGTTGGGGAGCCCGACGAGGCCGGCGTCCGCGAGCAGCTTGAGCCGCAGCTCGATCCAGCCCGAGCGGCCCTCGAGCCCCCGCTCGGCGAAGCGGGGCGCCTGCCGGGTCGAGTTCGCGAAGCGCTTGTTGCCGTGCCCGCCGAGGCCGCCGGCCGCGACGATCGCGCGCTGCCCGGGCTCGACCAGGTCGAAGCGCTCACCGTCGAGCCCGACCGCCTGGGTCCCAGGCGGGACCAGGATCAGCCGGTCCTCGCCGCGGGCGCCGTGGCGCTGCTTGCCCTGGCCGTGCACGCCCTTCGCGGCCCGATGGTGAGGCGCCCGCCGCAAGGACTCGAGATCGCGCCGCGAGGGATCGCAGACGAGCACGACGTCGCCGCCGCGGCCGCCGTCGCCGCCGTCGGGCCCGCCACGCGGAACGTGCGCTTCGCGGCGGAAGCTGACGCAGCCGTTGCCGCCGCGGCCGCCCTCGACCCAGATCTTCGCCCGATCCGCGAACACGCGCCCAATCTAGGTCTGCAGGGCAGCGAACCGCGCCGCGAGGAAATCGTGCGCCACCGGGCCCGGATCGCCGGACTCGATCAGCGCGGCATAGGCGAGCTCGGCGCCGGGAAAGCCCGCCGCGTTCCAGAGCTCGCCCTCGGGCCTCGCGGTCCAGGGCCCGACGTACAGGTACGGCTCGGCGTGGTCCGCGTCGCCGGGCGAAGCGCCGTAGTTCGCGCGCTCCCCCTTCGCCTCGGCACCGGCCTCGATCGCGAGGTCGAAGTGCTCGGGCCAGAGGATCGCCGGCGACGGCTCGGCTCCGTCCGGGAGGGCGTCGCGGAAGCGCGCCAGCAGGTCGGCGGCGAAGGCGTAGAAGGCGGCGAGCGCGGCGGCGGCGTCGGGATCGATCGCCAGCGGGGTCTCGTCGGCCGGCATGCCGTCCGGGAGCAGCTCGGGGCCGAGCAGCTCGGCCCCCGCGGCGATGCTCTCGAGCGCCGCACGGCGCTCCTCCCCACCGGCCTCGAGGACCAGCTCCGCTCCCTCCACCCGCACCACGGTCCGCTCCCCGCCGAGCTCGAACGGCGGCGTCCCGAAGCCGCCGGGCGCCGGCGTCAGCGCGATCTCGTTGTGCGGCTTGCGGGCGGGCGCGACGAGCTCCTCGGCGACCCGGTGAAGCGCGTCGCGGGTCGCGGCGAAGCCGGGCGGCAGCGGATGGAGGCTGTCCATGCGGCGATTGTGGCGGGACTCGCCGCCCCGCGTCGGCCGGGTGTAACGCGGCGGGCTCGGCGGCGACACACCCGCATGGAGGAGATCTCGTTCACCGGGCTCCTGATCGTCACCGCCGTCGCCTTCGCCGCCCCCCTCGCGCTCGGCGCCGCGCCCGGCCTCCGCTTCCCCTCGGTGGTCGTCGAGATCGTCGCGGGAATCCTGATCGGTCCGAACGTCCTCGGCTGGGTCGAGCCGGACCCGGCGATCGAGGTGATCGCGGTCGTCGGGCTCGCGTTCCTGCTCTTCCTCGCCGGCCTCGAGATCGACCTCTCCCGGCTGCGCGGCCTGATCCTGCGCAACGCCGCCCTCGGGTTCGGCCTCTCGCTCGTCCTCGCCCTCGGCGCCGGCCTCGCGCTCGACGTCGCGGGCCTCGCCGGCGCCCCGCTCCTCGTCGCGATCATCCTCGTCTCGACCTCGCTCGGGATCGTCGTCCCCGTGCTGAAGGACGCCGGCCGGGCGTCCTCCGGGTTCGGCCAGCTCGTGATCGCCGCCGCGACGATCGCCGACTTCGCCGCGATCGTGCTGCTCTCGCTCCTGTTCTCGCGGGAGGCGACCGGGACGGCGACCAAGGTGCTCCTGCTCGGCAGCTTCGTGCTCCTGATCGCCGCGGTCGCCGCCGGCCTGGTCCGCGCCGAGCGATCGCCCCGGGTCTCCGGCCTCCTGCTGCGACTCCAGGACACGACCGCGCAGATCCGGGTACGAGGCGCATTCGTCCTGCTCGTCGGCTTCGCCGCGCTCGCGGAGACGCTCGGCCTCGAGACGATTCTCGGGGCCTTCGCGGCCGGCGTGATCGTCGGCGGCATCGACCGCGACGAGATGCACACCCACCCGGAGTTCCACGTCAAGCTCCAGGCGGTCGGCTACGGCGTCTTCATCCCGATCTTCTTCGTCGCCAGCGGGCTCGCCATCGATCCCGGCGCCGTCCTCGGGTCGAGCTCGGCCCTGATCGCCGTACCCGCCTTCCTGGCCTGCCTGCTCGCGGTCCGCGGCCTCCCCGCCCTGCTCTATCGCGGCCAGGCGACCCGCCGCGAGATCGCCGCCGCCGCGCTCCTGCAGGCGACCTCGCTGCCGTTCATCGTCGCCGCCACCGAGATCGGCCGCGAGCTCGGCATGCTCGGCGAGTCCGAGGCCGGCGGCCTGATCTTCGCCGGCCTGCTCTCGGTCATGGCCTTCCCCGCGGTCGCGCTCGGCCTGCTCGGTGGCGGCGAACGCGAGCCCGGTCCCGCGACGGGTCCGATCGCCCCGGCCGCCGGGGCCGGCTAGGCCCGGGCGGGCTCAGCGTCCGCGGCGCTCGCGGAAGGCCGCGATCAGGTCGTCGAGCCCCGCCGGCGGAGCGGTGCCGCCGATGCCGCGCAGGGCGGTCACGGTCTGGCGCATCTGGGCGAGGTATGCCTCGCAGCCCTCGCACTCCTCGAGGTGCGCCTCGAGCCGGACGCGCTCTTCCTCGCTCAGGCGCCGCTCGAGGTAGTCGGTGACGATCTCGACCACCTCGACGCAATCCATCTGCTCCACTTCGTAAGCGCTCATGCCGGGTCCCCCACCTCGTCGAAGTGCTCCTCGAGGGCCGCTCGCACCTTCGAGCGGGCCCGGTGGAGCAGGACTCTCTGGTTGGTCTCCTCGACGTCGAGGGCGTTACGGGCCTCCTCCGAGGTGAGCCCCTGGATGTCGCGCATCACCAGCACCTCCTGCTGGCGGGGCGGCAGCTCGGCGATCGCCCGGAGCATCACGTCGCGGGCCTCGTCGGAGGCGAGCCGCTCGTCGGGCGAGCTCCACGCGACCGGCGGGCGCGCCCAGTGCCCCGGGTACTCGCCGGCCGGCCCCTGGAAGCGGTCCGCGTCGACCGCGGGCTCCTCGCCGTTGCCGCCGCGGCGCCGCAGCGAGGAGAAGGGCAGCGAGCGCGCGTCGCGCTTCCCGCGGGTCCGCGCCTTGTTGATCAGGATCTGGAAGATCCAGGTGCGCAGGGCCGAGCGACCCTCGAACCCGTCGATGCCCTCGATCACGGCGATCCAGGTGTCGCCGACGACCTCCTCGGCGACGGAGCGGCTCGAGACGTGCGCCATCGCGAGGCGCAGGAGCCCCGGGTTCAGCTCCCCGACGAGGGCTTCGAACGCGCCGGCGTCGCCGGCGCGAAGCGCTTCGACTACCTCGGCGTCAGGACGATTCGTCAACAGAGACGACGCGGCCTCTGCGTGACCGGCTGAAGCTGACCACCCCGGGACGGGTGGCGAAGATCGTGTGGTCGCGGCCGATGCCGGTGCCGTCGCCGGAGCGGAAGCGCGTGCCCCGCTGGCGGACGATGATCTCGCCGCCGCCGACCTCCTGGCCGGCGAAGACCTTCACCCCGAGCATCTTCGGGTTCGAGTCGCGACCGTTGCGGCTCGAGCCGAGCCCCTTCTTGTGCGCCATTACTCGCTCTCCTTCTTCGCAGCGGGCTTCTTGGCAGCCGGCTTCTTGGCGGCCGGCTTCTTCGCCGCGGGCTTCTTCGCCGCGGGCTTCTTCGCGGCGGCCTTCTTCGCGGCCGGCTTCTTCGCGGGCTCCTTCTCCTCGGCCGGCTTCGCCTCCGCCTTGCTCTCGGCCGGCTTCTTCGCCGCGGGCTTGCGGGTGAGGAGCTTCACCTCCGTGACCTCGAGGCGGGTCTGGTCCTGGCGGTGGCCGGCGCGGCGCCGGTAGCCCTTCTTCGCCTTGTACTTGAAGACGGTCAGCTTCGGCCCGCGCATGTGCTTCGCGACCTTCGCCTCGACCTTGACCTTCTCGAGGTCGTCCCCGGCGGCGACCAGATCGCCGTCGCCGAGGTAGGCGACCGGGCGGAGCAGGACCTTCGCGCCCTCTTCCTCGGGCACGCGGTCGACGACCAGCTCCGTGCCCTTCTCGACCCGGAACTGCTGGCCACCGCTTTCGACTATCGCGTAATCAGCCATCGGTATTCGCCTCTTCGCGCGAACGGCGCCCCCGGCCGCCCCTGCGGCCACGGCGCCGTCTGCGAGCCGAGGATTCTAGCTCCCCGTCGCCGTCATTCCGCTCGTCGATCGGCAGGGGCTCGCCGTCCTCGCCCAGGAGCAGCGCGGTGGCCGCCGCCCGGTCCACGGACTCGATCCGCACCATCCGGCGCTCGCCGACGAAACGGCCGGCGCCCTTGATCGAGACGATGTAGGAGTCCACGCGCGCGATCGCGTCGTCGGCGTTGTACATGTGCGGCTCCTCGATGTGGACGAGGACCTCGTCGTCGGCCTGGAAGGGGAGGGCCCGCGCCTCGACCTCCTCGCGGCTGCCCGCCTCGATCACGTCGAAGGTGTCGATCGGCAGCGCGTCGCCGCCCTCGAAGTGGAAGTGCTTGCCGTTCTCCTCTTCGAACTCGCGCAGGCCGGAGTCCTCGCGCAGCATTTCGGCGGCCACCTTCGGGTTCACCCTGATCAGGTAGGCCTCCGGCTCGGGCCGCTCCTCGATCACGTCGTTCAGGCGGCGCAGCACGTCCAGGGCGACGGTCTCGGCGCTCAGCACCACGCCCTCGCCGTCGCAGGTCGGGCAGCGGTGGGTGAGGATCTCGCGCACCCCGTCGGTGACGTTCTGGCGCGTCATCTCGACCAGGCCGAGCGGCGAGACCTCCATCACGTAGCTCTTCGTCTTGTCGAGGTCGAGCGCCTTGCGCAGCGTCTTCAGCACCTGGTCGCGGTTGCGGGCCCGCGCCATGTCGATGAAGTCGATGACGATGATCCCGCCGATGTCGCGGAGGCGGAGCTGGCGGACGACCTCCTCCGCCGCCTCGACGTTCACCTTGGTGATCGTGTCCTCGAGCCGGCCCTTGCCGCGCCCCGTGAACGAGCCGGTGTTGACGTCGATCACGGTCAGCGCCTCGGCGTAGTCGATCATCAGGTAGCCGCCGGAGGGCAGGTCGACCCGGCGCGAGAGCACCTCGTCGAAGGTGCGGTCGACGTCGTAGGCCTCGAACAGCGGCTTGCGCTGCTCGTAGAGCTCGACCGACTCGGTCAGCTCCGGCGCGGTGCGCTCGAAGAAGCTCGTCACCCGCTGGTGCTGCTTCGGGTCGTCGATCACGGCGCCCTCGAACTCGCTGCGCAGCACGTCGCGCAGAACCCGGACCGAGAGGTCCGCCTCCTGGAACGCGAGCGCCGGCGCCTCGACCTTCTCGGCGCGCTTGGCGAGCACGTCGTGCAGCTTCAGCAGGTAGTCGATCTCGCGCTCGAAGTCCTCGGCCTCCGCGCCCTGGGCGGCGGTGCGCACGATCAGCCCGCCCGGGACCTCCTTCTTGCGGGCCTTGCTCACCTTCGCGAGCAGCCGGCGCAGCTTGTCGCGCTCGGAGTCGGGCACGCGGCGGCTGACGCCGACGCCCTCGCCCTGCGGCATGTAGACGAGGTAGCGGCCGGCGATCGAGAGCTGCATCGAGAGCCGGGCGCCCTTCGTCTTCAGGGGATCCTTGACGACCTGGACGATGATCTCCTGCTTCGGCTTGATCAGCTCGTCGATCCGGCGCCCCCGGCCGCGGCCGCGCTTCGGCGCCGCCTTGCCGTCGGGCGTGACGATCTCGTCGACGTGCAGGAAGCCGTTTCGCTCCAGGCCGATGTCGACGAACGCCGCCTCCATCCCGGGCAGGACGTTGTCGATCACGCCCTTGTAGATGTTGCCCACGATCGAGCGCTGTCCGCGCCGCTCGACGTAGAGCTCCGCGACCTTGAAGCCATTGCTTCGGGACCTCTGCTGGGCGTTCTGGCCGCCCTGCTTGCCACGGCCGCCGCGCTTCGCGGCGCCCTTCGCTTCACGAACGGCCACCCGCGTTTCGCCGCGGTCGACCGAAACCAATATCTGCTTACGCAATCAATCTCACCTCAAAGAGCATTGACGGCCGGCCTCCTCAGCCGACCGGCCCCGCTCTTGGAGGTGAGCTGCGCTTGCACGTAGATCGATTGCAGGACCCCGATCGCCATGAAGGTGACGAGTGCGGAGGATCCTCCGAAACTCATCAGCGGCAGGGTGATCCCGGTGACCGGCATGATCGCGAGGTTCATCCCCACGTTGACGAAGACCTGGAACATGAGCATCGCCGCGATAGCTCCGGCGATCATGCTCCCGTACAAGTTCTTCGAGAGGGTCATGATGCGCAGCGCCCGCCAGATGAGCAGGGCGTATAAGGACAAAAGCAACGCGGCGCCGACGAATCCGAAGCGCTCTCCCACCGCAGCGAACATGAAGTCCGTGTGGTGTTCGGGCAGGAAGTCGTTCCGCGTCTGAGTGGACTCGTCGCCGCGGCCGGTCTTTCCACCGGCGCCGACGGCGATCAGAGCCTGGTTGCTCTGATAGCTGGAGTCGCCGGGGTCGTCGCTCGGGTTGAGAAACGAGGTCAGGCGCTCCTGCTGGTAGCCGTGCAGCACCTCGATCCCGACCGCGGGGGCCAGGACGAGGACGAACGCGACCGCGCCCGCCGCCACCGCACCGAGGAACGCGAAGTGCGTCCACTTGATGCCCGCGACGAAGAGAATCGAGAGCGCGATCACGCCGAGGACCAGGGCCGTGCCCAGGTCCGGCTGGATCAGTACGAGCGCCGCCGGGATCAACCCGAGCAGCAGCAGACGTGCGGTCCGCTGTCGCTCCGAGGTTCGCCGGACCCTGTCGATGACGAAGCCCGCGAGCGCGAGCATCAGCAGCAACTTGGCCAGCTCCGACGGCTGGAATGTGAAAAAGGGAAGTTCGATCCATCGTTTGGATCCTCGGGTTGCGTTGCCGAGGACGAATACGAGCGCGATGCTCGCGATGATGAAGGTATAGAGCCCGACTCGGAGCTCGCGGAACCGCGAGTAGTCGATGCGGGCGAGTCCCAGCATCAGAGCGATCCCGACAACTCCGTAGATCGCCTGGCGCACAGCGTAGTAGTAAGGGTCGCCGGGCACGTCGCCCCGGGTCGTCATCGCGAGCGTGAAGACGCTGAATCCGATCAGGCCGACGGCCGCGATCACGAGCAGCGGATCGAGGTGGGCGAGGCGCGGCCGCGCCTCGGGCGCGGCGCGCGGCTCGTCGAAGCTGCGCGGCCGCGGCCGCGGCTGGGCGATCGCGGGCATCAGTGGTCACTCCCCTGGCACCGCGCCGACTTCGGCGCGCACCGTGGGTCGGCAGGCAAGGACGCAGGGAGGGGGCGATGGCGGCGCCATGACCCTGACCGAGGACGCAGCATGGCGGCCGCCCGGTGCCGCCGGAGGGGGTGTGGTGTCGCGGGAGCGACCACTTACTCGACCACCGCCGCGTCGTCGCCGACCTGGTCGACCTGGCCGGGCTTCACGTCGAAGTAGTCCTCGAG
This sequence comes from Solirubrobacterales bacterium, assembly GCA_036375215.1. Taxonomy (GTDB): domain Bacteria; phylum Actinomycetota; class Thermoleophilia; order Solirubrobacterales; family 70-9; genus DASUSH01. The sequence goes on from DASUSH010000094.1 coordinate 65,464, forward strand.
GATCTGGCGGACCGCGGGGGCGGCGGCGTCGGCGCCGAAGCCGCCCTCCTCGATCGTCGCCGCGACCACGATCTCGGGGTCCTTGGCGGGGGCGAGCGCGACGTACCAGGACTGGTCGCCGTGCGGCGGGCGCTCCGCGGTGCCCGTCTTGCCGGCGACCTCGACCGGGAATCCGCCGAAGACCGGGTACGAGGTGCCCCCGGGATCCATCGCCGCCGCCTCGAGGCCGCTCAGGATCGTGCTCGAGGTCTGCGGGGACATGTCGAGCTGGCGCCGCGGCGCGGGCGTCACCTCCTGGACGACGCGCCCGTTGGCGTCCTCCACCCGCTGAGCGAGGTGCGGGCGCGGGACGAGGCCCTGGTTCGCGACCGTCGCGTAGGCGACCGCCATCTGCAGCGGCGTCGCCTGTAGGTCGCCCTGGCCGACGGAGAGGTTGATGTTGTCTCCGGCGCTCCAGGGGCGGTCGGTGTTGCCCTCCTTGAAGAGCTGGTTGCGCCACTCGGGGGTCGGGATCAGGCCGGAGAGCTCCGAGGGCAGGTCGATCCCGGTCGGGCTCCCGAGGCCGAGCCGGCCGGCCCACTCCTGGATCGGCATCGGCTGCTGCTCGGTGTTGGCCTCGTGCCCGAGCTTGTAGAAGTAGACGTCCGAGGAGACCTGCAGCGCGGTCCGCATGTCGAGCGCGCCGTTCACGGCGTCGCCGGCGTTGCGGAAGGTGACGCCGCCGACGGTGTACTGGCCGGGGTCGTCGACGATCTCGCCGGGGGTGATCAGGCCCTCCTCGAGCGCCGCCGTCGCGGTGATCAGCTTGTAGGTGGAGCCCGTCGGGTAGAGGCCCTGGATCGCGCGGTTCGCCTGCGGGGCCCCGGTCTCCTCGGAGTTCAGGAAGTCGACGGTCTTCTGCGGGATCCGGGGCTTCGAGTAGATCGAGGGATCGAACGTCGGTGTCGAGCCGAGCCCGAGCACCTCGCCGGAGTCGACGTCCATCGCGACGAACGCACCGGGCAGCCCGAACTGGCTGATCGCGGCCTCCCCCGTCTCCTGCAGGCCGGAGTCGATCGTGAGCCTCAGGTTGTTGCCCGGCACCGGCGGCTCGTCGGAGAGCGGCTCGCCCTTCGGGCGGCCGAGCGCGTCGACCTGCACCCGGGTCGCCCCGGACTGGCCGCGGAGCTGGGAGTCGTAGGCCAGCTCGACGCCGGTCTGGCCCACGCCGTCGCCGGGGTCGAGGCGCTTGTACTGCGGCTCCTTGAGCTGCTCCGGGGTGACCTCGCGGACGTATCCGAAGATGTGGGCGGCGAGGTTCTCCTTCGGGTAGCTGCGCACGTAGACGCGCTCGACCGAGACGCCGGGGAAGTCGTCCTGGTGCTCCTGGAGGTAGAGCACGAGCTCGTAGGGGACGTCGCGCTCGAGCGTCACGGGGCTCGCGGGCAGGAGCTTCGTCTGCTCCTTGATCTCCTTGTCGATGCGGTCGGCATTCGTCCCGGTGACGTCGGCGAGGCGGCGGATGACCTGCGCTTCCTCCTGGTTGTTGGCGGGCAGCTCGTCGGCCTTCAACTGGAGCGCGAGCGCGGTCCGGTTGCCGACCAGGACCTCGCCGTTGCGGTCGACGATCTCGCCGCGCGGGGCCTGCACCTTCACCTCGCGGACGCGGTTGTTCTGCGCCTGCTCGAGGTACTTGTCGCCGGAGAGCACCTCGAGGTACCAGAGCCGGAAGAAGATGATGAAGAACATCACCAGGGCGGCGCCGCCGAGGATGGCCACGCGCAGCGCGAACTGCGAAGTCATGCGTTGTGGCCGGTCTTCGTCGCGGAGGTACATGGCTCAGTCGGTAGACGGTCGGGGCTAGATCTTCCTAGGCGGCTCGGATCGGAGTGAGCGATCGCCTGCGCCCGCGGCGCCCGCGACGCCCGCGGCCGCCGCGGGCGTCGTCGACCAGGGCCGGGCGCAGGACGAAGCGGACGAGGGGGTAGAGCGGGATCGCGAGCAGCGCGGCGAGGAGCCCCTTGACGAGGATCTCGCGCACGACGAGCAGGCTCACCGGCGACTCGACCCCGAGCATCAGCTGTATCGCGGCGAACATCGCCGCGCCGAAGAGGGCAAGGGCGCCGGTGAGTAGCGGCGGCACGAAGCTGCTCGTGATGTCGAAGCTCTCGCGCCAGCGGCCGGCGAGATAGCCGACGGTGAGCAGCACGATCGAGGAGACGCCGAGCGTCTGCAGGAGCAGCGAGTCGGTGAGCAGGCCGAGGGCGAAGCCGCAGACCGCGCCGACGACCCCGCCGCCCAGCAGGCCGAGGGCGACGGCGAGCACCGGGAGCACGTCGGGCGTCGAGCCGAGCAGCTCGATCTCCGAGAAGAACGAGAGCTGCAGGACGACCCCGAGGAGGACGAGGAGGGCGATCCGCAGCGCGACCTGCCAGGTGACGATCATTCGCCGTCTCCCCCGGTCAGCACCTGGACGTACTCGAAATCGCGCAGGTCGGCGAACGGCTTCAGGTGGACCCGCTGGTAGGTGTCCTGGGCCTGGAGCTCGGCGTTCGTGACCTCGCCGATCGGGATCCCGGGCGGGAACAGGGACTCGAGGTCGGACGCCGTCGAGCCGGCGGTCACGAGGCGCTGACCCTTCGCGACCTCGCGGTCCTCCTGGATGAAGTCGAGCAGGAGGTCGTCGGGGTCGCCGACCTCGGGCTTCACGACGCCGAGGGGGCCGTCGGTGAGGACGCGCGCCGAGACGGCGCTGCGGTGGTCGGTGATCAGGGTGACCTGGGCGGTCCCGGCGGTCGTGTCGGAGACCTTGCCGACGAGGCCGTCGCCGGTGACGACCGGATCGTCGCGCTCGATCCCGGAGCTCGAGCCCTGGTCGATCGTCACCTGCGAGTACCAGACGGTGGGCGAGCGCGCGATCACCCGCGACGTCACCTGCGTGTAGCCCTCGATCCCGGCGTCGGTCTTGAAGTCGAGCGCCTTGCGCAGCTCGTCGTTCTCCGCCTGGATCGCCTCGGCGTCGACCGCGTCGGCGCGCAGCTCGGTGAGCTCGTCCTGCAGCCGGTCGTTCTCGCCGCGCGCGTCGAAGGTCTCGTCGAACCAGTTGATCGCGTCACGCACGGGCTTCAGCGCCCTCCCGGCGCCCTCCTCGATCGGGCCGAAGACCGAGGCGAGGCCGCGCTGGATCGAATGGATCGGGCCGCTGTCGGCCTCCGAGAAGCTCAGCGAGAGCAGGATCAGCGAGACGATCACGAGCGCCACGAGGACCGCCCGACGACGGCGGACTTGCTTGCGATACATGCACGCGCCTCGCTAGCCGGCCGTTGAGAAACTCGACCGGCGCCTCCCTGAGTTGCGCTGTGCCTTGTGCATCGCCTCGAACTCCTCGAGCGAGCGGCCGGAGCCGACGGCGACGCAGGTCAGGGGCGACTCGGCGATCTGGGCCGGCATCTGGCACTCCTCGCGCAGGCGCTCCTCGAAGCCCTGCAAGAGGGCGCCGCCGCCGGCGAGCGTGATGCCGCGATCCATGATGTCGCCGGCGAGCTCGGGCGGGGTGCGGTCGAGCGTGTCCTTGACCGCGCCGAGGATCTGCCCGACCGGCTCCTCGAGGGCGCCGCGGACCTCCTCGGAGCGGAGCATGATCGTCTTCGGCAGCCCGGAGACCATGTCGCGGCCGCGGATCTCGGTGGTGATCTCCTCGGGGAGCGGCGCCGCCGAGCCGAGCTCGAGCTTCACCTCCTCGGCGGTCTGCTGGCCGATCAGGAGCTTGTGGGTGTGCTTGCAGTAGTTCACGATCGCGTCGTCCATCTCGTCGCCGCCGACGCGGATGGACTGGGAGACGACGATCCCGCCCAGCGAGATCACCGCGACCTCGCTCGTGCCACCGCCGACGTCGACGACCATCGACCCCATCGGCTCGCCCACCGGGAGGCCGGCCCCGATCGCCGCGGCCATCGGCTCCTCGATCAGGTAGGCCTGGCGGGCCCCGGCCGACAGACACGCCTCCTCGACGGCGCGCTTCTCGACGCCGGTCACCCCGGACGGCACACAGACGACGACGCGCGGGTGTGCGAAGCGGTTCTGGTGCACCTTCTGGATGAAGTGGCGGAGCATCTGCTCGGTGACGTCGAAGTCGGCGATCACGCCGTCCTTCAGCGGGCGGATCGCGCTGATCGTCCCCGGGGTGCGGCCGAGCATCCGCTTCGCCTCGAGCCCGACGGCGTGCACGTCACCGTTGCGCGAGTCGACCGCGACGACCGACGGCTCGGAGAGCACGATGCCGCGGCCACGCACGTAGACGAGCGTGTTCGCGGTGCCGAGGTCGACGGCCATGTCGCGGCCGCCGAACCCAGTCAGATAGCTCAGAACACCCATGGTTGTCTCAGGTACTGCGTTCAGGTACGGCGAAGCTTCAGCCGGTAGGACCGGCCCCGGTTCGAAGCAATCGGAGACGGCGGACTACCCCCACCAAGCGAGTCGATAGTAGCGGACCTCTCCGTGCCCGAAACCCGCATTGCAAGCGGGGATGCGAACCCTAAGGCTAATTCTTCGCTTTAGGGTTTGGCGAAAGCTCAGGAGCCATGCCGAGAAGGGCGCCGACGGGCAGCCCGACGACGTTAGAGAAGTCGCCCTCGAGTCGCGCGATCAGGATCGACCCGAGGCCCTGGATCGCGTACCCGCCGGCCCGGTCCCGCCACTCACCGGAGGCCAGGTAGAGCTCCAGGGTCTCCGGATCAAGCGTGCGGAAGGTCACGAGCGAGCGCTCGAGGCCCGTCCGCTCCCCTCCCCCGGGCTCGACGAGCGCGAGCCCGGAGAGGACCTCGTGGGTGCGCCCGGAGAGGGCCTCGAGCCGCTCCCGGGCGGCGGCCTCGTCGCCGGGCTTGCCGAGCGTGCGCCCGTCGAGGACGACCTCTGTGTCTGCGCCCAGCGCGAGCGCGTCCGGGGCGAGCGACGCGCCGGCGCGCGCCTTGCGCCGGGCGTTCTCGATGACCGCCTCGGCGGGTGGCCCGTCGCTCACCTCCTCGACCCGGGGGACCAGGACCTCGAACGGGATGCCGAGCGCGGTCAGGATCTCCCGGCGCCGGGGCGACGCCGAGGCGAGGACGAGGCGCGGCGGGCTCACGCCGGAAGGTTCGCACGAGCCCGCGACGCGCGTGGATCAGACCACGCCGGGGGGTGGGTGAATCGACGTGCGTCGCGGGCTAGAGGTCCGGGAACCAGATCCCGATCTCGCGCTCGGCGGACTCCTCGGAGTCGGAGCCGTGCACGAGGTTGAAGGTGACCTCGGTGGCGAAGTCACCGCGGATCGAGCCCGGGGCGGCCTCGAGCGGGTTGGTCGCGCCGATCAGCTGGCGGGCGGCGACGACGGCCTCCGGGCCCTCGAAGACGATCGCGACCAGCGGGCCGCCGGTGATGAAATCGACGAGCTCGCCGAAGAACGGCTTCTCGGCGTGCTCGGCGTAATGCTCGTTAGCGATCGCCTCGTCGGCGGTGAGCTGGCGCATCGCCGCGATCCGCAGGCCCTTGGCCTCGAAGCGGCCGATCACCTCGCCGGTGAGGCCACGCTCGAACGCGTCGGGCTTGACGAGGATCAGGCTGCGCGACACCGGGGCCTAGCCCTCGCCGCCGGCGTCGGGGGCGCGCGAGGAGCGCGAGCGCACGGGTGCCTGCTCGGGGTCGGGCGGGGCCTTCGGCGGGGTGGCGGGCTTGGCGGCCGGGGCGGGGCGCTCCGCCTTCGGGGCGGGGGCCGGTCGCTCCGCCTTCGGGGCGGCGGGCTTCGCGCGGCGCGTCGCGGCGCGCCTGGGCGGCGCCTCGGCCTCGCCGCGGCCCTCGCGCTGCTCGCGGCCCGCGCGCGCGGCGCGCTGGGCGTCGCGCGACGGGGGTTCGCGATCCGGGCGCTCGGGGCGGGCGCGGCGCCTGCCCGACGAGCGGCGCGCGGGCTGGCGCGAGCGCACCGGCGTCTCGCAGTAGGGGCACATCGCCCAGCGCGGGTCGATGGGCTTCTGGCAGGTCGGGCAGGGGTCCTTGAGCCGGGCCTCGCAGTTCGGGCAGCGCAGGTAGTTGCGCTCGACGGGGTACTCGCAGTTCGGGCACGACTGCTCGCCGAGCTGCTTGACGCGGAGCTGGGAGGCGCGGATCTCGAGCTCGCGCTCCTTGCGGTCCTCGATGAACTCGGGCGGGCGCAGGATGGAGTAGACCATCGCGCCGACGAAGGGGAAGAGCGCGGCGGCGGTCGCGCACGCGACCAGCCAGGAGTCCTCGATCCGCCTGCGCGCGTCCAGGAAGGTCCAGACGATCAGCGCCAGGTAGACGACGACCAGCAGGACGACCAGCAGGTTGACGGCCAGGTTGAGGCCGTCGTTGGAGATGCCGAAGAGGCCGACGACGGGCATGAAGCGCGGAAGCTTAGTCGGTGAGCGGGATATTCCCTGCAGTCAGCCGCCCTGTTTTGCGGCCTAGAGGAACATGCGGCCGAAGAGGTAGCCGAGGCCGAAGAAGACCAGGATCACGATCGCGACCACGGCCGCGACCAGTCCCATCATCTGCAGCAGCTCAGCGCGTGCCTCCCTATCCATGCCGGAAGCGTAGCCTCACGGCCTTGGCATCGCCACGAAATCTCGCGCTCGCGCTCGCGGCGATCGCCGCGGCGGGCCCGCTCGCGGCGAGCTCGGCGGGCGAGGAGAAGGCGTTCCCGGCGGCCGGGTCCCTGCGGACGAAGACCCCGGTGAAGCACCTCGTGGTGATCATCCCGGAGAACCAGTCCTTCGACCATTACTTCGGCACCTACCCGCAGGCCGAGAACCTCCCCGGGGAGACGCCGTTCGAGGCCAGGCCCGGCACACCGCCGGTCGACGGCCTGACCCCGGAGCTCCGCCAGGACAACCCGAACCTGTTCAACCCGTACCGGCTCGCGCCGACCGACCTGCTGCCCTGCGACCCCGACCACGCGATGCCCGAGCAGGAGCGCGCGATCAACCGCGGCGCGATGGACATGTTCGTCGAGGAGTCGGGCGACACCTGTCCCAGCGACGAGGCGCGCTGGCCGATGGGGTACTTCGACGGCAACACCGTCACCGCGCACTGGAACTACGCCCAGGCGTTCGCGATGAGCGACGCCTTCCACGCCGACGTCCTCGGGCCCTCCACGCCGGGCCATCTGGCCCTGGTCGCGGGCCAGACCCACGGCACGAGGCCCGCCCAGCTCAGCGTCCAGGGCACCCCCTACGCGCTCGAGGGCACGCTGGTGGACGACGCGGACCCGCGCCACGACGATTGCTCGGACCACGACGGGCCGATCCTCGAGATGCGCGGCCGCAACGTCGGCGACCTGCTCACCGGCGAGCGCGTGAGCTGGGGCTACTTCCACTCCGGCTTCACGGCCACGCGGCGCGTCGACGGCCGGGCGATCTGCGGCAAGCAACACGGCAACGCCGCGGGAACCTTCGACGATTACATCCCCCATCACGAGCCGTTCCAGTACTACGAGCAGACGGCCAACCCTCGCCACCTGCTGCCGTCCGGGCCGGGGATGATCGGATCGAGCGACCGCGCCAACCACCAGTACGCGACCGCCCAGTTCTGGAAGGCGGCGGACCGCGGGCGCCAGCCGGCGGTCAGCTTCCTGAAGCCCCCGGCCTGGGCCGATGGTCACGCCGGCTACTCGAACCCGCTGTCCGAGCAGCGGTGGCTGGTGCGGACGATCAACCGGCTGCAGCGGCTCGACACCTGGCGCAAGTCGGCGACCCTGATCGCGTACGACGACTCCGGCGGCTGGTACGACCACGTCCAGCCGCCCCTGCGCAGCGAGTCGGCGGTCCCCGGCTTCGACGCGCTCACCGCGGACGGGCGGTGTGGGGAGCCGGGCCCGGGCGACTACCAGGGCCGCTGCGGCCTCGGAATGCGGATGCCGTTCATCGCGATCTCGCCCTTCGCCCGCCCGAACCATGTCGAGCACCGCACCCTCCAGCAGTCCTCGGTCGTGCGCTTCATCGAGGACAACTGGCGGCTGGGCAGGCTCGGCGACCAGTCGTTCGACGCGCAGGCGGCGTCGCTCGAAGGCCTCTTCGACTGGCAGCTGCGCACGCCGCGCCTCTTCCTCGACAAGCGCACCGGGGCGCCCGCCGGACGCTAGCCCCGCAGCACCGAGAGCAGGTAAAAGGAGCCCGCGACGAGGACGATGCCTCCGCGCCCGGCCGCGAGCGCGCGGGCCCGCTCGAGCGCCCGCGCCGGGTCCGGCTCGGCCTCGGCGCTGCCGCCGGCGCGCTCGCAGGCCGCGGCGAGGTCGGCGGCGGCGTGGGCGGTCGCGCCCGGACGCCCGACGCCGGCCAGCGCCTCGGGCGGGATCTCGGTGCAGACCACGGTCTCGCAGGCGACCGCGAGCGGCGCGGTGAGCGCGTCGATCGGCTTCGCCGAGAGCGCGGCGAGCACGCCGACCACCGGCCGCCCGTCCGCGATCGCGGGCAAAGCCTCGACGACCGCCTCGACCCCGGCGGGGTTATGCGCGGCGTCGAGGACGAGCGGCGGGTCGCCGGGGACCACCTCGAGGCGGGCCGGCAGCCGGGTCGCCGCCGCGGCCCGCTCCACCGCGGCGGGGTCGAGGTCCCGGCCGAGGTACGCCTCGGCCGCGGCCATCGCGACCG
>DASUSH010000095.1:0-4010 GCA_036375215.1 Solirubrobacterales bacterium
TTCAAGGGCAACTACTCGAGCTGGCTCGAGCAGAAGCAGGAGCGCCTCCAGCAGGAGAAGCGCCGCGACTCGGCGCGGGCGAAGACGATCGCCGCCGAGCTCGAGTGGGTCCGCGAGAACCCGAAGGGCCGGCGCAAGAAGTCGAAGGCGCGCCTCGCGCGCTACGAGGCGCTGCTCGCCGAGGAGCGCAACGTGAAGCTCGAGGACGTCCAGATCCACATCCCCGCCGGCCCGCGCCTCGGGTCGACCGTGATCGAGGCCGAGGGGCTGCGCAAGGGGTTCGGCGACAAGCTCCTGATCGAGGACCTCTCCTTCTCGCTGCCGCCCGCCGGGATCGTCGGCGTGATCGGGCCGAACGGCGCGGGCAAGACGACGCTCTTCCGGATGCTGGTCGGCGACGAGGAGCCCGACGCCGGCGAGCTCCGCCTCGGCGAGACGGTCGAGCTCGCCTACGTCGACCAGTCGCGCGACGCGCTCGCCGGCGAGAAGTCCGTCTGGGAGGAGATCTCCGGCGGCGCCGACGAGGTCGAGGTCGGCGAGCGCAAGATGAACTCGCGCGCCTACGTCGCCGGCTTCAACTTCAAGGGATCGGATCAGCAGCGCAAGGTCGCGACGCTCTCGGGCGGCGAGCGAAACCGCGTCCACCTCGCGAAGCTCCTCAAGTCGGGCGGCAACGTCCTGCTCCTCGACGAGCCCACCAACGACCTCGACGTCGACACCCTGCGCGCCCTCGAGGAGGCGCTGATCTCCTTCGCCGGCTGCGCCGTGATCATCTCCCACGACCGCTGGTTCCTCGACCGGGTCGCGACCCACGTCCTCGCCTTCGAGGGCGACTCCCAGGTCACCTGGTTCGAGGGCAACTTCGAGGAGTACGAGGAGAACCGCCACGCCCTGCTCGGCGCCGAGGCCGACCGCCCGCACCGGGTGAAGTACAAGCGGCTGGTGCGCTGAAACCGCCACACGTCGCCGCACCCGTTTCGGGGAAAAGCTCGAGCGAGTCCGAGCCGGTGTGCATCGGAAGAGAGTCAAGCTCGCGTCGCCGCGAGCACGTCCTCGATGAACCCGAGCACCGCCGGGTCGGTCGGGTCGATGATGTGGCCGCCGCCGACTCGTTCCAGGCGGGCGTTGGGGATCGCCTCGGCGAGCGCCTCGCTCGCCTGCCGGAACTCGGGCGGCGAGTCGCTCGCCGCCACGATCAGGGTCGGTTGGTCGATCGCGGCGAGCTCGGTTGGCTCGGCCTCGAGCCACCACTCGCCGCCGAGCTCAGCGAGGATCGCCGGACCGTTGCCCGTGATCACCCGCCGCAGCTCCTCCGGGAACGAGCGCCACGCGTCCTCGCCCCCCACCTCGGCGACGAGCGCCTCGCCGACCGCCGCCATCCCGTCCCGCGCTGCCACCTGGCGCAGGTGTTCACGGAGCCCATCCACCAACCGGAGCGCACCGGGCATGAGCTCGCGCGGCGCGTCGGGCTCGAGCAGCGCCAGCGCCCGCACCCGGTCGGGGTGGCGCAGGGCGAGGTCGAGCGCGACCGTACCGCCGTAGCTTTTCCCGATCACCGCCGCCGGCGCCGCGTCGAGCGCGGCGAGGAGCGCCGCCGCGTCGGCAGCGTGCTCGCGGACGCTCGTGCGCTCGTAGGGCTCCGGCCGCTCGCTTCGCGCGCAGCCGCGGCGGTCGTAGACGATCACGCGCCCGCGCCGCTCGAGCTCCCCGACCGCGCCGGCCCAGGCAAGCGCCGAGCCGCCGGCGCCGTGGACGCAGAGGATCGGCTCACCCGCGCCGTGCTCCTCGACGTGGATGCGAACCCCGTTGACGACGAGCCCGCTCACGACGAGACTTCCCGCAGGATCGGCCGCAGCTCCTCGGCGAAGTGCTCAGGGTCCTGGAGGTAGGGGGCGTGGTGGCCCGAGGCCGGCTCGACGGCGAGGCCGAGCTGCGCCGCGAGCCACTCCGAGCCAGGCTTCTCCATCGAGCCGTCGTCGCCGGCGAAAACTCGGATCGGCACGCCGGCCGCCCGCACCCGCTCGAGGTCGGGCAGGTAGGTACCGAACGCCTCGATCTCGGCGCCGAAGAAGTGGGCGCCGTTTCCGAGGATCCGCTCGCGGTGCGTGGGATCAAGCGCCTCGAAGGTCTCATCGCTCGTGTGCTCGCGGACGAACAGCTCCATCGCCTCGCGCGGGTTGCGTACGGCGATCTCCAAGAGTTCCGAGAGGCCCTCTTTCTCGGCGTTGGGGAGCACCGAAATCAGGGCCGGTTCGTGGACGATCGCGGCGCGCACCGCGCCCGGATCGCGGGCGATCAGCTCGAGCGCGATGTTGCCGCCACCGCTCGACCCGAACACCGTCGCGGGTGCAAGCCCCAGCTCCTCGACCAGCGCCGCGGCGTCATCCGCCTGCGCCGCGATCGACATCGCCTCGCCCTCGGCGAGCGGCGCGCTTCGCGAGCAGCCGCGGCGGTCGAAGCAGACCGTCGTGAACTCGTTTGCCAGGCGCTCCGCGGCGCGGGAGAAGTGACCCGCGTCGCCGCTCGCCCCCGAGATGAACAGGATGGGCGGTCCGGCTCCCCGCACCTCGTGGTAGAGCTCGGACGTGACGCTGGTCGTGGTGGCCATTGCTCCCGCTCCTCTCCGCTGGATGAGGTTCGACCGTACGCGCGCCGACCCGCCCCCCGCATCGGGAGACCTCCCCATCTTTCGCCGGATCCGGCGCTAATCGACGAGGCCGTGGCGCATCGCGAACATCGCGGCCCCGACCCGTGTCGAGTCGCCGAGCTTCGCGTAGATGTGCTCGACGTGGTGGCCCGCGGTCTTCTCGGTGATCACGAGCGCCTCGGCGATCTCGCGGTTGGTGCGGCCCTGGGCGAGCAGGCGCAGGACCTCCACCTCGCGGTGGCTAAGCCCGGCCGGGTGGCCCTGGCGGACGTCGACCGGCGCCGCGCCTGCGGCCTCGAGCACGGCATCGACGGCACGCTTGTCCATCGCGGCGTCGCGCACCGCCTCCCCGAGCTCGGCCCGGACCTGCTTCGCGCCGAGCGCCCCCCGGTGCGGGCGATCGTGGGTCATCGCGTCGTACGCGTCGGCGGCGGCGAGGAGCCGCGCGCCGGTCGGGATCTGCCCGGCGACCGAGCCGCGGTGATAGCCGGAGCCGTCGAGCCGTTCGTGGTGGGAGCCGGCGAGGAGGGCGAGCGGAGCGAGCGCCGGCGAGCGCTCGAGCACGCGTTCCGTGTAGTACGGGTGGAGGCGAACGCGCTCCCACTCGCCGGCGCCGAGCGGCCCCGGCTTCTCCCAGATCCCGTTCGGCACCGCGACCCGGCCGAGGTCGTGGAGGTTGCCGGCGGCGCGGATCTCGGCGACCTCGGCCGGGCCGCACCCGAGCCCCGCGGCGGCGGTCGCGGCGAGTTCGGACACGCGCGCGGAGTGCCCCGCGAGGAACCCGACCTTGACGTCGACGAACTCGCCGAAGGCCCGCGCCAGCGACGCGAGTCCCGCCGCCGAGATCGTCGCCACCGGCTCGGGCTCCGCGTCGAGGACCCGGTCCCAAGCGTCGGGGACGCTAGCCGCGGCAACCAGGGACTCGGGCTCGGCAAGCGCGGCGTCGACGACCTCGGGGTCATAGCCGCGCCCGCGGCGGCGTTCGATCGCAGCGAGCGCCGTCGGCAGGTCCCCCGCCTCGGCGAGCGCGACGAGGTCGTGAGCGACGCGGACGATGCGAAGCGGGCGCGAGATCTCCTCCCCGCCCACCCCGCCCGGCACCCCCTTGCCGTCCCAGCGCGCGGTCATCTGGCCGAGCGCGCGGATCACCTCGTCCGGGAGGTGCAGGCGCTCGCCGAGGAGTCGCCCGCCCTCGCAGAGGTTGGCGGCCATCAACTCGAAGCGCCTCTTGCCGCCGGCCATCATCGCTGCGAGGAGCCGCGCGCGCCGAGGAAGCGGTTGGTCGTCCGCGAAGCGGCTCAGGAAGAACCGCAGGTCCTCGGAGGGCTCGGAAGCGGGGCCGAGCGCCGCGGCGTCGCGCTGG
>DASUSH010000096.1:0-11116 GCA_036375215.1 Solirubrobacterales bacterium
CGCCTCCGAGCGCGCGATGGCCTCGATCACCGAGGCCGTGATCGGCGCCTGCTACTTCGAGCACGGCTACGAGCGGACCGCGGCGGCGACGGTCGCCGCCTTCGAGCCCGAGATCGAGCTCGCGACCGAGACCGTGCTCGACTTCAAGTCCGCGCTGCAGGAGCGCCTCGCCCGCCGTGGGGTGCGCGTAACCTACGCCGTCGTCGACGAGTCGGGGCCGCCCCACAACCGGCGCTTCGAGGTCGAGGCGCGGGTCGAGGGCGAGGCCGCCGGCAGCGGCTCGGGGCCGTCGAAGAAGGCCGCCGAGCAGGCCGCCGCGGCCGAGGCGCTGGAGCGGCTCGAAGGCTGAGCGCGGGCGCGCCTGGCGGGGCGCCGGGTTGGCGTCCGAGGCGCAAGCGAGCCTATGCGATCAAGGAGAGGCACTCAGGGCATGCATCTGAAGTCGATCACGATGAAGGGCTTCAAGTCCTTCCCTGAACGGACGCGGCTGGATTTCGCGCCGGGCGTCAGCGTGGTCGTAGGCCCGAACGGCTGCGGCAAGTCGAACATCACCGACGCCGTGCTCTGGGCGCTCGGCGAGCAGAGCCCGCTCGCGGTTCGCGGGCAGTCGATGCAGGACGTGATCTTCGCCGGCGGGCAGGGCCAGTCGCGCCGCCGTGCGGCCGAGGTCGAGGTTGTGATCGACAACTCCGACGGCCTCGCGGCAAGCGAGTTCAGCGAGATCTCGGTGAAGCGCCGCCTCGACCGCTCCGGCGACGGCGGCTACTGGCTGAACGGGGCCCGCGCCCGGCTCGCCGACGTGGTCGAGGCGCTCGCCGACGCCAACCTCGGCCGCGAGATGCACTCGGTGATCAGCCAGGGGCGCGTCGAGGAGATCGTCCACTCGAAGCCGCGTCACCGCCGCATGCTCGTCGAGGAGGCCGCCGGCCTGGGCAAGCACCGCAAGCGCCGCCGTCGCGCCCAGCTGAAGCTCGAGCGCACGCAGGACAATCTCGACCGCGCCCTCGACGTGGAGCGCGAGGCGCGGCTCCGCCTGCGCCCGCTGAAGCGCCAGGCCCAGGCCGCCGAGATCCACGCCCGCCTCGAGCGGGAGGGGATGGAGCTCCGTGCCCGCCTGCTCGCCGAAGAGCTCCGTTCCCACGACGAGGTCCTGTCCGGCCGCGAGCGCGACGCGACCAAGGCGCGCGAGGCCCGCGACGCGATCGAGGCCAAGCTCGCCGAGGTGAACACGGAGCGCACCGCGATCGAGGAGCGTCTCGCCGCGCGCGACCGCGAGCGCACCCTCGTCTGGGGCCGCCTGACCGCGATCCGCGCCGCCCACGAGCGCCTCACGGTGCGAGCAGAGTCGCTCGCCTCCAGGCGCGCCGAGCTCGCCGCCGGGATCGACCGCCGCCGGCTCGCCCTCGGCGAGCTCGCCGCCGAGGCGCCGGCGAAGGGCAGCGAGGCCGAGCAGCTCGAAGCCGAGCTGCGCGCGGTCGGCGACGCGCTCGCGGAGTCGGGCGCCGCGCTCGAGCGCGCCCTCGAAAACGCCGAGGTCGACGCTCGCGCCCGCGAGCTCGCCCGCGTCCGCGAGGGCTCCGAGCGCGCCGCTCGCGGCGCCCGCCGCGCCGAGGGCGTCCTGGGCCGCGGCCGCCAGGACTCGCTCGAGCGCCGCGTCGAGGCCGAGGGCCACCTCCTGGAGGCGCTCGGCGAGCTCGTCGACGCCGCCGCCGCGACCCGCGAGGCGCTCGGCACGCGGGTCGAAACGATGGAGCGCAACCTGCTCGGCGGCGAGCAGGCGTCCGACGACGTCACCGAGCAGCTGCGCGCCTGCTCGCGCCGCGACGCCGAGCTCCAGGCGGAGCTGCGGGTGGCCGCGGAGGCCGTCACCCAGGCCGAGGTCGGGGCCACCCAGGAGCGCGACCGCCGCGCCGAGGCCGCCGCCGAGCTGGGCCGGATCTCCCAGCGCCTCGGGGAGGAGCTCGGCCCCGCCGACGACGCGCTCGGCGAAACAGAGCGCGAGGAGATCGAGCGCAAGCTCGAGCGCCTGCAGCGGCGCCGCGAGCAGCTCGGCCCCGTGAACCCGCTGGCGAAGGACGAGTACGCGGAGGCGCTCGCCCACGTCTCCGAGCTGGAGACGACCCGGGAGGACCTCGAGAGCGCCCTCACCGAGCTCCAGAAGCTGATCCGCGAGACCGACCGCCGCATCCAGAGCGCCTTCGAGGAGACCTTCGAGGCGACCGAGCGGAACTTCCAGGAGCTCATCGAGCACCTCTTCCCGGGCGGCCGCGGACGCCTGCGGCTGGTCGAGGAGAACCAGACCCCGCGCCCCGTCCTGGGCGGCCAGCAGCCCCCCCGCGACGACGCGGACGGCGCGAGCGGCCCGCCTTCGCCCGAGGAGCCGGCGCCGATCGAGGGGGAGGACGACGAGGAGGTCCCCGGCGACTCGCGTGGCGTGGAGATCGAGGTCACGCCCGCCGGCAAGGCCACGCGCCGGCTCTCGCTGCTCTCCGGCGGCGAGAAGTCGCTCGTCGCGCTCGCCTTCGTCTTCGCGGTCTTCCTCGCGCGACCCTCGCCCTTCTACATCCTCGACGAGGTCGAGGCCGCGCTCGACGACGCCAACATCGACCGCTTCCTGCAGCTCGTCCGCCGCTTCTCCGACCGGGCCCAGTTCGTGATCGTCACCCACCAGAAACGGACGATGGACGCGGCCGACGTCCTCTACGGCGTCTCGATGGGCGAAGGCGGCGTCACCAAGGTGATCTCGCGGCGGCTGCCGCAGGAGGACCAGCGGACGCTCGCCGAGGCCCCGGCCGCGGGCGAGGACGGCGCCGAAGCCGCCTAAGCTGCGCCGGATGAAGGCGCCGAATCCTCCGCTTGGCGTCCGGTTCGGCGCGATCTGATCTGCATCAGATGGCGCGCGACTGGACAGAGGTCTTCGACCTGGGCGACCGCGAGGTCCCGGACGCGGCTCCGGCGGAGGCACCCGCCGAGGGGCGCGGATTCTTCAGGAAGCTGAGGGAGAACCTCGGCAAGTCGCGCCGCGCCTTGCAGGCCGAGCTCTCGGCGAGCCTCTTCGAGACCCTCGACGCCGAGACCTGGGAGCGGCTCGAGGAGGCGCTGATCATGGCCGACGTCGGCGCGCCGACCACCGCCGAGGTCGTCGGCAGGCTCGAGATGGAGGCCGAGGCGGGCGAGGTGGCCGCCGGCGAGCCCTTGCGCGAGCGGCTGATCGAGCTGCTCGCCGAGACGGCCGCGGGCGACGGCGACGGCCGGATCGCGATCCGGGAACGACCCACGGTCCTGATGGTGTGCGGCGTCAACGGGACCGGCAAGACGACCACGATCGGCAAGCTCGCCTGGCACCTGCAGCGCGAGCTCGGGCTCTCGGTCCTGATCGCGGCCGCGGACACCTACCGCGCCGCCGCCGTCGAGCAGCTCGAGACCTGGGCCGAGCGCGCCGGCTGCGAGATCGTGAAGAGCGCCGAGGGCGGCGACGCCGGCGCGGTGGCCTTCGACGCGATCTCGGCCGCCGAGGCCCGCGCCCTCGACGTGGTGATCGTCGACACGGCCGGCCGGCTGCATACCCACGGCAACCTGATGGACGAGCTCACCAAGGTCCGCCGGGTGATCTCGAAGAAGCTCGCCGGCGCCCCGCACGAGACGCTGATCACGATCGACTCGACCACGGGCCAGAACGGCTTGCGTCAGGCGAAGGCGTTCGCGGACGCCGTCGACGTCACCGGCGTCGTCCTCACCAAGCTCGACGGCACCGCCAAGGGCGGGATCGCGCTCGCGATCTCACGCGAGCTCGGGATCCCGGTCAAGCTGATCGGCGTGGGGGAGGCCCTGGAGGACCTGCAGCCCTTCGACCCTCGAGAGTTCTCGGCGGCCCTGCTCGCGGAGTAGGGGACGCTAGTTGCGGCGCGGATCGACGTAGACGTCGTCGATCCGCCAGTCGCCGTTCCGGGCCGTGAACTGGAACTCGGCCGGGGTATAGGTGTCCGGGCGCAGGTTCAGGTAGTTCACGATCAGCCGCATCGACGTGCTGGGCTCCCAGTCCGTGTTGCCCCGCTCGAGGCCGACCGGGAGCGAGTGCTCGCGGCCCCACGACGTTTCGACCGCGATGCGCACCTCGAGCGTCGAGCTTCCGGCGCTGTCGTTCTTGGCGAAGAAGCGGATCGTCGGGTGCTCGTTGCCGATGCACATCGTCCCGGTCTCGGCGGTGCCTCCCTTCGGGATCAGGAGCGAATGCGAGTCGCCCGCCGAGTTCGCGTAGAAGGGGGAGTTGCCGGACGCGATCGAGGACCCGCCCGAGAGCAGCCACTCGCCGGCGCCGTTCTCGACCGCGCCGTCGGGGGCGAGGACGTAGTCGGCGTTGACGCCCCAGGGGGCGAACGGATGGGTGATCGCCCCCGCATCGCAATCGGTGGTCGTCGCCAGCGGCGCGGCGCTCGCCGGGGCGACCGGCACGATCAGCGCGGTGGTCGCGACCACGGCGCCCAGGCAAACCTTTCGCATGCGTCCTCCCATGTTCCCGGTCCCCGATCGGCAGGAGACCTCGATCCTTCAGTCGAACATCTGGCTACTCAAGACCTGTCATTCGCGGCCGATACGGAGGTGGAACGATCCGCGGTGCGTCGATGGCGGGACCGGCAACCGATGAGCCTCATCGACCAAAACGCCCCTGACTCGAATCCGGTCGTGCACCGGCTGCTCGAGGAATCCCGAGCGGCCCAGATCGCGCGCCTCGACGGTCGCGAGCGCATCGCGGTGATCGCGACCGCGTTCGCCTTCGTCGCCGCGGCGGCGGCGTTCGCGCTCTTCGTCGACGGCGGCCGCGAGTTCGACCCGGGGATCGCCCTCGCCCTGGTCGGCCTCTACCTGCTGGCGGCGCGCGTCGAGTTTCACACCGGCTCGGGCTGGACGGACCCCACGCAGCTCGTCTTCGTCCCGATGCTGTTCCTGCTCCCGGTCAACGTCGTGCCCATGTTCGTCGCCGCCGCGATGCTCCTCTTCAGGCTGCCCGAGTACCTCCGCCGCGAGGTGCACCCGGATCGCAGCCTCGTACAACTCTGTTCGAGCTGGTACGCCATCGGGCCGGCGGCGGTGCTGGCCATCGCCGGCCCCGCCGACCCGACCTGGGGCGACTGGCCGATCTATCTCGCCGCCCTGGGCGCCCAGTTCGGGCTCGACGTGGCGAGCTCCTACTTCCGCGAGTGCCTCGGCTACGGGCTCAAGGTCAGCGACCTGCTCGCCGAGTACCGCGCGATCTCCCTGGTCGACCTCCTGCTCTCGCCGGTCGGCCTGCTCGTCGCCTTCGCCTCGGTCGAGGAGGAGTGGACGTTCCTCGCCATCCTGCCGTTGCTCGGCCTGCTGGTGATCTTCGCCCACGAGCGCGAGGCGCGATTCGACAACGCGCTCGCCCTCAGCCATGCGTACCACGGCACGGCCCACCTGCTCGGCGAGTTGCTCTCCGGGACCCACGAGTACACCGGTTCGCACAGCCGCAACGTCGTCGCGCTCGCCGAGCGGGTCGCGACGGCGCTCGGCTTCGACGAGCGCGAGATCCGCGACGTCGAGTTCGCCGCCCTGCTCCACGACGTGGGCAAGATCTCCGTCCCGAACGAGATGCTCGACAAGCCCGGCCCGCTTGACGCGGAGGAGTGGGAGGTGATGAAGCGCCACACCCTCGAGGGACAGCGGATGCTGGAGCAGGTCGGCGGCGCCCTCGGCGAGGTCGGCGTGATCGTCCGCAGCCATCACGAGCACTTCGACGGAGCGGGCTATCCGGACGGGCTCATGGGGGAGGAGATCCCCCGGGCGGCACGCGTGATCGCGGTCTGCGACGCCTTCAACGCGATGACGACCGATCGCTCCTACCGCACCGCGATGTCGCGCGAGGCTGCGATCGAGGAGCTGCGGGCCTGCTCCGGCACCCAGTTCGACCCCGGCGTGGTCGAGGTCCTGGTCTCGATCGTGAAGTCCGACAAGGCGCTCGGGGCGGGGCCGACGCCGTGTGGCCCGGTCATGGCCAGGCACGAGGAGGCCACGCGGGCCTTCCGCTGAGCCGTCTCCTCCAGGGTGGCGTCAGATCCGTACCCGTAAGCTGGTCCGCCCGATGTTCGACCAGCTCTCCGACCGCCTCCAGTCGACGCTCTCCGACGTCCGCAGCCGCGGCAAGCTGACCGAGGCCGACGTCGACAAGGCGATGCGCGAGATCCGCCTCGCCTTGCTCGAGGCCGACGTCAACTTCAAGGTGGTCAAGCAGTTCGTCGCGCAGGTCAAGGAGCGCTGCATGGGGGAGGGGGTCCTCTCCGGGCTCGACCCCGGCCAGCAGGTCGTGAAGATCGTGAACGAGGAGCTCGCCGCGCTCATGGGCGGGTCGGGGCGCGAGCTCGCCTTCGCCTCGAAGGGGCCGACCGTGATCCTGATGGCCGGCCTGCAGGGCGCGGGCAAGACCACCGCCTGCGCGAAGCTCGCGATGCTCCTCAAGGGCCAGAAGAAGTCGGTCGCGCTCGCGGCATGCGACCTGCAGCGCCCGGCCGCGGTCGAGCAGCTCGCCACCGTCGGCAAGCGCGCCGGCGCGACCGTCTACACGCAGTCGACCGACCGCGACCCCGTGGACGTCGCCGAGTGGGCGCTCGGGATGGCGCGCTCCGAGCAGAAGGACGTCCTGATCGTCGACACCGCGGGCCGCCTGCACATCGACGCCGAGCTGATGGACCAGCTCGTCGCGATCCGCAAGCGCACGAAGCCGCACAACGTCCTGCTCGTCCTCGACGCGATGACCGGCCAGGACGCGGTGAACGTCGCCGAGGAGTTCTCCGAGAAGGCCGAGTTCGACGGCGTCTTGATGACGAAGCTCGACGGCGATGCCCGCGGCGGCGCCGCGCTCTCGGTGAAGGCGGTCACCGGCAAGCCGATCATGTACGCGTCGACCGGCGAGAAGCTCTCCGAGCTCGAGCGCTTCCACCCCGACCGGATGGCGACCCGGATCCTCGGCATGGGCGACGTGCTCTCGCTGATCGAGAAGGCCGAGGAGCAGGTCACCGAGGACGAGGCCGCCGAGCTCGAGCGCAAGATCCGTCGCGCCGAGTTCACGCTCGAGGACTTCCTCAAGCAGATGAAGCAGGTCCGCAAGATGGGCCCGCTCCAGAACGTGCTCGGGATGATGCCCGGGATGGGCAAGGCGATGAAGCAGATCCGCTCGGCGAACGTCGACGAGCGCGAGCTCGATCGCCTCGAGGCGATGATCCTCTCGATGACGCCGGAGGAGCGCGCCCGCCCCGAGATCATCAAGGGATCGCGGCGCAAGCGGATCGCCCAGGGCTCGGGCACGAACGTCGCCGCGGTCAACAACCTGGTCAAGCAGTTCGACCAGATGCGCAAGATGATGAAGCAGCTCGCCTCGGGCAAGATGCCGGACCCCGCCGCCCTCCTCGGCGGCAGCGCACGCCGCGCCGGGCGCTAAGCGCGCGCCGGGCGCTAACCTCCCCGGTCGCGAAATGGCCGTCCGAATGAGACTTACGAGGGTGGGTTCGAAGAAGAACCCGATCTGGCGCATCGTCGTCGCCGACCGCCGCTCGCCGCGCGACGGCCGCACGATCGAGACGATCGGGTCATACAACCCCCGCACCGAGCCGTCGACGATCGTCGTCGATGCCGAGCGCGCGCAGCACTGGCTCGACCACGGCGCCCTCCCGACGGACACGGTCGCCCGCCTGCTGCGGGCGCAGGGGATCGAGGCCGCCGGCCGCTAGCCGGCCGCCCGTCGCCCGATGCGCGACCTGGTCGAATACCTGACCCGCGCGCTGGTCGATGACCCCGACGCCGTCACGGTCGAGGAGGTCGAGGAGGACGGCGACATCGTGCTCGAGATCACCGTCGCCGAGGAGGACGTCGGCCGCGTGATCGGCCGCGGCGGCCGGATCGCGAACGCGATCCGCACGATCGCGAAGGCCGCGGCCGTGCGCGAGGACCGCCGGGTCATCGTCGAGATCCTGGACTAGCGGCGAGAATGCTCCGCTTCGCGTCCGCTTCTCGCCGGTGAAGCTGGACTTCTTCACGCTGTTCCCCGAGGCGTTCGACTGGTTCGTCGCCCAGCGCCACGTCCGCAACGCGCTCGCCCACGGAGCCGAGATCAACCGCCTGAACTACCGCGACACGACGCCGCTCGGGGCCGGCCAGGTCGACGACGCGCCCTACGGCGGCGGCGCCGGGATGGTGCTTCGCGTCGACGTCGTCGACGCGGCCCTGCGCGCGGCCTATCCCGAGCGCAGACCCGACCGGATCGTGCTGCTCACCCCCGGCGGGACCCAGTTCGACGAGGCGCTCGCCGGCGACCTCGCCGGCGAGCCGCACGTCGCGCTGCTCTGCGGCCGCTACGAGGGCTTCGACGAGCGCATCCGCGAGCACCTGGCGACCGACGCGGTCTCGATCGGCCGCTACGTGCTCGCCGGTGGCGAGCTGGCGGCGATGGTCGTCGCCGACGCGGTGCTGCGCAAGCTGCCGGGCGCGCTCGGGCACGCCGAGAGCGCGCTCGAGGAGTCGTTCTCGGCGGCGCTCGGCGGCGCCCCCGAGTACCCGCACTACACGCGCCCGCCGAGCTACCAGGGCTGGGACGTCCCCGACGTGCTCGTCTCCGGCGACCACGAGCGGGTCAGGGAGTGGCGGCTCGAGCAGAGCCGGCGCCGCGGGGAGGCCGGCTCCGAGTAGCCCGCACCCCTACCCGGCATCCCTTGCGGGCGCCGGGCATGCGAAAGGGGGCCGCTAAGATTTCGCCCTCGCGCGGGCGACTTTTCCGTCCCGCGCTTCTTTTCTGTCCCGCTTAGGCCAACGAGTCAAGATCGCCCGTCCATGAGCAGCATCATCGAGAGCATCGAGCAGGCCCAGCTCAAGCGCGTCCCGCGCTTCGACGCCGGCGATCGCGTGCGGGTCCACTTCCAGGTCGTGGAGGGCAACCGCCGCCGCACCCAGGTCTTCGAGGGGATCGTGATCAAGCGCCAGGGCTCGGGCGCTCGCGAGACCTTCACCGTGCGCAAGCAGTCATTCGGCGTCGGCGTCGAGCGCACGTTCCCGCTGCACTCGCCCAAGATCGAGCGCCTCGAGGTGGCGGCTCGGGGCGATGTCCGCCGCGCCAAGCTCTACTACCTCCGCGGCCGGATCGGCAAGCGTGCTCGCGTCGCCGAGCGCCGCTGGGGGATCGACGAGGAGCTCGTGATCGCGGACGACACCGTCGACGAGCCGGTCGACTCCGAGGGAGTCGCCCAGTCGGAGGCCGACGTCGAAGACCTCGGCGCCGAGGAGGAAGGCGATGCCGGCGACGAGGCGCCCGAGGCGGAGGGCGCCGAGGAGCCCGCTGCAGAGGAGCCCGCTGCAGAGGAGCCCGAGGCGGAGGCGACCGCGGAGCCCGGGGCCGACGCGGGCGAGGAGCCGCAGGAGGAGTCCGGCGAACCGGACGAGGCCGGCTCCGACGAGGAAAAGGACTGATCCCGAAGCCGAAAACCGGCGTCGGCGCGCTCGTCGAGCTCGTCGTCATCGTCGCCCTCGCGATCGGCCTGGCCCTCGGCATCCAGGCGTTCGTCGTCAAGCCGTACCAGATCCCCTCGGAGTCGATGGTGCCGACGCTCGAGGTCGGCCAACGCGTCCTGGTCAACCGGGTGAGCTTCCACTTCGGCGACCCCGGGGTGGGCGACATCGTCGTCTTCCATCCGCCGGTCGGCGCGGACCGCGGGAACCAGTGCGGCGTCGCGCGCGACCCCGGCGAGGCTTGCCAGGAGCCGACCCCCGAGGAGTCCGACACGAACTTCATCAAGCGCGTCGTCGCGGTCGGCGGCGATCGACTGCGGATCGAGAACGGGATCCCGATCGTGAACGGCGAGCCGGTCGAGGGCGACTGGGAGATCCGGCCGTGCCGCTCCGGAGGAACCTGCAATTTGCCGGAAGAGATCGAGATTCCGCCGGATCATTACTTCATGATGGGCGACAACCGTGGAGCCAGCGACGACAGCCGATTCTGGGGCCCCGTCCCCCGCGACTGGATCATCGGGAAGGCCTTCCTCACCTACTGGCCCCCCGACCGCATCGGGATCTTCTAGGCCGGCGCCGAAGCGCAAGGTGAGCGCCCAGCGCCGCCGCCGCGCCGCCAAGCTCTTCAAGTTCGACCGCATGCTCGGCACCCGCTTCGTCGCGGGCGCCGACGAGGCGGGACGCGGCTCGCTCGCCGGCCCGCTCGTCGCCGCGGCGGTGCTGATCGACTACGCCTCCCTCTCGATGCGCGATCGCCGCGCCCTCGGTCAGCTCAACGACTCGAAGACGCGCAGCGAGGAGGAGCGCGAGGAGCTCTACCCCGTGATCGTCCGCGCGGCCGCCCACGTCGCGGTGACCGCGCGCTGCGTGCGCGGCATCGACTCGCGCGGCCTGCACGTCACCAACCTCGAGGCGCTCGCGAAGACGCTCGAGCGCGCCGCCGCGGCCGCGCCCGACCCCGGCGACCTCGTCTGCCTCACCGACGGCTTCTCGGTCGGCAAGCGCTGCGCGGTCGAGCACCGCCCGGTCGTCGACGGCGACGCCCGCAGCGCCGCGATCGCCTCCGCCTCGGTCATCGCCAAGGTGACGCGCGACCGCTACATGCGCCGGGCCCACGACGCCTATCCGGGCTGGGACTTCGACGCCAACGTCGGCTACTCGACGCCCGAGCACCGCGCGGCGATCGAGGCGAACGGGATCTCCAGCCTGCACCGCCGCTCCTTCCAGTCGATCGCCTACAGCCAGCTTGAGCTCGGCTGAGCGATGGCCGAGGCCGGCCAGGAGCTGCACGGCCCCGAAGGCTTCCGCCTGGTCCTCGTGAAGACCGGCGCCGAGACCGGCGGCGAGCTGCTCCAGATGGAGGCGCACTACAGCGGCGAGGCCGGCATGCCGCCCGAGCACCTGCACCCGAGCCAGACCGAGCGCTTCGAGGTCCTGGAGGGCTCGATGCGCGCGATCGTCGGGGGAGAGGAGCGCGTCTACGGCCCCGGCGAGCCCTTCGAGGTGCCCTCCGGCACGCCGCACCAGATGGCGGCCGAGGGCCCCACCCGGATGCGCTGGGAGCTCCGCCCGGCCCTCCGCACCGCCGACTTCTTCGAGCGCCTCT
>DASUSH010000097.1:0-85044 GCA_036375215.1 Solirubrobacterales bacterium
GCGGCGGCGAGCGAGGCGGGCGGCAGGAAGAGCGCGACGAGGACGAGGACGAGGCCGGCGGCGGCGACCAGCAGGTTGAGCGTCCCGGCGGTCTCCTCGCTGCGCGCGGTCGCGCCGGCGAGGAAGTCCGCGGCGATGACGGCGGTGAGCGCCGCGGCGGCGGCGCCGGCGGCGAGGCCCGGCCACCAGGTCGCCGTCTCCTCCGAGAGCGAGCCGGCGAACGCGACCGCTCCGAGCACCGTGATCAGGCCGATCAGGACGCCGCGGGTCGCCTCCTTGGGAAGCGAGCCGCGGGCGTGGAGGAAGGCGAGGACGTTGAGCGCGAAGAGGATCGGGATGAACCAGGAGGCCTCGAACCACTCGAAGTCGCTGCCGTCGAGATCCCAGCCGGCGTCGACGTGTGCGAGCACGGACATCAGGAGCAGCGCGAGCATGCCGCCGATGCCCGCGGCGATCGCGAGGCCGAGGCCCTGGCAGATGGCGAGGAAGACGTCCACGGGCGAAGGGCGCAATTTAGTGGTCGCGCCCAAGGATCCCTTTCCGCCAAACTGGGCGGATGGCAGAACCGCAAGAGCGCGCCGGCGGGCGCGCCGCCGCGTCGCCGCACCGCCGTCCGCACTCGCGGGCGCGCGACCTCGAGCGCTACGCCGGGCTCTTCGCAGCCCGCACCCGCGTCATGCGCTCCTCGGCGATGCGCGACCTGATGGCGATCACCTCGCGGCCGGAGATCATCTCGCTCGCCGGCGGGCTGCCCGACACCTCCACGTTCCCGGCCGCCAGCTTCGCCGCGCAGATGACGAGGATCGCGCAGGAGTCGGCCGCGCAGGCCCTCCAGTACGGGCCAACCGAGGGCTTCGAGGAGACCAAGGACTGCATCCGGGCGGTGATGGCGGCGGAGGGCATGCAGCCCGATCCCGAGGACCTGATCGTCACCACCGGTGGCCAGCAGGCGATCGACCTGATCACGAAGACGCTCGTCGACCCCGGCGACCCCGTGATCTGCGAGGGGCCGACCTACCCCGGCGCGGTCCCGGTCTTCTGCGCGTACGAGGCCGACGTCCACCAGGTCGCGACCGACGACGACGGCATGCGCATCGACGAGCTCGAGGAGCTCCTCGACCGGCTCGCCGCCGAGGGACGCCGGCCCAAGTTCATCTACTCGGTGCCGAGCTTCCAGAACCCGGCCGGGGTGACCCTCTCCGGCGAGCGGCGGCGGCGGCTGGTCGAGATCGCGCGCGAGCGCGAGGTGCTGGTCGTCGAGGACAACCCCTACGGCCTGCTCCGCTACGGCGGCGAGCCGGAGGAGCCGCTTTACAAGCTCGATGGCGGCGACTACGTGATCTACATCGGCACCTTCTCGAAGATCCTCTCGCCGGGCATCCGGCTCGGCTGGCTCTGCGCGCCGCCGCCGGTGATGGAGAAGGTCGTGCTCGGCAAGCAGGCCTCGGACCTGTGCAGCTCGACCCTCACCCAGTACTTCGTGCGCGAGTACTTCGCCGAGGGCAACTGGCGGCGCTACATCGCCGAGGTCACCGCGATCTACCGCGAGCGCCGCGACGCCATGCTCGAGGCCCTCGAAGCCCACTTCCCGCGGCAGGCGCGCTGGACGCGGCCCGACGGCGGGCTCTTCGTCTGGGCGACCCTGCCCGACTACATCGACACCGGCGACCTGCTCGCCAAGGCGCTGCGCGAGAACGTCGCCTTCGTCCCCGGCAGCGCCGCCTACACCGACGGGCGGGGCTCCCACTCGATGCGGCTCAACTTCTCCGGCGTGACCGTGGAGGAGATCCGCGAGGGCATCCGGCGGATCGGCGAGGTGGTCGGCGAGCAGGTCGAGCTGTACGAAACCCTCACCCACAAGCAACCGCCCTCCGCCTCCGCCGCGCGTCCGGAGGCGGCGGGGTCCGAGGAGGGACGACCGGACGGCGGGACCGTCCTCCCGCTGAGGCGCCGGGAGGAATGAAGGTCGCGGTCCTCAAGGGCGGCCGCTCGCTCGAGCGCCAGGTCTCGCTGCGCTCCGGGGCGCGGGTCGAGGACGCGCTGCGCTCCCTCGGCCACGAGGTGATCGCACTCGACGTCGGCGCCGACCTCGTCCGCGAGCTCCGCGAGCGGCCCGACGTCGCCTTCGTCGCGCTGCACGGCCCCGACGGCGAGGACGGCACCGCGCAGGAGCTGCTCGAGATCCTCGACATCCCGTACACCGGGCCCGGGATCGCGGCCTGCATGCGGTGCATGGACAAGGTCCTCGCGAAGCACGAGCTGCGCGCGGCGGGGATTCCGACGCCCGACTGGGTCGCCTTCAACCAGACCGCCTTCCGCGACCTCGGCGCCGGCGATGCGCTCGGCGACATCGAAGACCGGCTCGGGTTCCCGCTGGTGATCAAGCCGGTTGGCCAGGGCTCATCGCTCGGGGTCCGGTTCGCGGCCTCCGCCGGGGAGGTTCCCGAGGCGCTCGTCGCCGCGTTCAGCTACGACGACCGCGTCCTGCTCGAGCGCCACGTCGCCGGGCGCGAGCTCGCGGTCTCGCTCCTCGACGGCGAGCCGCTGCCGGTCGTCGAAGCGGTGCCTCGCGAGGAGGACCGCTACGACTACGAGGCCCGCTACGAGATCGGCCGCACCGAGTTCACCTGCCCGGCGCCGCTCGACGCCGACGAGGTCGCGGCGGTCGAGCGCGTCGCCCGCGAGACCTGGAGGGCGCTCGGGCTGACCGCGTTCGCCCGCGTCGACATGATGCTCGGCGACGACGGCCCGCAGGTGCTCGAGGTGAACGCGATCCCGGGCCTGACCGACACCAGCCTGCTGCCGATGGCCGCGGAGGCGGGCGGCCTCTCCTTCGAGGCGCTCGTCGAGCGGGTCCTGGAGCTGGCGGCCCCGGTCCGGGCCTAGCGGGGCGAGCGGGCCGCGTTGACGAGGCGCCTAGTCCACGAGCCGCCGCTCCACCGCCCAGCGGCTGAGCTCGTGGCGGTTCGACAGCTGGAGCTTGCGGAGTACCGCGCTCACGTGGGCCTCGACGGTCTTCACCGAGATCGAGAGCTCGAGCGCGATCTCCTTGTAGAGGTAGCCGCGCGCGATCAGGCGCAGGACCTCACGCTCGCGGACGCTGAGCAGGTCGAGCTCCGGGTCTGCTTCGCTCTCCGGGATCTGCCCGGCGAACGCGTCCAGCACGAAGCCGGCCAGCCGCGGTGAGAAGACCGCGTCGCCCTCGTCGACTCGTCGTACGGCGTCGGCGAGCTCCGTGCCGCTGATGGTCTTCGTGACGTAGCCGCGGGCACCGGCACGGACGATCGCGATCACGTCCTCGGGGTCGTCGGATACCGAGAGCGCGAGGAACCTCTGAACCGGTCGGTTGCGGGCGACCTGCCGGATCACCTCGGCGCCCCCGCCTCCCGGCATATGGACGTCGAGCAGGACGACGTCGGGCTTCTCATCGCCGACCATGCGCACGGCTTCCTCGACGGACCCGGCGTCCCCTAACACCTCGACGAGGCCCTCGAGCTCGGCGCGCACCCCGGCGCGGAAGATCTCGTGGTCGTCGACGATGACGACGCTCGGATTCGCGCTCATCCGCTTCTAGCGATCGGAATCTCCAGCCGCACCTCGGTGCCCTCGCCCGGGCCCGTGCGGATCTCGGCGCTGCCGCCGTGCCTGCTCATCCGGCCGATGATCGATTCGCGGAGGCCGTGTCGGTCCG
This sequence comes from Solirubrobacterales bacterium, assembly GCA_036375215.1. Taxonomy (GTDB): domain Bacteria; phylum Actinomycetota; class Thermoleophilia; order Solirubrobacterales; family 70-9; genus DASUSH01. The sequence goes on from DASUSH010000097.1 coordinate 3,692, forward strand.
GAGGGATCGCGTCGCGGTCGAAGCCTGGCCCGCGGTCGCGGACGAAGACCTCGGCGCGGCCGTCCTCGAACTCGCCGTAGAGGGCGACCGGGCCCGCCTCCGGGGCGAACTTCGCCGCGTTGACCATCGCCTCGCGCGCAGCGGCCACCAGCGCCTCGCCACACTCGTCGAGGGGCGCGTCGCCCACGATCACCGTCTCCACCGGCACCCCGTGAGTGTCCTCCACCTCGACGGCGGCGCGTCCGAGCGAGGCGGCGATGCCGGCTCGCTCCGCGGCCTCGGCGCCCCGGGAGAGCCAGGCCCGCAGCTCGCGCTCCTGCCGGCGGGCGAGGTTCGCGACCTCGCGCGGGTCGCCGGCGCGCTTCTGGACCAGGGCGAGCGTCTGGAGCACCGAGTCGTGGAGGTGCGCCGCGACCTCGGCGCGCTCCTGCGAGCGGATTCGCTCGGCGCGCTCGGCGGCGAGGTTCCGCCCGAGGCGCCAGAGGAACGGAGCGAGGATCAGCGCCAGCGCGATGATCGCGACCAGGGCCGCGAGGGCGGCATCGCTCGCGGCCTCGAACGCGCCGTTCGCGTAGAGGAAGAGGATCGCGGCGCCGACGACCAGGGCGATTCCGAAGCCGCCGCGGTAGAGGCCGCGGGCGCCGGTCCGCTCCGGCTCGGCCGCCGCGCGGCGGGGGCGCTCGTCGCGGCGGCGCGGGCTGGCGTCGGTCGCCTGCCGGCGCGGCGATTGCGTCTGGCGCCACAGGAGCGCGGCCCCGGCGGCGGCCAGCACGAAGGGCCAGACGAGCGCGTCGCTCCACCAGATCCCGAGCTCGCGGAACGCCAGCAGGGCCGCCAGCGCGAGGAGCGCCGCTCCGGCCGCGACCTTCCAGCCGCCGGGCGCGACCCCCAGCCAGCGCTCGCCGCGCGTCGCGTCGGAGGGAAGCGCGACCCACGCGACGACGTATGCGATCAGGGCGAGGCCGCCGGTGAGGAAGACGAGGAGCACGAACCCGATCCGGAGGAGGAGCGGGTCGAGTGAGTAGCGGTGGCCGAGCCCCGCCAGGACGCCGCCGGCGATCCCGTCGGCCCCGGACCTCGACAGGGCGACGCCGCCCCCGTGGGGAGCGGCGTCACGATTCGCGGTTGGATCCGTCAATTCTCCGATCTTGACTCCGGCGGATCGTCGAGTCGAGGCTGCCTCGCCTCCTCCAGGCCGCTTACGAGGAGCACGACGCCCAGCGTCGCGGCGATCGCGGCGCCGAACCAGCCGAAGCCGAGCTCAATGACGTCGGTCTGGTCGAGCATCAGCACCGCGCCCAATGCGCCGAGGGCAAGGCCGGCGACCAGGGAAACTCGGTCCACCGGCCGGCTCATGCCGCGCACTCCGTCGGCGCCGCGGGGTGAGCGAACTTGGAGTCGCGGGCCAACCGGTCGTGGTCGTCCCAGCCATCATCGAGAGTGACGTCGTCGTCGCCGATCACGAGGACCTGGCCGCCATCGAGCTCGGCGTCGAGGGACAACCTCGGCGTATCGGTCGAGCCGATTCCGGCCTCGTCATGCACGTCGAGCCCGTCGGTCTCATTCCCGTCCAGGTCGATGGCTCCCGCCGAGACGTGGGCGTCCGCCTCCAGGCACACGTCCTCGGGGATGGCCACCACCAGTTGCCCCAGCCCTTGGTCGACGTCGAGGTCCACGACGCGCTCGCGGTCCCAGTCGAGCTCACGCAGGTCGATGAGCAGCTGTCCGGCAGCGAGCTCGTACCCCGCGGCCGGAATGGCAGCCGCCGAAACCGGCTCGTAGTGCCGCTGGCCGTACCCGCCCTCGAGCTCGATCCCGGCCGCGGCCACGGTCCCGACCGGGAGGGCGATCGCGAGGGCCGGGACGATCAGCCAGCGCGCGCGGCCGACGAACGCCCCGAACACGAGCGCCACGGCAGCGGCGATCACGAGGGCGGCCATGACGGCTCCGCCTCCCTCGGCCGTGGCCCAGGCGCTGACCAGCGCCAGCGCGGCCAGCGCGAAGATCGCGACCACGGTGAGCAGCGCAATCAGGAGGATCCGGCCGATCCCGACCGGGCCGTCCGTGTTTTTCGTCGCGTAGTAGATCGCCGCTCCGACACCGGCGAGCGCGACGATCCACAGGAAGCCCCAGTCGGGCCCGCCAAACAGGAACCCGGACCCGGCCGTGAGGACGAGGACCGCGCCCACCGTGATGGCCGCGGCGGCGACCCAGCGCGAGCGCTGCACCGGGGCCGGCCGGACGCCCTCGCCCTCGACGCTCGGGACGAGCAGCGCGAGGGCGAGGTACGCGATCAGGCCGAGGCCGCCGAAGAAGACGGAGACCCCGAACCCGATCCGGAAGATGACCGGGTCGACGTCGAAGTAGTCGCCCAGGCCGCCGGCGACGCCGGCGATCATCCGGTCCGAGCCCGAGCGCACGAGGCGCCGTGGGCGGCGCGGCGGCAGCTCCTCGGTCCGGTTCTCGGTGGTCTCCGACTCCTCGCCGGGCGGCGGTTCGGGCTCCCGCTCGACCGTGTCTTCGTCGTTCATCTCGTTCTCCAATCGCAGGTTGCCATCGATTGGATCGAGGCTGTCATCCGCCCCGCGAAACGTCTATCGGGAATGACCCTTAGCGGACCCTCGTCCGCCCCGGGGCCCTCCTCAGTCGGTCCCCTGCGCGAAGTCCTCCGGGGAGACCTCGTCGAGGAAGTCCTTGAACTTCTCGACGACCTCCTCCTGGTCCTCGACCTCGTGCTCGAACTCGATCGAGGACTCCTCGATCACTTCCTCGGCGGCGAAGATCGGCGCCTGGCACCGGACCGCGAGGGCGAGCGCGTCGGAAGGACGGGAGTCGATCTCGACCTCGGAGCCGTTGACCGAGATCGTGATCGAGGCGTAGAAGGTGTTGTCGCGCAGCTCGGTGACGGAGACCCGCTCACACTTGGCGTCGACCTGCTCGAGCAGGTCGGAGAGCAGGTCGTGGGTCATCGGCCGCGGGGTCGAGGCGCCCTGCAGCTTCATCAGGATCGCCGCGGCCTCGGGGTGCCCGATCCAGATCGGCAGGAAGCGGTTCCCGTCGACCGTCTTCAGCAAGACGATCGGCTGTTTACCGACCATGTCGAAGCTGACTCCATAGATCTGCATCTGCTGCATTAGGGCTCCAATGGGCGATCCTGGACTCGAACCAGGGACCTCTTCCTTATCAGAGAAGCGCTCTGACCGACTGAGCTAATCGCCCGCGCAGGGACCGCCGATCATAGCGAGAGGTTGGCGCCGCTCAGGCGTGGTTGGCGGGCGCCGGGAGGGGCCCTCAGGCCGCCTTGCGGGCGGCGACCTGCCGGGCGAAGCCGAGCGCATCCTCGAGGTCGTCGAAGCGGAGCTCGGCGCGCAGGCCGTTGCGGGCGACGCTCATCGTCACCTCGTGCCCGAGCGCGCCCTCGAGCTCCTCGGCGATTCGCTCGAGCGCGGCCTGCTGGTCGGGATGGCGGGTGACGCGCCCCTTCGCCGGGGTCGACCCGGCCCGCTTCGCGCGGCGCTCGGTCTCGCGCACCGACCAGCCGGCGCGGACCGCGTCGCGGGCGAGGCGGCGGCGCACGTCGTTGCCCTTCGCCTGGAGGATCGCGCGGCCGTGGCCCTCGCTGAGCTCGCCGGCCTCGATCAGCCCGAGGGCGTCGTCGGGGAGGTCGAGGATCCGGATCAGGTTCGAGATCGCCGGGCGACTGCGCCCGACCCGACGCCCAACCTCCTCCTTGGTGAGGCCGAGGTCCTCGACGAGGGTGGCGCAGGCCCGGGCCTCGTCGACCGGATTCAGGTCCTCGCGGGCCATGTTCTCGATCAGCGCGGTCTGGAGGCGCTGCGGCTCGTCCTCGTCGCGGATCACCGCCGGAACCTCGGCGAGGCCGGCTTCCCGGGCGGCGCGCCAGCGGCGCTCGCCGGCGATCAGCTCGTAGGTCCCCTCGGGGAGCTGGCGGACGATCAGCGGCTGGATGACGCCGGCGGCGCCGACGGAATCGGCGAGCGCGGCGATCGACTCCGGATCGATTCGCTTGCGCGGCTGGCTCGGGTTCGGGCGGACGAGGTCGGCGGGGACCATCCGCAGCTCGATCCCCTCCTTCGCCACCGGCTCGGGGAGGATCGCCGAGAGGCCGCGGCCGATGCCGCGCTTCGGCGGGGTCACGCCGCCTCCCGGGCGCCCGGCGCCGCGCCGGCCCGCTCGCGCTCGGCGAGCTCGCGCGCGAGCGCGCGGTAGGCGGTCGCGCCGTGCGACGCCGGATCGTGCTCGATCCCCGGGACGCCGAAGCTCGGCGCCTCGGCCAGCCGGACGCTGCGCGGGATGACCGTCTCGAAGACGGCCGGGCCGAAGTGGTCTCTGAGCTCTCTCTCCACGTCGCGGGCGAGCCTGGTGCGCTCGTCGGCCATGGTGATCACCACGCCGGTCAGAACCAGCCGGGGGTTGAGGTCGCGCCGCATCAGGTCGAGGGTCTCGAGGAACTGGACGAGCCCCTCGAGCGCCAGGTACTCGGCCTGGACCGGGACGATCGCGCGGTCGGCGGCCGCCAGCGCGTTCACCGTGACCGGCCCGAGCGAGGGCGGGCAGTCGAGCAGCGTCGCCGAGAAGCGCTCGCGGACCGGGCCGAGGCTCTCGCGCAGCCGCGTCTCGGAGCGCTCGGAGCGCGGCAGCTCGACGGAGGCGCCGGCGAGGTCCCGGCTCGCCGGCACGATCCAGAGGTTGTCGGGCCCCGCCGGCCGCGCCGCCTCGGCGAGCGACCCCCGGCCGCTCAGGCAGTCATAGCTCGACGGCGAGAGGTCGCGGCCGAGCCCGAGCCCCACGGTCGCGTTGCACTGCGCATCGAGGTCGACGAGGAGCGTCTGCCGGTCGGCGGCGGCGATCGCCGCGGCGAGGTTCACGGCGGTCGTCGTCTTGCCGACGCCGCCCTTCTGGTTCGCGATCGCGTAGACGTAGCCCATGGGTGCAGTGCGAAACGCGGGTTCCTGGCGCTCGCGGAGGCGAGGGTAGACGAGCGGGCGGCGCACGGATGGCGCTCGCGGTGCGGAACGGTTCGGAAACCTCGCGTCGCGCGGAACTTCAGGGCATGTGGGAGGAGGTGTTTCGGGGTGCTGTCCGATCAGCTGCCCATCGGCCGCTTCTTGGCCATCCCGGCGCGGCGCGGCAGGCCCTCGGGTGTGGGGCCGACCTTGCGAAGCAAGTACAGGTGCCGATGGCGCGACCCCGCGTAGGGACCCACCCACCGAACTTCCTCGACCTCCATCCCCGTCCCCTTGCTCGCCCTGTTCATCTCTGCTTCCTCGCCCGCGTCCTTCTTGCCTTTCCAGGCCACCAAAACGCCGCCGCCCCGCAGCAGCGGCGACGCCAGCTCGGCCAACGTCGAGAGCCGCCCGACCGCCCGAGCGGTGACGGCGTCGTAGACCTCCCGCCCGCCCGAGGTCGGCCCCTTACGAGCCCAATCCTCAGCGCGCTCGCAGACGACTCCAACGTTGACCAAACCGCCGCGCTCGACGGCACGCCGCATGAACTCGCATTTCCGTTCCAAGGACTCGACCAGGTCGACCTCGGCCTCCGGAAGCGCCGCCGCGAGCGCGAGGCCGGGGAAGCCGACCCCGGAGCCGACGTCGGCGATCCGCCGGGCCGTCGCGAGCGGCTCGAGCTCGAGGCCGCTCAGGGAGTCGGCGACGTGGACGCGCCAGGCGTCCTCGGGGTCGCGGACGCTCGACGGCGCCCGCTCGTCCCCCGCCACCATCGCGACGACCGCGGCGAGCTGCGCGCGGCCGGCCTCGTCGAGGCGGTCGAGCGGGTCGGTCACGGCTGGCCCAGGCCGGGCTAGTCGGAGACGAGCGGGGCGACGACGACGAAGCGCTCGGGCTCGTCGCCTTCGCTGTAGGTCTCGATCGAGGAGCGCTCCGCGAGGTGGTTGTGGACGACCCGGCGCTCGTTGGCGCTCATCGGCTCGAGCTCGACCGGGCGGCCCGTGCTGTCGGCGCGGGCGGCGGCCTCCTCCGCCTGGCGCTCGAGCACCTCGGCGCGGCGGCGGCGGTAGCCGGCGGCGTCGACCGTCACGCGCTTGCGGTCCTGCCGGCCCCGGTAGGCGGCGCGGTAGCAGAGCAGCTGGAGGGCGTCGATCGTCTGCCCGCGCCGGCCGATCAGCAGGCCGAGGTCGTCCTCGCCCTCGATCTCGGCGACGATCTCGTCGTCGCGTTCGAGCACCTCGACGTCGGCGTCGAGGTCGAGCTCGTCGAGGACGCGGTCGACGATCGCCTCGACGCGGCCGGCCGGGTCCTCCGGCAGCTCCTCGTCGTCGTACTCCTCGTCGTCGTACTCGGCTTCCACGGCGTCCTCGGCCAAGCTACTTCCGCTTCTTCTTCTTGCGCGGGGGAGGCGGGGGCGGCTTCGCCGCCTTCGCGGCGGCGATCGCCTCTGGCTTCGCCTTCTCGGGCGGCGGCGCGATCCGCTTGACGATGAACTGCTGGCCGATCGTCCAGACGTTGGTCGAGATCCAGTAGACCGCGAGGCCGGCGGGCTGGGTGATGATGAAGGGGGCGATCACGACGGGCAGCACGAACATGATGTAGCGCTGCGGCCCCTCGACGCGGCTCGCCATCACCAGGCCGGCGGCGAGCTGGGTGCCGATGAAGAGCGCGATCAGGATGATCAGCTCGAGGCCGGTCGGCTTGATCAGGAGCGATTCGATGCCCGCGAACGCCGCCTCCGAGCAGTCCGTGACGGTCGGGCTGCCGCAGACGTCGGCGATGAAGTCGTCGCTGCGCAGGAGCTGGTAGAGGGCCAGGAAGACCGGGAGCTGAAGCAGCAAGGGCCAGCAGGAGGCGAGCGGGTTGATCCCGTTCTCCTGGTAGAAGGCCATCATCTCGCGCTGCTGGCGCTCCTTGTCGTCCTTGTACTTCTCCTGGATCTCCTTCATCTGCGGCTGGAGCTCCTGGAGCGCCCGCATCGACTTGATCTGCTTGATCGAGAGCGGCAGGATCAGCGCCCGGGTGATGAAGGTCAGGCCGATGATCGCGAATCCCCAGGCGAGGCCGACGTCGTCGGCGAGGAAGGTGATCACCGCGTTCGCCGCGTCGATCAGCGGCTGCAGGATGTTGGCGACGATCGGGGTCACGCGGGGGCCCCCGGAGTGCCGGCGTGATCATGGGCCGGGTCCTCCTCGTCGCGCGGCCGGAACAGGCTGCGATCGGAGAGCGGGTCGTAGCCGCCGTTGCTCCACGGGTTGCAGCGGGCGAGCCGCCAGGCGGCGACGACCGTGCCTCTGGCCGGGCCGAGCTCGCGCACGGCCTGGACCGCGTAGGCCGAGCAGGTCGGGTGGTACTTGCAGCGGGCGGGCAGCGCCGGGGAGACGAAGCGCCGGTACAGGCGGACCGGGGCGAGCAGGGCCGCGGCGAGGCCGCGCGAGCAGGCCTGCGTAAAACGTGAAACGGTCATTCGCCGCCGCCTCCGGCCTTCGGCATCGCCGCGATCAACGCTTCGATCGCCCCGCGGGCGCCGGGCGTACCCTCACGCTCGACTAGAGGCCCAAGGTCCGGGCGCGCGACCAGCACGAAGTCGTACCCGTCGGGCAACCGGTCGGCGAGCCCCCAGAACGCCTCGCGAAGGCACCGCTTCACCTTGTTGCGGTCGACGGCCCCGCCGACCTTGCGTCCGACCGACAGCCCGAGGCGGTTCTGGTCCTCGGCCTCGCCGGCGTCGTCGGAGCGCGGGAACGCGTAGAGCACCACGTAGCGGTTCGAGTGCGAACGGCCCTCGCGGTAGACGCGATCGAAGTCGCCGCTGCGCGACAACCGTCCGCGCCTGCGGCGCTCGCGAGCCATCACGCGGCGCCCGGCATCGACATCTAGTGGGTGAGCCGCTTGCGGCCCTTGCGGCGCCGGCGCGCGACGACCTTGCGCCCGTTCCGGGTGCGCATCCGCGCCCGGAAGCCATGCGTCCGCGCGCGCTTGCGCTTCTTCGGCTGGTAGGTCCGCTTCATCAGGATCCAGGTGGTCTCTTCCCGCGCTCACCGCCATCCGCGGCGGTCGCGGGGCGCCTCTCCAGGCACCGTCGAGCGGCGCAGTATACGGCGCTCGGGGGGCCCGATTCGTTTTCGACGCGAATTGCGAGCTTCGGCCTCCGAGCGCCCCGGAAGGCCCACGACCCGTGCCTATGATCGCCACCGGTCCGGTTCGGCGCCCGGATCGCCTGGGGCAATGCGACCCGCGCCGGTGGAGGAAACCGAACTTTGCAGCAACCGGTCCCTGAGGACGTCGCCGCTCTTTGGGAGCGCGTCCGCGGGGACCTCCGGGACTCGCTGCCCGCCTCCACCTTCAAGCTCTGGCTCGAGCCGCTGCGGCCGGTCTCGGCGCAGGGCAAGACCCTCTACCTCTCCGCGCCGGAGACCGTCCGCGCCTGGGTGGAACGGCGCTACGTGCGGGCGATCACCGAAGCCCTCCACCGCCACGCCGGCGACGACGCGGAGCTCGTCCTCGTCCCGACCGGCCCCGGCGGCGCCTCGGCCGCCCCCGCCCCCGGCCTGGCTCCCCAGCCGCGCCGGCTCGCCGAGCCCGCCGGCTCCTTCGACGACTTCGTGATCGGCTCCGGCAACCGCTTCGCGCACGCCGCCGCCCTCGCCGTCGCCGAGATGCCCGGTGAGGCCTACAACCCGCTGTTCCTGCACGGCGCCCCGGGCCTCGGCAAGACCCATCTGCTGAGCGCGATCGCCGGCTACATCCGGGCCCGGCACCCGGAGCGGCGGGTCGAGTACACGACCGCCGAGCAGTTCACGGCCGACTTCGTCTCCTCCGTCCGCGGCGCCGGCACCACCGCCTTCAAGCAGCGCCATCGCGAGGCGTACGTCCTGCTCGTCGACGACGTGCAGTTCCTCGAGCAAAAGCGCCAGACCGAGGAGGAGTTCTTCCACACCTTCAACGCGCTGCACGAGGCCGGCAGCCAGATCGTCCTCTCCAGCGACCGCCCGCCCGCCGACCTCTCGCGGATCGCCGAGCGCTTGCGCGACCGCTTCGAGTGGGGCCTCTGCGCCGAGCTCGGGCCTCCCGACCTGCGCACCCGCACCACCCTGCTGACGCGGCTCGCGCGCCGCAACGCCCCCCAGCCCGTCGACCCCGTCGTCATCAGGGAGATCGCGTCCCGCGTCCCCGCGAACGTCCGCAAGCTCGAAGGCGCGCTGAACCGCGTCCTGGCGTACGCGTCGATGATGGGCCTCCCCCTCGACCGCGATCTCGTCCGCGACGTGCTGGCGCCCCAGGGCGGCGGTCACCGGCCCGCGCCGGCCGCCCATGAGCTCACGCTCGAGCGCATCCAGAACGCCGTCTGCGCCGTCCTGCATCTTTCCTCGGATGACCTCCTCGGCCGCAAGCGAAGCGCCCAGGCCGTCCGCGGCCGCCAGCTCGCCATCCACCTCGCCCGCGAGCGGCTCGGCCTCTCCCTCGGCGAGCTCGGCCACGCCTTCGACCGCGACCGCGCCACCATCCTCCACTCCCTCCGCGCCGTCGAGCGGGACCTCGTCCCCGAGTCCAACACAAGCGCAACCCTCGAGCAGGTCCAGCGCCGGCTCGAGGCCGCCGAGGTCTGAGCTCTCCACCGCCGACGCCCCGTCCACCGACCAGTCCACCGCGCCGGACCGCGGGCCCCGAGCCGATCCGACCGGATTTCCCACCACTTCCCCACCCACCAACAATCACTCAGACCAGAAAGATGAATACGGTGAAGCAATGAAGGTTTCCCTCCCTCGCGAGTCACTTCACAGCCGCCTCCAGATCGCCGGCCGCGCGGTCTCGACGCGAACCGCGATGCCCTCCCTCGGCGGCATCCTCCTGAATGCCTCCGGCTCGCAGCTCGAGCTGCGCTCGACCGACGTCGAGTTGAGCCTGATCCTGTCCACCGAGGCCAAGGTTGAGGCCGAGGGCTCCGTCCTGCTTCCCGGCCGCCTGCTCGCCGACGTGGTCCGCTCGCTCCCCGGGAGCGACGTCACGCTTGCGCTCCGTCCGGAGGAGCGCGACGTCGAGATCTCCGCCGCGAGCTCGACCTTCCACCTCCGCACCCTCGCCGCCGACGAGTTTCCGCGGCTGCCGGAGTTCGACGGCGAGTCGGTGAAGATCCCCGCCGCTCCGCTCGCCGAGACGGTGGACCGGGTGGCTCGGGCCGCGTCGCGCGACGAAGTCCGCCCGATCCTCACCGGCGTGCTGGTCACCGCCGCCGAGAAGACGCTGACGATGGTCGCCACCGACTCCTACCGCCTGAGCGTCAAGCACACCGAGCTCGACGAGCCCATCGGGACCGAGCTCGAGGCCAACGTGCCGGCGCGGGCGATGCGCGAGCTCAGCCGCCTGATCGCCCAGGAAGGCGCCGAGGAGGTCGAGATCGCCGTCCAGCGCAACCAGATCCTCTTCCGGGTCGCCGGCGTGGTCCTCGCCTCGCGCCTGATCGAGGGGCAGTTCCCGAGCTACCGCCAGCTCCTGCCGGAGACCTTCGAGCACGAGGTCCGGTTGCCTCGCGAGGAGCTCCTCGACGTCACGCGCCGGGTGAGCCAGCTCGCCCAGCGCACCGCGCCGCTGCGGCTCGCGTTCGCCGAGGGCGAGCTCACGGTCGCCGCGGAGACCCCGGACGTCGGCGACGCGAAGGAGTCGATCCCGGCGCCCTACGACGGCGACGAGCTCGAGATCGCCTTCAACCCCCAGTTCTTCATCGAGGGGGTCGAGAGCGTCGACACCGACGAGGTCGCGCTCCAGCTCACCTCGCCGCTGCGCCCGGGGCTTCTCCGCCCGCTCGGGCGCGAAGACTTCAGCTATCTCGTGATGCCCATCCGGCTGAACGTCTGATGGCGGGTGGGCGTTGCGATGCTGGTCGAAACGCTCGATCTGCGCGGCTTCCGGAACCTCACCGACGGTGAGCTGAGCCTCGACTCGAGCCTCACGGTCCTGCACGGTCCGAACGGGGCCGGGAAGACGAACCTCCTGGAGGCGCTCTACTTCGGCCTCTCGGGCCGCTCGTGCCGTACCCGCGCGGAGCGCGAGACGATCCGCTTCGGCGAGTCGCTTTCGCGGGTGGAGGTGGTGGTGGCCGACGGATCGGAGCGGCGCACCTTCCTGGCCGCCGTGGATCGCGGCGAGGGGCGCCGGCACACGCTCGACGGCAGCGCGGCGGGTCCCGATGCCGCCGCGAAGCGCCCCGCCCTGGCGCTCTTCATGCCCGACCGCCTGGCCCTCGTTAAGGGCCCGCCGGCCGCCCGCCGCGGCCACCTCGACCGGCTCGTCCCCGCCCTCTGGCCGGCGCGCGCCGAGCTCCGCCCGCGCTTCGGCCGGGCGCTCGCCCAGCGCAACGCGCTCGTCGCCCGGGTCCGCGCCGGCGCCTCGCAGCCCGCCTCCCTCGACGCCTGGGACATGGAGCTCGCCACCGCCGCCGTCGGCCTGATCGGCGCCCGCAGCGAGGCCGTCGAATCGCTCGCCGGCCCCTTTCGCGCCGCGGCCCTCCGCCTCGGCCTGCCCGGCGAGGCCGAGCTCGAGTACCGGCCGCGAAGCGAGGCGGACGACGCCGAGACGCTCGCCGCCGAGCTCCGCGAGCGCCGCGCCGCCGACCTCGACCGCGGCTACACGACGCACGGGCCCCAGTACGACGAGCTCCACATCGGCCTCGCCGGCCGTTCCGTGCGCCGATACGGCTCCCAGGGCCAGCAGCGCCTCGCCCTCCTCGCGCTGATCTTCGCCGAGCGCGAGCTCCTGCTCGACAGCCGCGGCGCGGCCCCGCTCCTCCTCCTCGACGACGTGATGAGCGAGCTCGACCCGGAGCGCCGCGAGCTCCTTACCGAGACGGTCCTCGCGGCCGGCCAGGCGCTGCTGACCGCGACCGACACGAGCCAGCTCCCCGACGGGCCGCGCCGCGAGCTGCGCGTCCGCGCCGGCCGCTTCGAGCTGGTCGCCGGGAGCGGCGCGGTGGATGCGAACGCGATCGGCCGGGACGCGGCGTGAGCCGCGCGGAGGGCGGGTGAGGCGGAAACGGCCCAGGCGCGCGGGCTCGGCCATGCGCAAGCTGGTCGAGCAGGCGGCGCCCGCGACCCCCCTGGCCGCGGTCCAGGCGGCCTGGCCGCGGGCGGCCGGAGAGACCGTCGCGCGCCAGGCCGAGCCGGTCGCCGAGCGCGACGGCGAGGTCACGATCGCCTGCCGGACCGCGGCCTGGGCGCAGGAGCTCGACCTGCTCCAGGACCGCCTCCGCACCCGTCTCAACGAGGAGCTCGGCGGCGAGCCCGTGACCGCGCTCCGGTTCACCGCGGACGCCCCCCGGCACGGGCTCTGAGCGGCGTTTCGCAAAGCCGGTCGCCCGGCCCGAGAGGTGTGACGATTTAGTACGTGTTTTGCAGGTATTTTGGCTCGACCCGTCAGCTTTTCCGGGGACCTCGGCTGCTATCCTTATGTCAACTTTGAAGGCCTGCCCCGAGCCGGCTGGAATGGCTTCGCGCCAGCCACCGTGGTCGGGGTTTTTCATGAGCGCGCCCGCGTCCGACCGGACGTGTCCGGGCTCAGGGCCGAACCGAAAGGAGAACCCGAAGCGTGGCTGAGCCGAAGGCCAAGCCGGCCGGCAAGAAGGGCGCGAAGTCGAAGGGGTCAGGCTCCGACTACAGCGCCAAGGACATCACCGTCCTCGAGGGGCTCGAGGCCGTCCGCAAGCGCCCCGGGATGTACATCGGCTCGACCGGTGAGCGCGGGCTCCATCACCTGGTCTACGAGGTCGTGGACAACTCCGTCGACGAGGCCCTCGCCGGCCACTGCGACACGATCAAGATCACCCTGCATCCCGACAACAGCTGCACCGTCGTCGACGACGGTCGCGGAATCCCGGTCGGGATGCACGAGAAGGAGAAGCGCCCCGCCGCGGAGGTCGTCCTCACCACCCTCCACGCGGGGGGCAAGTTCGGCGACGGCGGCGGCTACAAGGTCTCCGGCGGGCTGCACGGCGTCGGCGTCTCGGTCGTGAACGCCCTCTCCCAGCGCCTCCACCTGGAGATCACCCGCGACGGCGGGGTCTGGACCCAGGACTACGAGCGCGGGGCGCCGCAGGGCGAGCTGAAGCAAGTCGGGAAGGCGAAGGCGAAGGAGTCCGGGACGACGATCACCTTCCTGCCCGACCCCGAGATCTTCGACACGGTCGAGTTCGACTACTCGACCCTCGCCGAGCGGATGCGCGAGACGGCGTTCCTGACCCGCGGCCTACGGATCGAGCTCCTCGACGAGCGCGGCGCCGGCGAGCGCGTCGAGTTCCACTACGAGGGCGGGATCGTCGACTTCGTCGCGTTCCTGAACGAGAACAAGGACCCGCTCCACCGCAAGACGGTCTTCTTCGAGAGCGAGACCGACGACGGCCAGGTCGAGGTCGCGATGCAGTGGAACTCCTCCTATCAGGAGTCGATCTTCACGTTCGCGAACAACATCAACACGCACGAGGGCGGCTCGCACCTCTCGGGCTTCAGGGCGGCGCTCACGCGGACGCTGAACGCCTACGCCCGCCAGAAGGGCCTGCTCAAGGAGAAGGACGCGAACCTCTCCGGCGAGGACGTCCGCGAGGGCCTGACCGCGGTGATCTCCGTGAAGCTCGCCGACCCGCAGTTCGAGGGCCAGACCAAGACCAAGCTCGGCAACCCCCCGGTCGAGGGGCTGGTCAAGGAGACCGTCAACCGCAAGCTCGCCGAGTTCCTCGAGGAGAACCCGGGCGAGGCGAAGCGGATCGTCAGCAAGGCGGTCGACGCCGCCCGCGCCCGCGACGCCGCCCGCAAGGCCCGCGACCTGACCCGCCGCAAGTCGGCGCTCGAGAACTCGACCCTGCCGGGCAAGCTCGCCGACTGCTCGGTGAAGGACCCGGCCCTCGCCGAGCTCTTCATCGTCGAGGGCGATTCCGCGGGAGGCTCGGCGAAACAGGGCCGCGAGCGCTCGACGCAGGCCGTCCTGCCGCTGCGCGGCAAGATCATCAACGTCGAGAAGGCGCGGATCGACAAGGTCCTCTCCAACAACGAGATCCAGGCGCTGATCACCGCGATCGGGACCGGGATCGGCGAGGAGGAGTTCAACCTCTCCGACGCCCGCTACCACAAGATCGTGCTGATGACCGACGCCGACGTCGACGGCGCCCACATCCGCACCCTCGTCCTCACCTTCCTCTACCGGCAGATGCCCGAGCTGATCGACGCCGGCTACGTCTACATCGCGAAGCCGCCGCTCTACAAGATCAAGAACGGCTCGAAGGACCTCTACATCGAGAAGGACTCCGAGCTCGAGGAGCTCCTCCTCCGCGACAAGCTCGAGAAGTTCACCTACGTGAACGGGGGCGCCAAGGAGCACACCTGGACCCGGGCGCGCTGGCAGCGCTTCAACCGCCAGTTCAAGGAGTACGAGGGCTGGACGGCATCGCTGCAGGCCCAGTTCGGGCACGACGTGATCAGCTTCCTGCTGCAGTCGCCGATCCTCGACTCGGGCGCGGCGACGCTCGCCGGCGTCCGCGAGCTGGTCGAGCAGGAGGACGGCGACTCGGAGCCGTACGAGACCGAGCTGCTCGCCTCCGGCGACGACCACCTGCGCGTGAAGGCGACCCACCGGGCGAGCGGGCTCGCCCGGACCCACACGATGACGGCCGAGCTGTTCGCATCTGGCGACTACCGGCACCTCGCCGAGGTCCACGCCAGCCTCTCGAAGCAGGTCGGCCGCCCGCCGTTCCAGGTCACGCTCGGCGAGAAGCGCCGCGAGGCGCTCTCCTTCGGCGAGCTCCGCCAGGCGGTCCTCGACCTGGCCAAGGAGGGCGTCGGGGTGCAGCGCTTCAAGGGCCTCGGCGAGATGAACCCCGAGCAGCTGCGCAAGACGACGATGGACCCCGCCTCGCGGACCCTCCAGCAGGTCGCGATCGAGGACGCCGCGACCGCCGAGCGGTTGTTCTCCGACCTGATGGGCGAGAAGGTCGACCGGCGCAAGGAGTTCATCGAGCGCCACGCGAAGGAGGTCCGCTACCTCGATGTCTGATCCGCGACCCGCAGGACGGGCCCGCTGATGGAGGGCTCACCCGACACGCTCACCGGCGGCCTGATCGAGGAGCGCCAGCTCGAGCAGGAGATGCGCTCCTCCTACCTCGATTACGCGATGAGCGTGATCGTCGGCCGCGCCCTGCCCGACGTGCGCGACGGCCTCAAGCCGGTCCACCGGCGCGTGCTCTACGCGATGCACGACCTCGGCCTGCAGCCGACCCGGCCCTACCGCAAGTGCGCCTTCATCGTCGGCGAGGTGATGGGTAAGTACCACCCGCACGGCGACAGCGCGATCTACGACACGCTGGTCCGGATGGCGCAGGAGTTCTCCCTGCGTTACCCGCTCGTCGACGGCCAGGGCAACTTCGGCTCGATCGACGACGACCCCGCCGCCGCGATGCGGTACACCGAGGCCCGCCTCGACCGGCTCGCCACCGAGATGCTCCGCGGGATCGAGGAGGAGACGGTCGACTTCGGGCCCAACTACGACGAGCGGGCCCAGGAGCCGCTGATCCTCCCCGCGCGGTTCCCCAACCTCCTCGTCAACGGCTCCGCCGGGATCGCGGTCGGGATGGCGACCAACATCCCGCCCCACAACCTGCGCGAGGTCGCCGCCGCGGTCAACGCGTACGTCGACAACCCGGAGATCGACCTCGCGGGCCTGATGGAGCACGTCAAGGGCCCGGACTTCCCCGGCGGCGGCCTGATCATGCGCAGCGAGGGGATCCGCGATGCCTACGCTTCGGGCCGCGGCTCGATCCGCGTCCGCGCCAAGGCCCACATCGAGCCGATCCGCGGCGGCCGCGAGTCGATCATCGTCTCCGAGCTTCCCTTCATGGTCAAGAAGGGCGGCGACGGCGGTCTGATCACGAAGATCGCCGACCTCGTCCGCGAGAAGAAGCTCGAGGGGATCTCCGACCTGCGCGACGAGTCCGACCGCTCCGGGATGCGGCTCGTCATCGAGGTCAAGCGCGGCGCCCAGACCCAGGCCGTGCTCAACCAGCTCTTCAAGAGGACCTCGATGCAGACCACGTTCGGGGTCAACATCGTCGCCCTCGTCGACGGCCAGCCGCAGACGCTCGGACTACGCGAGCTGATCCACCACTACGTCGCCCACCAGCGCGAGGTGATCACGCGGCGCACGCAGTATCGGCTGCGGCAGGCCGAGGCCCGCGCCCACATCCTCGAGGGCCTGCTGGTCGCCCTCGACAACCTCGACGCGGTGATCAAGCTGATCCGGGGCTCCGGCGACCCCGACGAGGCCCGCTCGGGCCTGATGTCGAAGTTCGAGCTCTCCGAGCGCCAGGCGCAGGCGATCCTCGACATGCGCCTGCAGCGCCTCACCGCGCTCGAGTCCGACAAGGTCCGCACCGAGCACGCGGAGCTCGTCGAGCGCATCGCCGAGCTGCGCGCGATCCTCGGCGACGAGTCGCGGATCGACGGGCTGATCAAGAGCGAGCTCGGCGAGCTCGTCGACCGCTACGGCGACGAGCGCCGCTCCGAGATCACGCTCGCCGAGGGCGACGTCGACATCGAGGACATGATCGCGGACCAGCAGATGGTGATCTCGCTGACCCGGTCCGGCTACGTCAAGCGGCTCCCGCTCGCGACCTATCGCCAGCAGCGCCGCGGCGGCATCGGCGTCACCGGGATGGACCTGAAGGAAGGCGACTACATCGAGCACCTGCATGTCTGCTCGACCCACGACTGGATGCTCTTCTTCACCAACCGCGGCAAGGTCTACCGGCTCAAGGTGTACGAGCTGCCGGAGGGCTCGCGGACCTCGAAGGGGCGCGCGCTGGTCAACGTGCTGCCGCTGCGCGACGGCGAGAAGGTCATGGCCGTGATCCCGACCCGCGACTTCACGGAGGGCAAGTTCCTCGCCTTCGCGACCGCGCAGGGCCTCGTCAAGAAGACCGAGTTCCCCTCCTACAACACGCCGATCCGGGCCGACGGGATCATCGCGATCAAGGTCCGCGACGGCGACGAGCTCGTTCAGGTGCGCCTGACCTCCGGGGAGGACGATCTGCTCCTGATCTCGAAGTCCGGGCACGCCGCGCGCTTCAGCGAGTCGAAGGTGCGCTCGATGGGGCGCGACACCTCCGGTGTCAAGGGGATGAACGTCGCCGGCAAGATCGGCCGCGATCGGAATCGCGTCTTGACCATGGACGTCGCCAAGGACGACGCCGAGCTCTTCGTCGTCACCGAGAACGGCTACGGCAAGCGCACCCTGATCTCGGAGTACCCCGCGAAGGGGCGTGGGACCAAGGGCGTCCTGACCGCGAAGCTCACCGAGAAGAAGGGCGGCCTCGCGGGCGCCCTGATCGTCCGCGAGCACGAGGACCTCGTCTTCATCTCCCAGAACGGGATGGTTCAGCGCACCGGCGTCTCGGGGATCTCGCAGATGGGCCGCGCGACCCAGGGCGTGAGGGTGATGAACATGAAGGAAGACGACCGCGTCTCCGCCGTCGCCCTCGTGATCGAGTCGAGCGCCGGCGTCAAGGCGGACGACCCGGTCGCCGAGGAGCTGCCGCCGGCCGAGGCGACCGGCGACGCGTCCTCGAACGGCGCCGGCTAGGCCGACCTGCGCACCTGCTTGAATTCAGATCACCAGAGAAAGGAGGTGGTCCTAACTTGATTCACATGCTTTGCGGGACTCTGGAGGTGCAGGGCCACTAGGCCAGGCGCACGGCCGCCTGGTGAATCCACCCCGGGCACCGGTGAGGGGAGCTGGCAGGCGTAAGTCCCACCTGTCGCGAATCGGCTCCCGCTCGCTCTCAGACCGTGCAACTCGCGAAGGGCCGCCCTCGAGGCGGCCCTTCGCATTCCGGATATAGGCTCCGTCGCCGATGGAGATCGCCGGGAACAACGCCCTGGTCACCGGCGCTGCCGGCGGCCTGGGCCGCTACATCTGCCGCGCCCTCGCGGCGCAGGGCGCCAACGTCGTCGTCTCCGACCTCGATGGCGGTGCGCTCGACGCGCGCGCCAAGGAGGTCGCCGGCTTCGGGACCCGGGTCGAGGCCGTCGCCGCCGACCTCGCCAAGCAGGGCGAGCGCCGCGGCCTGATCGAGCAGGCCGAGCGCGCGCTCGGCCCGATCGACCTCCTCGTGAACAACGCGGGCGTCGAGTTCGTCGGGCCCTACGCCGAGGCGCCCCTGTCCCAGATCGACCTGATCACCAAGGTCAACCTGCTGACGCCGATGGAGCTCACCCGGATCGCGCTCCCCGGAATGCTCGAGCGCCGCCGCGGCCACGTCGTCAACATCGCCTCGCTCGCCGGCAAGGCGTCCCTCGCCTACTTCCACACCTACAACGCGACCAAGTTCGGCGTCGTCGGCTTCACCCACGCGATCCGCCACGAGCTCTCCGGCGAGCCGGTGTCTACCTCCGTGATCTGCCCCGGGTTCATCGCCCGCGAGGGGATGTACGGCCGGGTCGAGGACTACGTCGAACAGCACGGCGGCAACCCGCTCGGGGCCTCACCGCCGGAGCGGGTTGGTGCGGCGGTGGTCCGGGCCATCCGCGAGGACCAGGCCGAGATCATCATCAGCCGGCGCCCGATCCGCCCGCTGATCGCGCTGGCTTCGGTCGCGCCGAAGGCGGCGATCTGGCTGAACGAGAAGGCCGGGACGCGCGAGGCGGCCCGCGAGTTCGGCGCCGCGGAAGGCCGGTTCTAACCGGTCAGCGCGTGACCAGGTAGCGCTCCCAGATCACCGGGACCTGGGGTGCGGCGATGCGGATGAAGACCGTCGGGCCCGGCGGCCTCGGGGTCGAGCGCGGGTGCATGCGCGCCTCGCGCGGCAGCTTGTTGCCCTTCCTCCGGTTGCACGGCGCGCAGGAGGCGACGATGTTCTCCCACCGGGAGTCGCCGCCGCGGCTGCGCGGGATCACGTGGTCGACGGTCAGCCCCGGATTCTCCGACCCGCAGTACTGGCAGGTCCACGAGTCGCGGGCGAGCACCGCCTTCCGGGTGATCTTGCGCCGGTGGACGTCGCGGGGGACTTGCACGTAGGTGACGAGGCGGATCACCGCGGGGCGCTCGAGCGCCATCCGCTCCGAGTGCAACCGCCCGTGGCCCTCCTCGAGCATCTCGGCTTTCTGCTTCAGCAGCAGGACGGTCGCCCGCCGGACCGTGCACACGTTGATCGGCTCGAAGCTGGCGTTGAGGACGAGGACCCTGCCACCGGTCGTGCTCGACCGGACCGCAGCGCGGCTCGGATCGCCGACAACAGCGCGGCTCGGATCGCCGACAACAACCGGGCTTGCCATGGCGCCGAGATTGTAGCCAGGCACCATGGTCGGAAACCCCGTTGCGCTAGGGGACGGCCGGGCCCTCGATCGGGTAGCTGCCGAGGATCCGCACGTTCTCCGCCTTGCCGCGCAGGCCGCCGACCGCGGTCCTGACGTCCTCGTCGGAGGAGCGGCCCTCGAGGTCGACGAAGAAGAGGTAGCGGCCGAGCCCGCGGCGCAGCGGACGCGACTCGATCCGGGTCAGGTTCACGTCGCGGCTCGAGAACTCGGTGAGGGCCTCGACGAGGGCGCCGGGGTGGTCGGCACCCAGCTCGGAGAACACCAGGGTCGTCCGCCAGACCCGGCCCTCGCCATTGTCGCCGCCGTTCGCCTCCCCCTCGGGCGCGAGCCAGACGAAGCGCGTGACGTTGTCGGGCGCGTCCTCGACGCCCTCGGCCAGCACCTCGCAGTCGTAGAGGCGGGCCGCCGAGGGCGCGCCGAGCGCCCCCCAGGGGGCCTTCGAGAGGCTCACCGAGCGCACCGCCTCGGCGGTCGAGGAGACCGCGCGCACCGAGGCCTCCGGGAGCCGCTCGCGGATGAAGCGGGCGCATTGCGCGTTCGCCTGGGGATGGGAGAGCACCACCTCGATCTCCTCCATCCGGACCCCGGGCTTGGAGATCAGCGCATGGCGGATCGGGTGGTCGTGCTCGCCGACGATTGCGACCCCGTCGACGTCGAATGCGAGCGCGTCGAGCGTGACCCGCACCGAGCCCTCGATCGAGTTCTCGAACGGCACGAGCGCGCGGTCGACCTCGCCGCTCGCGACCGCGCGGATCGCCTCGAAGATCGTCGGCTTGGCGACCTCGTCGACCTCGGCGCCGCCGGTCGCGGCGAGCAGCGCGTCCTCGCTGAACGTGCCCCCCGGACCCAGGAACGCCACGCTGGTCATGTCGCCTTGCCGCCCGGCGGCCGGCCGGGGACCTCGCCGGTCGAGTGGCGGCCGGGGCTCGTCGACATCGCCTCGGTGATCGCCTCCCGCTCCTCCGGCGAGAGCTCGAGCTCGGACTCGCCCCCGATCACCCACTTCGCGTAGAAGCGCGCCTGCTCGCGATGCAGGATCGACGAGAGCACGATTCCAGTCGCGGCGTCGTCGAGCAGCGCGATCGAGCTCGACTGCCGGCCGGTCATCTCGTTGTAGGCGTCGTAGCGGATCACCGCGGTGCGCGAGACCACGGTCTCCAGCCGGCGCTCGGCCGCCGCGATGCGTTCCTCCAGCCCTGCCGAGGCCCGCTCGAGGCGCCGCGCGTCGTCGGCGAGCTTGCGCTCGAGGTCGGCGGCGTGGAGGACGACGTCGCGGTCGGAGTCGCCGAGCACGGTGGTCTGGGCGCGGCGGATCCGGCGCAGCCGCAAGGCCAGCGCCGCGACCGCGATCAGCGCCAGCACCGCGGCGGCGGCGGCGGCGATCGCGACGATTCCAGTGGTCGAGTCGAGCTCCGACACGGGCCGCATCCTACGAAGCGGCCCGCGGGACTACTCGAACGTGACCTCGGTGGTGAGGGTGTTGTTCTCCTCGATCTCCTCACCGGGGACCGGTTCGACGGAGACCGTGAGCTCGCCGGTGTCGCCGGCCGCGGCCTCGACCGGGACGTTGACGGTGGCGATCTCGCCCGCGGCGATCTCGTCGATCGTCTCCTCGCCGCTGCCGCCGCCCTGGAGCTCGTAGCTGACGACGACGTCCGACTCGTCGTTGTCGCCCTGGTTCTCGACCTGGATCTCGAGCTCGGCGCCGTCCGCCGCCGCGGTCACCGGGACGCCATCGGCGAGCGCGGCGCCGGTGGGCTGCAGGATCACGCCGCCCTCGACGAGCCCGAGGCCGTGCAGGCCGGGGGCCGCATCCTCGTCGCTCGTCGACGAGGCGCCACCGAGGGCTCCCGAGACCTCGTCGGGGTCGAGCCAGTTCGGCTCCGCCGGCAGGAACTGGGTCGAGATCGGCTCGGTCTCGGGGTCGTAGGCGATCTCCTGCGCGGTCAGCTCCTCCTCGATCTGCTCCTGGCCCTTCGTGTAGAGGACGTCGGAGGCGAGGAAGGTGCGCATCTCCTCGGCGATCCCCTGGATCGCCTTGTCGGCCCCGCTGTCGCCGAGCGCGACGGGTAAGAGCTCCGAGATCGCCGCCAGGGCGTCGCGGCGCAGCTCATAGGAGAGCACGATCAGGTCCTGGGCCTCGGCGAGCTCGTCGGGGGCGTCGAGGCCCTCCGCGCGATCGAGCAGGCCCTCCATCGCGCCCCGGTCGGCCTTGACCTCGGCCTCGAACTCGAGCGCGGAGAGCCCGCCCGGGTCCTGGAGCCGCTTGAAGAACTGCTGGGAGAGGTTCTGGGTCTCGGCGGCGATCGAGGACAGGTCGGAGACGTAGTTCTCGAAGGAGCGTTCCTTGCGCGCGTTCAGGCAGCCGCGGACGCCGAGCACGAGCAGGATCAGGATCAGGACGCCTACGCCGGCGGCGACGGCACGGCGAACCACGATCTGCTGATGGCGATCGGGGGGTGGCGGACGACCCCCCGGCGGTGGAGGGCGTCTACCGCGCGACTCTCGGCCGCTGCTCTCAAATGGGTCGTCGTCGAGAAATGCCAAGGATTCCTCGTGCTTTTCGTCCGCGAGAGTATGACCCCTGCTTTGGACGAAGCCGTCGTTCCCCCGTGACCGGGCTCGCCCAGGCGCCGCGCGGGCAGGAGGCAGGCGTCGCGCGCAGAAGTCGAACCTGTCATGGAAGGTCGCCTGGTCCTCGACCGCTTCCGCCTCGCCGAGGAGCTCGGCCGCGGGGCGTTCGGAACGGTTCACCGTGCCCGCGACGTGCGCCTGCAGCGCGACGTCGCCGTCAAGGTGCTCGCGAACGGACCGGGCAGCCACCGCGTGCTGCGCGAGGCCCAGGCCGCCGCGCGGCTGAACCATCCTTCGATCGTCACGCTGTACGAGCTGGGCGAGGACGCCGGCTCGATCTACCTCGTTTCCGAGCTCGTCGACGGCGAGACCCTGCGCGCGCTGATCCGGCACGGGCGGATCTCCGACCGCGACCTCGCCGAGGCCGGCGCCGACGTCTGCGAGGCACTGGCCCACGCCCATGAGCGCGGTGTGGTCCACCGCGACGTGAAGCCGGAGAACATCGCGGTGGCGCGGTGGGAGGACGCCCGCATCGGCCCCTGGAGCGCGGCCGCCGCGAGCGGCGCGATGCTCATGGACTTCGGGGTCGCGAGCGTCGCCGGCGCCGCCGCGCTTACCCGCACCGGCGAGGTGGTGGGGACGCTGGCCTACATGGCGCCGGAGCAGGCGGAGGGCGAGCCCGCCGGCCCCGAGGCGGACGTCTACTCCCTCGCCCTCGTCCTCTACGAGGGCTTCAGCGGGCACAACCCGGTCACACGTGCGACGCCGGCGGCGACCGCGCGCGCCATCGGCGCTCCGATCACGCCGCTGGCCGAGCGCCGGCCGGACCTCCCGGCGGCGCTCGCCGCGACGATCGACGCCTGCCTCGAGCCCTACCCGGAAGTACGCCCGCACGCCACGGAGCTCGGCGCCGAGCTCACCGGGGCATCGGGCGAGCTCGACAGCTCGCGCTCGGTCCCGGCCCCGGGGGACGACGGCCGCCGCCGCCGGCTGGGCATGCGCCGGCCCCTGATCCGCCTCGGCGCCCTCGCCGCGCTCGTCTCGATCGTCGCGTGGCTCGCGACCGCCGGCGGCGAGGCCGGCCTCGCGACCGTGATCGCGGCGCTCTGCGTGCCGCTGCCCCTCCTCTTCGACCGGGTCCGAGACTGGCTCGCCCCGGCGGCCGCCCCCTTCCTCGGGCTCCTCGGGCTGGCGCCGGTCTACCCCGCGCTCGCGGGGCTCGCCGGGACCCCGCGGCGCGCCGCCGCGCTCGGTCTGCTCGGCTGGTGCTGGCTCGCCGTCGCCGAGGCCCTGATGGGCGAGACGCTCCTGCTCGGCACCGTCGACGCGCCGGCGCCGGGCTGGGAGCAGTCGGCGTCGCTCGCGGCGACGGACGTCCTGCTTCCCCTGCTCGCGCCGGCGTCCCTCGCGGGCGCCGCGACCTGGACCGTCGGCGCGGCCCTCCTCGCCTCGCTCCTCGCCTCGCGCAGCGCCGTGATCCGGGCGGTGGGAGCGCTCGGCTGGGGCGCGGGCCTCGTCGCCATGCACAGGCTCCTCGTGGGCACGGGCTCCGATCCGGCCACCGCGGGCCTCGTCGCGGCTCTGGCGGTGATCCTCGCGGTGGCGGTGTGGGTGCGGTCGGTGGGCGGCGCTCCCACTAGGATTTCGGCGCCTGCGAACGGTTTGCACCGTGCGCTCGCCCATGCGCTCGCGGGTGCGAGAGCGCGTCCGCCCGCAACAAGTGAATCCACGACGGGTCACCTTCGGTGACCTCCCGGAAGGTAGATCGAAATCAGCGTCCTGCGGAATCTCGAAGCGAGGATCGAGGGCCTTGTCGAGGGCGTGTTCAGCCGCGCCTTCTCGTCGCAGGTTCAGCCGGTCGAGCTCGCCCGCAAGCTCGCCAAGGAGATGGACTCCCACCGCACGGCCTCGGTCTCCAAGACCTACGTGCCGAACCAGTACACGGTCTTCCTCTCGTCGGAGGACCGCACCCGCCTCGAGGGGTATGAGCGCTCCCTCCAGCAGGAGCTCTCGGCCTACCTGCTCGAGCACGCCCGCCGCCGCGACTACGCCCTTTTGACACGGCCCGAGGTCGAGCTCGAGACCGACGAGCGCCTGCGGCTCGGGGAGTTCGGGATCCAGGCGCGCCTCGTGAAGCCACCGGCGCGCGAGGGCCAGGAGCCGTCGCAGGGGAGCCCGGGCCAGACGATGGTCTACAGCGCCCCCCCGAAGGAGAAGCGGCGCGAGCGCCGCCCCGAGGGCCGGCTGGTCGAGACCCGCGCCATCGTCTCCCTGGAGGACCGCCGCTATGTGCTCGACGGGCCGGTCGCGGTGATCGGGCGCTCGAAGGAGTGCGACTGCGTGATCCGGGACCCCAACGTCTCGCGCCGCCACGCCGAGCTGCGCCGCGGCGACACCGGCGACTGGCAGATCGTCGACCTCGGCTCCACCAACGGGGTCAAGGTCAACGGGCGGCAGGTCGATACCTCGCGGCTCTCGCCCGGCGACGACGTCGTCCTCGGCACGTCGCGCTTCACGTTCGACATCGAGCAGGCTTAGGGACAGGCCCGTGGACAGCGAGCCGATAGCGGTCGGCCTCAAGTTCGGCTTCCTCGCCGTGCTCTACCTGTTCCTGCTCTGGGTGGCGCGCTCGGCGCTGCGCGAGCTGCGCAAGTCGACGGCCCCGCTTCCCGTCGAGGGCACCGGCCTGCATCAGGTCGCGGGCGGCGGCCGGGAGCCCTCGACCGACGCCTGGCTCGTCGTCCTGCGCGGCGGCGGCCTCGATGCCGGCGACCGCCTCGACCTCTTCGGCGGGCTCACGATCGGGCGCTCGGCGGAGGCCGACGTGCGCATCGAGGACCGCTTCGCGTCGCAGATCCACTGCCGCGTCTACTCGAAGCGCAACGCCTACAGGCTGGAGGACCTGGGCTCGACCAACGGCACGTTCTTAAACGGCGAGCAGGTGAACGGGGAGGTCGGGCTGCGCGACCTCGACCAGATCAGGATCGGGGACACCGAGTTCCGCTTCGAGCTGGACGTGCCCGGATGACCCAGCGCCCACGGCCGAACTTCCCGATAATCCCGCGATGCTGCGCGTAGCCGAGCAGTACGCCGAGAGCGACACCGGTCGCCAGCGGAGCGCGAACGAGGACTCGTACTTCGCCCGGGCGCCGGTGTTCGTCGTCGCCGACGGCATGGGCGGGGCCCAGGCGGGCGAGGTCGCCTCGCAGGTCGCGGCGGAGGCATTCGAGCCCGGCAACGCGAGCGGCGAGAGCCCCGAGGCGTACCTGCGCGGCGTCGCCGAGGGCGCCAACGCCCGCATCCACGAGCTCTCCCAGCAGGACTCCTCGCGATCGGGCATGGGGACGACGCTCACCGCCGTCCTGGTCTCCGACGACGAGATCTCG
Organism: Solirubrobacterales bacterium; assembly: GCA_036375215.1. GTDB lineage: Bacteria > Actinomycetota > Thermoleophilia > Solirubrobacterales > 70-9 > DASUSH01. The sequence continues at coordinate 28,967 of DASUSH010000097.1, forward strand.
ATCGCCCACGTCGGCGACAGCCGCGCCTACCTGTGGCGCGACGGCGAGCTCAAGCGGCTGACCAGCGACCACTCCCTCGTCGAGGAGCTCCGCCGCCAGGGCCGGCTCACCGAGTCGCAGGCCGCCGAGCACCCGCAGCGCTCGATCATCACGCGGGCGCTCGGGCCCGAGCCGACCGTGAACGTGGACACGATGAGCTACCCGGCCCGCCCCGGAGACGCCTTCCTGCTCTGCTCGGACGGCCTCACGACGATGCTCCCCGACGAGCGGATCGCCAAGATCCTGGCCCAGAGCCCCGACCTGCGCAGCGCCGGCAAGGCGCTCATCCGGGAGGCGAACGCCGCCGGCGGCCGCGACAACATCACCGCGGTCGCGTTCCGGCTCGAGGAGGCGGGAGCCGGGGCCCCGGAGGAGGGCGCGACCCTGATCGGGCCCTCCGCGGAGGAGCAGGGCCTGACCGCGGAGGCGGTCCGCGAGGGCGCCCATCGTGGCGGCGCCGCGGCCCCGACCCGCGAGCGGCCGAGCGGGAGCTCGGGCATCCCCAAGCGCCGCTGGCCGGCCCGTCTCGCGAAGACGCTGATCGCCCTCGCGGTTGTCGCCGCGCTCGTCGTGGGCGGCATCTGGGGCGCCCGTCAGATCTACTTCCTCGGCACCGACGAGGGCGGTCGGATCGCGCTCTACCGCGGCCTCCCGTACGACCTCCCCGCGGGGATCGAGCTCTACTCCGAGGTCTACTCCAGCCCGACCCAGGCCGCGTCCCTGCCAGAGGACCGCCAGGACGAGGTCACCGACCACGAGCTGCGGGGCCGCGACGACGCCGAGTCCCTCATCACCGACCTCGAGGAGACGGCCGCCGAGTCCGAACCCGCCTCCACCTCTTCCTCCTCGAACAACGACGCTGGGGGGAACGCATCTCCTGCGGGTGGCGGTTCGGAGGGGCCCGCGGACGGGCCGTCCAGGCCCGACCAGCGGGAGGATCCGAGCCGACAGGACCCGCAGGGCGGCTGACCATCGTCCCTAGCCGTTCCACCTAGCCCATGAGCGCACGCAACCGAGAGCTACTGGCCCTCATCCCGGTAGCCCTACTGGTCACCGCCGGCTTCACCAGCGTCCTCCTCGTCGACACACTCGACGTCGGCAACGTCACCCTGACGTACGGCGGCTACTTCCTGGCGATCTGCGTCGCGATCCACATCCTGATCCGGATCCGGCTGCCCCACGCCGACCCGTACCTGTTCCCGCTCGTCGCGCTGCTCGCCGCCGTCGGGCTGGTCGTGCTCTACCGGATCGACGAGTCCCTGGCGCTCGAGCAGGCGTCGCTGATGGTGCTCGGCGCGCTCGTCTTCGCGGCCACGATCGTCTTCGTCCGCGACCTCGGCGTGCTCGAGCGCTACCGCTACCTGATCGCGATCGCCGGCATCGTCCTGCTCCTGCTGCCGCGGCTGCCCGGGATCGGCGCCCAGGTGAACGGCGCCTACCTCGGGGTCGACATCGGCCCGATCGCGTTCCAGCCCGCGGAGCTGGCGAAGATCTGCATCGTCGTCTTCCTCGCCAGCTACCTGCGCGAGCACCGCGAGGTGATGCTGGTGAACGCGCGCAGGTTCCTCACCTTCACCTGGCTGCCGATGAAGCACCTCGGCCCGCTGCTCGTCGTCTGGGGCGCATCGATGGTGATGCTCGTCTTCATCCGCGACCTCGGCAGCTCGCTGATGTTCTTCGGCGCCTTCCTCGCCCTGCTCTACGTGGCGACCAACAGCGCCACGCTCGTCCTGCAGTTCATGGCGATGTTCGCGGTCGGGGCCTATTTCTTCTCGCGCACGGTCAGCCACATCGCCGACCGCGTCGACATCTGGCTCGATCCGTTCGCGCGCGACGCGCCCGACGGCGCCGGGCAGATCACCCAGTCGCTGTTCGCGCAGGCCGAGGGCGGCCTGTTCGGCGAGGGCCTGGGGCAGTCGCTCCTGAGGTTGCCCGGGCCGTTCGCGCCCGACTGCCACGTGCCGTTCCCGGAGTGCGGGAGCATCCTGCCCGCGCCGCACACCGACTTCATCTACGCGGTGATCACCTCCGAGCTCGGACTCTTCGGCGCCTGCGCCGTCGTCCTCATCTTCGCCCTGATCGCCGCCCGCGGCTTCAAGGCCGCGCTCACCGTCCAGGACGGGTTCTCGAAGCTGCTCGCCACCGGCCTCACCGCGGTGCTCGCGCTGCAGGCGTTCGTGATCATCGGCGGCGTCATCCGGGTGATCCCGCTGACCGGCGTGACCCTGCCCTTCGTGAGCTACGGCGGCAGCTCCGTGGTCGCGAACATGATCCTCGTCGCGCTGCTCCTGATCGTCTCGAACGAGGCGCGAAGACCGCGCCTGGGGAGCGGCGGCGTGACCGGCACCTTCCCGGAGGTGGACCGTTGAACGCGCCGATCATGCGGCTCTACGTGCTCGCCCTGATCCTGTTCGCGACGCTCGTCGGGTTCACCTCGTACTGGGCCGTGTTCAAGTCAGAGGAGCTGAAGGAGAAGCCGGAGAACCGGCGCGCCCTGATCGAGGCGCAGGGGATCAAGCGCGGCACGATCACGACGGTGGACGGCACCGTCGTCGCCGAGAGCATCGCGCAGGGGAAGGGGCAGCAGACGATCTACTCGCGCCGCTACCCGCAGGGCGACCTCTTCGGGCACCCGGTGGGCTACTCGTTCATCGAAGTGGGTCAGTCCGAGATCGAGCGCTCCGAGAACACGACGCTCACGGGCGAGTCGAACGAGTTCGCCAACCTGATCGACGAGCTCCAGGGCGAAACGGAGGAGGGCTCGAACGTGACGCTCACCCTCGACGCCGAAGCGCAGCGGGTCGCGACGCAGGCGCTCGAGAGCGCGATCACCACGCCGGAGACCGGCGGCGCCGTGGTCGCGATCGAGCCCGACACCGGCGCGATCAGGGCGATGGTCTCGACGCCGGGCTACGACCCGAACACGGTCCCGACAGACTTCGAGTCGCTGACCAGCGACGAGGGCGAGACCCCGCTCGTCAACCGCCCGACCCAGTCGGTCTATCCGCCGGGCTCGACGATGAAGGTCGTGACCGCCACGGCGGCGCTCGACTCCGGCGAGTTCGAGCAGTCGACGACGCTGAACGCGAACTCGGGCATCGACGTCTCGGGCGTCCCGCTCGCCAACTCGGGCGGCCAGGACTTCGGGACGATCGACATGACCACCGCCCTGACCAACTCGGTCAACACCTATTGGGCCCAGGTCGGCGAGCAGCTGGGCCCGGAGACGATGGTCGAGTACATGAAGCGCTTCGGCTTCTTCCGCAAGCCGCCCGTGGACTTCCCGTCCGACGAGCTCACCGCCAGCGGCGTCTTCAACTCCGACCGCGAGCTCGTCGAGGAGGGCTTCGACGTCGGCCGCGTCGCAATCGGGCAGGGTGGTGAGGAGGGCCAGATCCTCGCCACCGAGCTGCAGATGGCGATGGTCGCCGCGACGGTGGCGAACGAGGGGACCCTGATGGAGCCGACGTTCCAGCAGGAGGTCACCGACCCGGACGGCCGCACCAGCGAAGAGCTCGACCCCGAGGAGTTCAGCGAGGTGATGAGCGCGGACACGGCCGGCCAGATGGCGGACATGATGACCAACGTCGCCGAGGAGGGAACCGCGAGCGGCCTCTCGGTCGCCGGCTCGACCCTCGCCGGCAAGACCGGCACGGCGGAGATCGACGTGGAATCGAGCCTCAACCAGGCCCAGTTCATCGGGTTCGCGCCCGCCGACGACCCGCAGATCGCGGTCGCCGCCACCGTCGAGCGCTGTACCGGCTGCTTCGGCGGCGACACCGCGGGCCCGATCGCGACGCAGGTGATGGAGTCCCTCCTTGACTAGCGCCGCCGGCGCCGCCCGGGGGGCCCGGCGATGAGGCTCACCGAGGGCGCGACCGTCGACGGCCGCTATCGGCTCGACCGCCGCCTCGGCTCGGGCGGCATGGCGGACGTCTGGCTCGCCGAGGACGTCGAGCTCGGCCGCCCGGTCGCGGTCAAGGTCCTGCACGACCGCTTCGCCCAGGACGCGCAGTTCGTCGAGCGCTTCCGCCGCGAGGCCGCGGCCGCCGCGGGCCTGATGCACCCCAACGTCGTCGGCGTATTCGACCGCGGCGAGGTCGACGGGACCTACTACATCGCGATGGAGTACGTCGAGGGCTCCTCGCTCAAGAACCTGATCGATCGCGGCCTGAACGTCGCCCAGGCGGTCGAGATCACCCGCCAGATCCTCGCCGCGGAGCGCTTCGCCCACGAGCACGGGATCGTCCACCGCGACATCAAGCCGCAGAACGTGATCGTCGACCCCGCCGGCCGCGTGCGCGTGCTCGACTTCGGAATCGCGCGGGCGGGCGCGTCGGAGATCACCCAGACCGGCTCGGTCATGGGGACGGCGCAGTACCTCTCGCCCGAGCAGGCGCAGGGGCTCGACGTCGCGCCCTCCTCGGACCTCTACTCGACCGGGGTCGTCCTCTACGAGATGCTGACCGGGCGGGTCCCGTTCGACGGCGACAGCGCCGTCGCGGTCGCCCTCAAGCAGGTCTCCGAGCAGGCGGCGCCGCCGAGCTCCCTGAACCCGGGCGTGCCACCCGCGCTAGACGCGGTCGTGCTGCGCGCGCTGGCGAAGGATCCGGCGAACCGGTTCACGAGCGCCGAGGAGTTCTCGCGGGCGCTCGACGCCGCCGAGGCGGACCCCGCCAACGTGGGTGACACGGCGATGTTCGCCGCCGTCGCGGACCCCGACGCCGAAGCCGCCGCCGAGGCGGAGGAGCGCCGCCGGCGCCGCCGCCGGTGGATCCTGATCGGCCTCCTCGCGGCGATCCTCGCCGGCCTCCTGGCGATCCTCCTGATCAACCGGTTCGGCACCGAGCAGGTCTCCGTGCCGGCGGTGACGGGCGAGGACGTCGAGAAGGCCGCCGACGAGCTGGAGGCGGCCGGGTTCGAAGTCGACGTCGACGAGTTCGCCAACGCCGCCAGGCGCGGCACGGTGCTCGAGCAGGACCCGCGCGCCGGCGAGCGGGCCGACGAGGGCTCGACCGTGACGCTCTCGGTCTCCGCCGGGCCCGGCAAGGGGGTGGTGCCCGACGTCGTCGACCAACCCGAGGGGGAGGCGATCGCCGAGCTCGAGGACAGGGGCTTCCGGGTCAGGTCGGAGCGCGAGACGTCCTCCGACACCGACGAGGGCGACGTGATCCGGACGACCCCGAGCGCGGGCCTGCGGGCGAAGCGCGGCTCGACGGTCACGATCTTCATCTCGACCGGGCCGAAGCTGGTCACGGTCCCCGACGTCCTGAACCAGACCGAGGCGTCGGCGCGCACGGAGCTCGAGGGCGCCGGCCTGCTCGTGGACGTCGAGACCGAGGAGTCCGACGTGACCGAGGGCAACGTGGTCTCCGAGGACCCCGGCCCCGGCAGCCGGGTCGAGGAGGGCGAGCGGATCACGATCGTCGTCTCCGAGGGGCCGGGCGACGTCAGCGTGCCGAACGTCGTCGGGCAGAGCCGGACGACCGCGCTCGGGAACCTCTCCGCGGCGAACCTCGGGGCGACCGTCGTCGAGGTGGACACCGATGTCGAGTCCGAGGACGACCAGGTCCTCGACCAGACCCCCGGCGGCGGCAGCCGGGTGCCGCCCGGCACCGACGTGACGATCGAGGTCGGCCACTTCGTCGAGCCCGAGGAACCGGACCCGGCCGCCGGCGACGAGGTGGCCTCGCCGTGAGGGTCGCGGTGATCTACGGCGGCCGCTCCTCCGAGCACGAGATCTCGCTGCAGTCCGGGGCCTCGGTCGCGGCGGGGCTCGAGGCGGCCGGCCACGAGGTGGTCCGGGTGCTGATCGGGCGCGACGGGCGCTGGGAGGCCGGTGGCGAGCCGGTGTCGCTCGAGCCCTCCGGCGGGCTGCTGGGCTGCGACGTCGCCTTCCCCGTCCTGCACGGCCCGTTCGGCGAGGACGGGACGGTCCAGGGCCTCCTCGAGGTGCTCGACGTCGCCTACGCCGGGCCGAACGTCCTCTCGGCCGCGGTGGCGATGGACAAGCTGATCTGCAAGCGCCTCCTCGCCTTCCACGGCCTGCCCCAGGTCGGGTTCTGCGAGGTCGGCGAGGAGGGGTGGCGCGAGCTCGCCGAGGGGCTCGGCCTGCCGCTGTGGGTGAAGCCATCGCGGCTCGGGTCCTCGGTCGGGATCAGCCGCGTCGAGTCGCTCGCCGAGCTCGACGCCGCGATCGCCGAGGCGGAGTCACACGACCCGCGGGTGATCGTCGAGGCGCACTCGGAGGGCCGCGAGGTGGAGTGCTCGGTGATCGGGAACGAGCGGCCCGAGACCTCGCTGCCGGGCGAGATCGTTCCCCGCGGCGACTGGTACGACTTCGACTCGAAGTACTCGGAGGGCGGCATGGAGCTGGCGGTCCCGGCGCCGATCGGCGACGAAGCCGTCGCCCGCGTGCGCGAGCTCGCCGCCGCGGTCTTCGCCGCGATCGGCAATACCGGCCTCGCGCGCTGCGACTTCTTCGTCACCGACGACGGCGAGGTGCTGGTGAACGAGATCAACACGATCCCCGGCTTCACCTCGACGAGCGTCTTTGGCAAGCTCTTCGAGGCGACCGGGGTGCCCTACCCCGAGCTCTGCGACCGCCTCGTGCACCTCGCGGTCGAGCGCCACGAGTCAGAGCGGGCCCACCGCTTCTAGGGGGGACCTGCCACCCGAGGGGTCTGACCCCAAAGGGACAGGTCAGCCCAGCAGGCGGACGTCCGCGATCTCGACGGCGTCGTTGTCGCCGAGGTCGGTGAGCCAGAGCAGGTAGTGCCGGGCGGGGTCGGTGAGGGACAACTCGGCGGTCACGTCCTCGCCCGCGTCCTCGATCGTCCCGACCGGCTCGCCCCAGCCCTCGAGATCGTCGGGGTGCGGGCTCTCGGATGTGGCGTAGACCTCGCCGCTCCAGCCGGGCGTCGGCGTCACCACCTTCAGCTCGGCGGCCTCCACGGGCTTGCCGGCGTCGACCGCGATCCCCACGCCCGACTTGTTCGCGCCCTCGAGGCCGGCCGAGTAGGACTCGGTGGTCCAGGAGGTGCCGGTCTCGTTGCCGTCGATCGCGAGCTCGACCTCCTCGGGGTGCTCGTCGTTCGGCGGCGTCCCCTCGGGGTCGAAGTCGTCCGCGCCCACGATGTCGCCCACGGGCGCGGCCCCCGTCTCCTTGTTCTTCTGACGCGAGGGCCCCTCGTCGCCGGTGAAGACAGCGATCGCGATCGCGATCGCGGCGGCGATCAGCACGACCGCGATCCCGGCGACCGAGAGCCGCCGCGGGGTCAGCAGGCGGCGGTTGCGGGCGGGGACCGAGCGCAGCACGTTGGTCGCCTCCCCGGTGGAGGAGCCGGCCCGCGAGACCTCGACCTCGAGGGCGTGCTCGAGGTCGTCGAGCATCGGCGCCATCTCGGAGTAGCGGCGGCCGGGGTCCTTCCAGGTCGCCTTCTCGACGACCGCGGCGAGGGCGGATGAGACCTGGGGGCGGCGGACCTGCACGTCCGGCATCTGCTCGTTCACGTGCTTCATCGCCACGCCGACGAGGGTCTCGGCGGAAAAGGGCGGGGCGCCGATGAGCATCTCGTAGAGGACGACGCCGAGCGAGTAGATGTCGGAGCGGGCGTCGACGTTGTGTCCCATCGCCTGCTCGGGGGAGACGTAGTCGGTGGTGCCGAGCACGCGGCCGGTGGCGGTCAGCCCGTCGGCCTCGAGCTCGCGGGCGATCCCGAAGTCGGTGACCTTGGCCCGGCCCTCGGCGTCGATCAGGACGTTCTGGGGCTTAACGTCGCGGTGGACCATGCGCGCCGCGTGGGCGGCGGCGAGCCCGCGCCCGATCTCGATCGCATAGGCGGCCGCCTCGTCGAGCGGCAGGCGGCCGAGCCGCTCGATCCGCTGCTTCAGCGTCTCGCCCTCGACGTACTCGAAGACGATGTAGGGGTGGCCGCCGTCCTCGCCGGCGTCGATCACCGAGACCAGGTTCGGGTGCGACAGCTGGGCGACCGTGCGCGCCTCACGGCGGAAGCGCTCGATCTGGTCGGGCTGGTCTGAGATCTCGCGGTGGAGGAGCTTCACCGCGACCCAGCGCTCGAGGGTCTCGTCTTGGGCGAGATACACGGTGGACATGCCGCCGGAGCCGAGCTTCGACTCGAGGATGTAGCGCCCGTTGAGCTTGGTGCCGATCACTTCGTCGCTATTTTCGACGTTAGCCGCCGAACTCGTCCTCACCGGGGGCGGAGAACGCAAGCGACCATGCCTGTCGAAGCCCGTCTCTATACCGATCCAGCCTGCGTTTGGTCGTGGGCGACCGAGCCCGAGCGGCGCCGGCTCGAGTGGGAGTTCGGCGACGGGATCGAATTCAGGCCGGTGATGGGCGGGATGGCGCGCACGATCGAGGCGGCCGACCGGCTCGAGCTGCTCGTCGAGTGGCTCGAGGTGAGCGACGAGACCGGGATGCCCACCGACCCGCTGATCTGGCGCCAGAACCCGCTCTCATCCAGCTACCCGGCCTGCCAGGCGGTGAAGGCCGCCGCCGAGCAGGGCGCGCCCGCGGCGCTTCGCTACCTGCGCCGCCTGCGCGAGGGGATCATGCTCGGGCGCCGCCGGCTCGACCACGCCGAGGCCCTGATCGCCGAGGCCGGGCCCGCGGGCCTCGATCGCGAGCGCTTCGAGATCGACCTGCGCTCGCACGCGATCGTCGAAGCCTTCGGCGCGGACCTCGAGGAGGTCCGCGACCCGCCCGACGACGCCCGCGCCGCCGGGCAGGTCAAGGCGACGGTGGGCGGCGAGCGCGTCGGCTTCCCGTCGCTCGTCTTCGCCGGCGAGCGCGGCGAGCGCGAGGCGCTTTACGGCCCGGTCCCCTACGAGCGCCTGCGCGCGGCGGCCGCCGCCGTGGGCGCGACGCCGGCCGCCGAGCGGCCGCCCGAGCCCCTCGCCGCGGTCGAGCGCTTCGGCCGGCTCACCACCCGCGAGCTCGAGGCGCTCACCCAGCGCCCGCGCCCGGTGCTCGAGGCCGAGCTCTGGTCCCTCGCCCGCGAGTGGCGGCTGAAGCAGGAGGTCTCGGCGTTCGGCGTGCTCTGGGAGGCCGCCTAGAGGCGCGGCGCTAGGCGGCCGGCGCGGCCTCGCCCCGGGCCTCGAGGCTGCGGATCATCTCGACGAGCTCCGGCTTCGCCTTCTCGGGGGCGCCGGAGTCGAACGGCGGGTCCGGGTCGTACTCGATCCCGAGCTGGATCGCCCTGGCGACGTCCTCGTGCGTCTCGCGGGCGACGAGGTGGAGGGCCATGTCGATGCCGGCCGAGACGCCCGCAGCCGTCATCACCTTGCCGTCCTCGACGAACCGCCGCTTGACCGGCGTCGCCCCGCCCTCGGCGAGCCGGTCGAGGTAGGCCCAGTGCGAGGTCGCCTCGAGCCCGTCGAGGATCCCCGCGGCGGCGAGGACGAGCGAGCCCGTGCAGACCGACGTCGTCCACTTCGAGGTCTCGTGGACGCGGCGCAGCCAGTCGAGGACCTCGTCGTCGGTGAGCAGCGGCCGGTTGCCCTCGCCGCCGGGCACGAGGACGATGTCCGGGTCGGCGAGCTCGCCGATCGAGGCGTCCGCGGTGATCGCGAGATGGCCGGTGTCGGTCCGCTTCGGCCCCGGCTCCTTGGCGACGAAGGTGAGCTCCCACCCCGGCACGCGGGAGAGGACCTCATAGGGCCCGATCGCGTCGAGCGCGGTCAGCTTGTCGAAGATGAGGATCGCCACGTTCATGTCTCACTTACCTCCTAGCGCCGGCTGGAAGCGGGCGCGGTAGTCGCTGGGCCGGATTCGCAAGCGTCGTTCGAAGGCGCGCCGCATCGTCGTCGCCGTGCCGAAGCCGCAGCGGCGCGCGACCGCGGCGACGGGCTGGGACCCCTCGCTGAGCGCGATCCGCGCGCGCTCGAGCCGCAGCCCCTCCACGTAGCGGGCCGGGGTCGTCCCCACCTCGCGCTGGAAGACGCGGGCGAAGTTGCGCTCGCTCATGTGGGTACGCGCGGCGAGGGCGGGCACGCTCAGGTCCGCGTCGAGGTTGTCGGCGATCCAGTCCTGGAGCTCGCGCAGCGGCCCGGGCTCGGCGAGCTGGCCGGCGAGCGAGGCGCTGAACTGCGACTGGCCGCCCGGGCGCTTTACGAACATCACGTGCCAGCGCGCGACCTCGAGCGCCACCTCCGCGCCGAGGTCATCCTCGACCAGCGCGAGCGCGAGGTCCATGCCCGCGGTCACCCCGGCCGACGTGTACACGTCTCGGTCGCGGACGAAGATCGGGTCGCGGACGACGTCCACCAGCGGGTAGCGGCGCGCGAGCGCCGAGCAGGACGCCCAGTGGGTCGTCGCCCGCCGGCCGTCGAGGATGCCCGCGCGGGCGAGCAGGAAGGAGCCCGTGCAGACCGAGGCGACCCGCCGCGCCCGGCTCGCCGCGTCGCGCAGCCACTCGATGAGCTCGGCGTCCTGCTCCGCGTCGCTCACCCCGGCGCCGCCGGGGACGATCACGGTGTCGACCCCGCTCGTCCACCGGGGGAGGGGCGAGCCCGCCAGCAGCCCGAGGCCCGACGACGTCGTGTGCGACGCAGAGCTCGAGACCATCTCGACCTCGTACGAGCCGGGTCGCATCCTGCCCGCGGTCGAGAAGACCTCGGCGGGGCCGACCAGGTCGAGTCCCAGCACCCCGGGGAACGAGACGAGCACGATCCTCCGCGGTCGAGTAGCGTCGCCGGCGTTCATCGCGAGCCGATGATCCCCTCGACCGGCGTGGCTGTAAAGACAATCAACGAACGTATTCTGCCAGGACGCGCGATCGCCCTCGCGCTCGCCTGCGCGGCGCTGCTCGTGCCGGTCGGCTGCGGGCTTGACGCCGACGAGGAGACGAGCACCGCGACGACGCCGCCGACGATCCCGGTCGACGAGGGCGCAAGCGGCCCCTCCGGCCCGAGCGGGCCGACGGGCCCGACCGGCGCGGAGGGCGCGGAGGGCGCGCCCGGGCCGGCGGGCTAGGTCCCCGGGGCGAGCTCGATCTTCCCGGCCCGGTCTGTGGCCGAGCCGATCCGCCTCGCCTCCGGATGATGCCGGCGCAGGAGCTCGGCCGCGGCGTCCGCGTCGGCGGCCGCGACCACGCAGCAGAAGCCGCAGCCCATGTTGAAGACCTCGTGCATCTCGGCGTCGGAGACCGAGCCGAGCTCGGCGATCAGTTCGAACACGGGCGGCACGGGGAGCGGGTCGTCGATGGCGTAGCCGACCGGCGCCGTCAGGCGCCGCAGGTTGTTGAGGCCGTCGCCCGTGATGTGGGCGAGGCCCCTGACGTCGGCGCCGGAGCGGAGCAGCTCGAGCACCGCGCGCACGTAGATCTCGGTCGGCTCGAGGAGGACGTCCCCGAGCGGGCGCCCGAGCCGGTCGTCGGCGAGGTCGAGGTCCGCGAGGGCCCGGCGGGCGAGCGTGTAGCCGTTGGAGTGCAGGCCGGTCGACGGGAGGCCGATGATCGCGTCGCCGGGCTCGACCCGGGCGCCGTCGACGATCGCGTCGAGCGCGACCGAGCCGATCGCGGCGCCGGAGAGGTCGGGGCCGGCGACCATCTCGCCGAGCTGGGCGAGCTCGCCGCCCGGGATCTCGATCCCGGCGAGCTCCGCGCCGCGGCCGAGGCCGACGCCGATCGCGCCGCAGACCTCCGGGTCGGCGCTTGGCACGGCGAGGTAGTCGACCATCGCAAGCGGCTCGGCGCCGACGCAGATCAGGTCGTTCACGTTCATCGCGACGCAGTCGATCCCGACCGTGTCCCAGCGGCCGAGGCGCTCGGCGACGAGGAGCTTGGTGCCGACGCCGTCGGTCGTGATCGCGATCCCGGTGCGCTCGTCGAACCGGACGACGCTCGCGTAGTGCCCGGGAAGCGGGACGGCGCGCGAGGCCTCGCCCCCGTGCTTGCGCAGCCCGGCGATCAGGGCGTCGACGGCGCTGTCCGCCCCGGCCTGGCTCACGCCCGACTCCTCGTAGGCCTCCTGGCTCACTGGCGTCGCATTCTCACGATGACCGCGGCGGCGAGGCCGACCCGGTACGCCGCATAGGGCCAGAGTGCGCCGCCGTCGCGCTCGACGAGGCGGATCAGGCCCTGCGAGGCGAGGGTCGACGCGAACGAGACGGCGACGCCCGCGGCGATCGACCGGCCCGCCCCCGAGGGCACGCCTCGGCCGGCGAGCCGAAGGCCCTTGCCGGCGGCCGCGGCGACGATCACCGGCAGGGCCACGGTGCGGGAGAGGAAGTTCGCGTGGCGGCGAGAGAACCGGCGCAGCCGCGCCGCGGTCAGCGTCGCGCCGTTTCGCGAGACGCCGGGCGCGAGCGCCGCGGCCTGGCCGACCCCGAGCGCGAGCCCGTCGACGGCGCCGGCGTCCCCGTGGCCGCGTTCCTGCGGGGCCCGGTCCGCGAGCACCATCGCGACCGAGCCGGCGACGAGACCCGCGGCCGTCGCCCGCGGCCCGCCGAGCCGCCGCTCGATGACGCGCTCGAACAGGACCCCCGCGGCGAGCGCGGGCAGGAAGGAGAGCGCGAGCACCGCCGCCCGGCGGCGGTCGAAGTCGGCGATCTCCGCGGCGATCACTTCGCGCTGGCCGACCACCAGCGCCGCCGCCGCGCCGCCGTGCAGAGCGACGTCGAACGCCTTGCGCAGCTCGGGGTCGAGCTCCTCCCACCCCCAGTCGCGAAACCAGGGGAGGAGCGTGAGGTGGGCCGAGCTCGAGACCGGCAGCAGCTCGGTCGGCCCTTGCACGAGGCCGAGGAGCGCAGCGCGCGCCGGGGTCAGGGCGCTCGCGCTCAGGACTCGCCGTCGCCCGCCGCCGCCGCCGCGGGCTCGGCGCGGTTTCGGCGGCGCTTCACGATCAGCCAGACGATCAGGGCGACGATCCCCGCGAGCACGACGTAGTCGCCGTAATGGAGGTAGTCCCGCCACTCCTCCCACCGGTCGCCGACCTCGCGGCCGACGATGCCGAGCATCAGCACCCAGGGGATGCAGCCCGCGAGGGTGAGCAGCGTGAACCGCCAGAACGGCATCCGCGCGATCCCGGCGGGCAGCGAGATGAAGGTGCGGATGATCGGCAGCATCCGCGTGAAGAAGACGGTCACGTCCCCGTAGCGCTGGAACCAGCGGTCGGCCCAGTCGAGGTGCTTGTGGTTGATGTGGATCAGGCGGTTCTTCTCGAGTAGCTCCATGCGCCCGTAGTAGCCCGCCGCCCAGGCGACCCACGAGCCGACGACGTTGCCGAGCACGCCCGCGGTGACGATCCCGAACAGGGTCAGGTCCCCCTCGGAGACGTTGAAGCCGGCGAACAGCATGATCGCCTCGCTCGGGACCGGGATGCAGGCGCTCTCGAGCAGCATCAGGATGAAGACCCCGGCGTAGCCCGTGGCCTCGATGAAATCGGTCGCCCACTCGACGATCGGATCGACGATGAAGTCCGTCATGCGGCGGGGAAGAGTACGCGGTGGACCCGGGAACGGGCTTTAGAATCCGGTTTCCTCATGGGACGTCTCAACGATCCCGTCTACAAGCATCGCCTCCTCCAGGTCCTCGCCGACGCCGGGCTGGCCGCGCTTGCCTGGCTGCTCGCCTTCCAGCTTCGGTTCATCGACCTGCCGAACGGGATCCCGGGGCGCTACGAGGACATCCTCTGGGGCTCGATCCTCTTCGTCGCCGTCGGCAAGTCCCTGATCTTCACGCTGGTCGGGATGCACCAGAAGTGGTGGCGCTACTTCGCGCTGCGGGACTTCGGCATCGTGATCCGCGCCGCCGCCGTCGCGACAGCGGTCTTGATCGCGATCTTCGTGATCGGGCAGCCGTTCGACGACGAGCTGCCGCGCTCGATCGTCGTCTTCGACTTCCTGCTCACCGTCGCGCTCGCCGGCGGCGCCCGCGCCGCCGTCCGCTTCACGGTCGAGCACCCCGACCGCCAGGCGCGCAAGCGCCGCGACCACGGCGTCCTCGTGATCGGCGCCGGCTGGGGCGGGCAGATGGTGATCCGCGAGCTCCAGCTCAACCCCGGCCTCGGCGGCCGCGCGATCGGCTTCATCGACGACGACCCGCGCAAGCGCGGGATGCAGATGCAGGGCGTCAAGGTGCTCGGGACGACGGACGAGATCGAGCAGGTGGTCGAGAAGACGAAGCCCGCCGAGGTCGTGATCGCGATCCCCTCCGCGCCGGGCTCGCTGCGCGGCAAGGTCGTCGCCGCCTGCCGCGAGCATGCCGTCCAGGTGCGCACCCTGCCGACGGTGTTCGAGCTGCTGCGAGGCGGTGTCCAGCTCACCCGCCAGCTCCGCGAGGTCCAGGTCGAGGACGTGCTCGGCCGCGAGCCGGTCGTGATGGAGCTCGACCGGGTCGGCGCCTACCTGACCGACAAGGTCGTGCTCGTCACCGGCGCCGGCGGCTCGATCGGCGCCGAGCTCTGCCGCCAGATCGCCCGCGTGCGCCCGCGGCTACTCGTCCTCCTCGACCACGCCGAGGACAACCTCTTCGAGATCGACCGGGAGATGGTCGGCGAGTGGCATTTCACCAAGGCCGAGTCGGTGCTCGCCGATTGCAAGGAGGCCGACCGGATGCTGGAGGTGATGCAGCGCTTCAAGCCCCAGGTCGTCTTCCACGCCGCCGCCTACAAGCACGTCGGCCTGATGGAGGAGAACCCCCTCGAGGCGGTCCGCAACAACGCGATCGCGACCCGGGTCGTGGCGGAGACGGCGGCCGTGTCCGGGGTCGAGCGCTTCGTGCTCGTCTCGACGGACAAGGCCGTCAACCCGCAGACCGTGATGGGCGCCTCCAAGGCGATGGCCGAGTGGATCGTCGAGGCGGCCGGCCACAAGCACCGCCGCACCCGCTTCCTCACCGTCCGGTTCGGCAACGTCCTCGCCTCGTCGGGAAGCGTGATCCCGATCTTCCGCAGCCAGATCGAGCGCGGCGGGCCGGTGACCATCACGCACCCGGAGATGACCAGGTACTTCATGACGATCCCCGAGGCGGTCCAGCTCGTGATCCGCGCCGGCGACCTCGGCGCCGGGGTCGGCGAGGTGTTCGTGCTCGAGATGGGCGAGCCGGTGAAGATCATCGACCTCGCCAACAACATGATCAGGCTCGCCGGGTACGAGCCCGAGGAGGACATCGCGATCGAGTTCACCGGGCCGCGTCCCGGCGAGAAGCTCGCCGAGGAGCTGTTCAACGCCAATGAGCGCTCCGAGCCGACCTCCGCGGAGCGCATCCTGCGCGCGGTCAGGACCGATCCGCTCGACCCGGAGTGGGTCGAGGGGACGGTCAACCGGCTCGAGCGCCTGGTCGCCGGCGGCGACGAGACCGGCCTCGCGGAAGGCGTCGTCGGCATGATCACGGACCGCGAAGCCGTCATTCGCGACCTCGAGGTCGACGTCTAGACCGCGCCCGTCGGTCGCCGGGCGAACCGCGCCCACCGACCCAAGACCTAAGATTCCCGCGCCTCAATGGCCCTTTACGCATTCATCCCCGCCCGGGGTTCCCGCTGATGGACCTCGAGCGGATCGGCGCGTTCCTCGGAATCGCGGCCTTTCTCGGGCTCGCGATCCTGATCCTGCTGGTGATCCAGCAGGCGCGCGACCTGCGCCGCCTGCGCAAATGGGCGGGGGTGGCGCCCGAGCGGGCGATCGAGGCCGCCGAGCGCAAGGGCGAGGAGGTGCCCGAGCCCGAGCACGGACGCCTGGCCCGCCCGTTCATCGCGCTCGGCGCTTGGATCCACGACCGCGCCACGAGGGCGGGGGCCGGGGTGCGCAGCGGCTACCGCGCCGCCGACCGCCGCAGCCCGGTCGACCTCCGCTTCGTCCTCGGCTTCCTGGCGGTCGCTGCCGTCGCCGGCATCGTGCTCCTCACCAGTGGCTTCGGCCTCTACGGCGAGGAGGACGGCAAGGAGCGCAAGGGCAAGAGCGCCCCGCCGCCGGGGAAGATCGAGGTCGCGGTCCTGAACGGCACCGCGGCGAGCGGCGAGGGCGCGGTCCCGGGGTTCGCCCAGCAGATCGCCCAGGAGGTGAAGCAGGCCGGCTACAAGATCGGCAGGGTCGGTGACACCGACACCAGCTTCGTCGAGACCGTGGTGATGTACGAGCCGGGGATGAAGGCCTCCGCGCGCGGCCTCGCGGGCGACCTCGACGGCACGCTCGGCCGGACCTCGACCCAGGCGATCATCCCCGAGGTGCGCGGGCTTGCCGGAAAGGCCGACCTGGCGCTCGTCCTCGGCCAGGACGATGCGCGGAGCGAGGGCGCCGCCCCGGCCCCGGAGGCCCCCGCGCCGGCGCCGGAAGCGGTTGCTCCCGAGACGGCCCCGGTCGAGACCGCGCCCACCGGCTAGGGAGCGAGGGCGATGGAGCTCCTCGAGATCCCCGAGAAGATCGGCCTCTTCGTCGGCATCGCCGCCTTCGTCGGCATCGCCCTGGTCCTGCCGCTCTACGTCTCGCAGCACCGCGACATCCGCAGGCTGCGGACCTGGATGCTCCTGACGCCGGACCTCGAGGTCGCCGAGCGCGAGGCGGCCGAGGCCGCGCGGCTCACCGAGGGGGTCGCCGAGGCCCCGCCGCGGTCCGAGCCCGAGCCACGAGCGGAGCCCGCCCCCCCGGTTCCCCCGGGCGCTCCTGCCCCGTCCGCCGCGCCGGCACCGCCGCCTCCCGCGGTTCCGGGCCTCGGCACGCCGCCGGGGACGCCCGCGCCGGGCACGACCCCTGTCCCGGATACGGCCCCGAGGCGCGGGGTCACACCGGTCCCGGGCTCGACCCCCCCGCGCCCGCTGACCCCGGCGGAGCGGATCGCGCTCGACCGCCCCGCGACCGCGCGCATCACCGGCGAGCGCGCGGCGGTCGCGGCGCCCCGGCAGAACGGTGGGTTGCGCCGCTTCGTCAGGCGTCCAAGCGAGCGCGGCCTCTTCGCGATCGTCGCCGGCGTCCTGGTGCTCTCGATCGCGGTGGTCTTCGTCGTCCTGCAGTCGGGGGACGAAGGCGACCAGCCGGAGCGCCCGGCGCGGCCATCGGCCGTGGTCCCAGCGGAGGTCGAGGTCGCGGTGCTGAACGGCACCGCTACGCCGGACCTCGCCGCGAGGGTGGGCGACGACGTCGAGGCCGGCGACTTCCAGCTCGGCACCGTGACCAACTCGGAGTCCCCGTTCGAGCAGACGACCGTGATGTTCGAGCCCGGCTCCGAGGACGAGGGGCAGGCGGTGGCCCGGGAGCTCGGCGTGCAGGCGCGCGTGGTCCCGATGGACGAGGAGACCCGGGGCCTCGTGGACGGAGCCCCTGTCGCAGTGATCGCCGGCGAGGATCGCGCGCAGTAGGTGAGCCCGCGCGGCAGGTTCGTAGCGCCGCTCCTGTTCGCCGCCATCGTCGTGGCGACGCTCGCGGTCCTCGTCCTCTCGCAGACCGCCCGCACCCAGCTCGTCGTCGACCAGATCGAGCTCACGAACATCGTCCGGCCCGCCGAGGGCGAGCACGCCAAGATCGAGTTCCGCCTCACCGAGGACGAGGCGAGCGGGACGGTCGAGGTGGTCGACGCCGACGACGAGACCGTCGAGGTGCTCGCCGAGGACGAGCCGCTCGGCGACTTCGAGTTCCACCGCTTCCGGTGGGACGGCGCCGGCGCGGAGCCCGGCGTCTACCGGGTTCGCGTCACCCTCGACTCGCTCGGGCGCGAGATCGTCCTCCCCGAGCAGATCGTCCTGAAGCCCGGGCGCGATGGCTGACGTCGCGACCTGGGCGCTCGCGGTCCTCGCAACGCTCGCCGCGGGCGGCGCGCTCGTCCTCCGCGACGACCGCTCCCGCGCCGCCGCGATGGCACTCGCCCTCGCCCTCGCCGTCGCGCTGATCGCCGCCGACAGCTGGGACGATGAGCGCTTCCGCGACCTGCGCGACCACGCCGCGCTGCTCGCCGCGGCCGCGCTCGCCGGCGCGCTCGTGATCGCCGCCCTCGCGCTCGTGATCCGCCGCCACCCCGAGGCCCTGCCGCTCCTCGCGATCGCCGCGCTCCCGTTCCGAGTGCCGATCGAGTCCGGCGGCGAGAGCGCCAACCTGCTGCTGCCGCTCTACGCGGTGATCGCGGCCGGGACCGTGGCCGCGCTCGCCGGCGCCTGGACACGCCCCCGCGAGCCGGAGGCGCCGCCGGGCGCCTTCGCGCTCCGCTGGCTGCCGCTCGCCCTCGCCGGGTTCATCGTCCTGTACGCGATCCAGGGCATCCACTCCGACGACTTCTCGCAGGCGGCCTCGAACGCCGGCTTCTTCCTGGCCCCGTTCGCGGTGCTCGCCGCGCTGCTCGGCCGGGTCGAGTGGTCCGGGCGGGTGCTGCGCTACGCGCTGGCGATCGTGGTCGCCGAGGCGATCCTGTTCGCGATCGTCGCCTTCGCCGAGTACGGCATGCGGGAGCTGCTCTGGAACCCGACGATCATCGAGGCGAACGAGATCCACGCCCACTTCCGGGTCAACTCGCTGTTCTGGGACCCGAACGTCTTCGGGCGCTACCTGGCGGTGACGATCGTGGCCGTGGTGGCCGTGATGCTCTGGCAGCGCACGCCGCGGACGGTTGCGGGCGCCGGGGGCCTCGCGCTGGTGCTGCTGGCCGCGCTCGCGACGACGCTCTCGCAGTCGAGCCTGGTGGCGCTGCTCGCCGGCCTCGCCGTGCTCGCCGGGTTGCGCTGGAGCGCGCGCTTGACGGCGGCGGTCTGCGCGGGCGCCCTCGTCGCGGCCGTGGTGGCGCTCGCGGCGAGCGGCGCCTTCGACTCGGACGCCTCGTCGCGGAAGTCGATCGACGTCGAGACGTCGGGGCGCTGGGAGCTGATCCGCGGCGGCCTCGAGATGGCCGCCGACGACCCCGTCGCGGGGCTCGGCTCGGGCGGCTTCGAGCGGGCCTTCCAGAAGCGCTTCCGGGCCGGTGAGGAGGCGGCCGGGACCGTCTCGCACACCGAGCCGGTGACCGTGCTCGCCGAGCAGGGCGGGATCGGCTTCGCCGTCTACCTGGCCGTCGTCGCGATCGCGTTCGCGGCGCTCGCCTGCGCGATCAGGCCCTACGCCCCCGGCCTCCCGGGCGGCGGTGGCGGCCTCGACCCGCCCGACGGGCTCGTCGTCGGGATCGCGCGGGCGACCCTGCTCGCCGCGCTCGCCGCGATGTTCGTGCACAGCCTCTCGTACGCGGCCTTCTTCACCGACCCGATCACGTGGGTCCTGCTCGCGATCGGCCTCGTCCTGGCCCGCCGCTGATGTTCGACTACCTGCGCAGGCTCGCCACGACGGGCGCCGCCTACACGGCCTCGAGCGTGCTCTCGAAGCTGATCGCGGTCGCGCTGCTGCCGCTCTACACGCGCTACCTGACCCCGGCGGACTACGGCGCCGCGGAGGTGATGGTGGTCGGCGTGATCGCGACCTCGATCGTGATCCGGCTCGGGGTGATCGAGGCCCTGATGCGCTTCTACTACCTCGCCGGCGAGGACCGCGAGCAGGTCGTGAAGACCGGCTTCGCCTCGCTCTTCTGGACGACCACCGCCGGTGCGCTCATCGCCCTGCCGTTCGCCGAGCCGATCTCCGAGGCGCTGCTCGACAGCTCGCAGCCGGACCTCGTCAGGATCGCGATCGGCGGCCTGTGGATCTTCACGCTCTACGAGTACCTCGTCGCCCTTTTCCGCCTCGACGAGCGGGCGAAGGCGTACTTCGTGTTCACGATGGCGAACGTCCTGCTCGCGATCCCGCTGACCGTGTGGCTGGTGGTCGTCGAGGAGGAGGGGGCGCGAGGGCTCCTGCTCGGCACCTACGGCGGCGGCGTCCCCTTCCTCGCCTACCTGGTCTGGGAGCAGCGCCGCCGGCTCGCGCTCGTCCCCGACCTCGGCATGCTCCGGCGGATGTTCCGGTTCGGCCTGCCGACGATGCCGGCGGAGCTCTCGCTCTACTCGCTGCAGTTCATCGACCGGATCATCCTCGTCCGCCTCGCCGGGCTCGCCGAGGCCGGCCTCTACGCGCTTGCGATCCGCTTCGCGCAGGGGGTGAACGTCCTCGTCCGCGGCTTCCAGCTCGCCTGGCCGCCGCTCGCGTACTCGGTCACGGACGACGACGAGGCGAAGCGGGTCTACGCCCTGATCGTGACCTGGTTCCTCGCCGTCTGTGCGTTCATGGTCGTCGGCTTCTGGCTGCTCGCGCGGTGGATCGTCCGCATCCTCGCCGCGCCCGAGTTCTTCGACTCCTTCGAGGCGATCGGCCTGCTGGCCACAGGGGTGACGCTCTACGCCCTCTACCTCGTGCTCGTCGTCATCCTCGGCCGCACCGACCGCACGGAGTTCAACCTGCCCGCGACCGGGGTCGCGACCGTCGCCAACATCGGCCTCAACCTCGCCCTGATCCCGCCGCTCGGGATCGTCGGTGCCGGCCTCGCCCTCGTCGGCTCCTACATCGTCGTCCTCGGGCTGATGTACGCGTTCACGCAGCGGCTCTTCCCGGTCCCGTACGAGTGGGGCCGGCTGGCGCTCGCGGTGGGCGTCGCGGCGGCGCTGGTCGCGGGCGGCGACCTGCTCCTGCCGACCGAGGGGGCGATCGGCATGGTCAGCCGGACCGCGCTCTGGCTCGCCTACCCGCTGATCCTGCACCTGTTCGGCTTCCTGAGCGACGCCGAGCGCGCCCGCCTGCGCGAGCTCCGCGCCCGCGCACTCGAGATGCTGGCGGAGCGCCGCGCCCCCGGCGAGCCCGGCGCCGAGGTCTACGAGGCCGAGCGCCGCGACGAGGACGCGCGCATCTAGCCGAAGCCGAGTACCCGCACGACCTCGTCGTCGCGGACCGCCACCGTGATCCGCGAGGGGTCGTATTCGCGCGTCTGCACCTGGCCCACGCCGTCGATCTCGCCCGCCTCGACGCGGCAGCCGCCCGCCGCGGCGAGGTCCTGGGCCGCCGCGAGGGTCTCCCCGACCAGGGCGTGCTCGGCGCGTTCGCGGTAGGCGTCGTCGCCGGAGCGCCCGAGCTCGGGGCATATCCGGGCGACCCGGCCGGGCTCGGACTCGGGCGCGGAGGTCTCGGCTTCGCCGCAGCCGGCGAGGCCGGCGACCAGGGCGATCAGGGCAGCGGCGATCGTGGGACGCATACCGGCACTACGGCGCGGCGGCCGATGCGTCACGAGCGGCGCGGTTCCACTCCGCCGCCGCCTCGGCGAGCCCCTCGCCGCGCCCCGGCCGCATCGCCTGGCGGGCGTGCAGCATGTACCAGCCCGCGTCGTGGCCCGGAAGGACGCCGGCCGCCAGCGCGCGGAGCAGGTAGGGAAGCGCGGACAGCGGGCGGGCGGGGAGGGCGAGCCAGCGGTGGTGCTTTCGCATGTAGCGGTCCCGGTTGCGGTGGAACTCGACGACCCGGCGCGAGCCGGCCGACCGGTCCGTGGCGAGCTGCTCGTGGTGGATCGCCTTCGCCCGCGGCGCGAACACCGTCGACCAGCCCGCGTCGCGGAGGCGCTTGCAGAAGTCGGTCTCGTCGGAGTAGACGAAGAACTCCGGGTCGAGGTAGCCGACCGCCGCCGCGGCCTCGCGGCGGACGAGCATCGCGGACGACTGCACCCAACCGACCCGGCGGACACGCTCGCCGCGACTCTCGACGGTGAGCAGCCGGTGCAGGAAGAGGACGCCGGCGATCAGCGTGAGGAGCCCGGGCAGCCTCCAGGCGCACGGCTGCGGGGAGCCGTCGGGGGAGAGCAGGCGGGCGCCGGCGGCTCCGGCGTCGGGGTTCGCGCGCATCGCGGCGAGCAGCTCGTCGACCGCCTTCGGCTGCAGCTCGGAGTCCTCGTTGAGGAGCAGGCAGAGCGGCGCCCGCGCGCGCTCGAGCAGGACCGAATCGTTCTCCGCCTTGCCGCGGCGCCCCTCGCTCTCGATCAGCTCGATCGGGCGGGGACCGCCCCGGGTTCCGATCCATTCACGCACGGCCGCGGCCGATCCGTCGTCCGAGGCGTTGTCCAGGACGAGGATCTCGTGCTCGACCTTCGCCGGGTGGGTTTCGCGGATCGCGTCGAGGCAGGCGAGCAGATGCTCGCGCCCGTTGGTGTTGACGATGCAGTAGGAGAGGGCGGGCGCCACGGGCCGATCACGATAATCGCGCGCATGAAGGTTCAGCTCCTCGACCCGTCGGCGTTCACGCCCCCCTACGACCACGCCCTGAGCGCGGCGCTCGCCCGCGCCGGCGCCGACGTCGAGCTCGTCACCAGCCGATTCCTCTACGGGCCGGTGCCGCGGGAGGACGGCTACCGGGTCACCGAGGCCTTCTATCGCCGCACCGCTGCCCGCGGGCTCGAGGCGCGCGGGCGGCGGGCGCTGAAGCTGGCCGAGCACGTCCCGGACATGATCCGCGCCCGTTCGCTCACCGCCGCCGCCGACGTCGTCCACTGGCAGTGGGTGACCGTGCCCGGCCTCGACGCGGCGCTCCTGCCGCCGTCCCGCCCACGCGCTTACACGGTGCATTACCCGCTGCCCTCCTCGCGCGCCGGCATCGCCCGCGAGCGCGCCCTGCTGCGGCGGATGGACGCCGTCTTCATCCACACGGAGTCCGGCGCGCGCACGCTGCGCGAGCGGATCGGGCTCGACCCGGGCCGCGTGCACGTCATCCCGCACGGCGCCTTCGACTACCTGACCCGCCTCCGCGAGGAGCCGCTCCCGCCCGAGCTCGCCGACGTCGAGGGCCCGGTCGTCCTCTGTTTCGGCCTGATCCGGCCCTACAAGGGGGTGGACGTCCTGCTCGAGGCCTTTCGCGGGCTCGAGGGCGCCGAGCTCTGGATCGTCGGCATGCCGCGCATGCCGCTCGCGCCGCTCCAGGAGCTCGCGGCGCGCTGCCGGGTGAAGGTGCGCTTCGTCCCTCGCTTCGTCACCGATCCGGAGATCCCCTCCTTCTTCCGCCGCGCCGACGTCGTCGTCCTCCCGCACCGCGAGATCGAGCAGTCCGGTGTGCTGTACACGGCGCTCGCCTTCGGCAAGCCCATCGTCGCGAGCGCCGTCGGCGGCTTCGCGGACGTCGGCGAGGCGGGTGGAGCCGCGCTCGTCCCGGCCGGGGACGCGGGCGCCCTGCGAACCGAGCTCGACCGCCTGATCGGCGACGCTCCCGCCCGCCGCGCCCTCGGCGAAGCGGCCGCCGGGCTCGCCGCGAGCGCCTACTCGTGGGACTCGATCGCCGAGCGGACGCTCGCGATCTACCGCGATCTGCTCGCCTGAGCGCGCATACTGGCGTCTCCCATGCCCGCCCTCGCCAGAGCCTTCTGGGCCGCGGTCGCGCTGCTCGTCTACACCCACGCCGGCTACCCGGCCGCGCTCCGCCTGCTCACGCGCCGCCGACCTGTCCCTTTGGGGTCAGACCCCTCAGGTGGCAGGTCGCCTCTCGTGTCGCTCGTGATCGCCGCCCATGACGAGGAGGACGTGATCGCGCGCAAGGTCGAGAACGCGCTCGCGCTCGACTGGCCGCGCGAGCGGCTGGAGATCATCGTCGCCTCGGACGGATCCACCGACGCGACGGTCGAGCGCGCCCGCGAGGCGGGCGCCGACCTGGTCCTCGAACTTCCGCGCGCCGGCAAGATCGCGACCCAGAACGCCGCCGCCGAGCGCGCCCGCGGCGATCTCCTCGCCTTCTCCGACGCGAACGCGTACTGGCGGCCGGACGCCCTCGGGCGCCTGGTGGCCCGCTTCGCCGACCCGGAGGTCGGCTACGTCTGCGGCCAGGCCGGCTTCCTCGACGCCGAGGGCTCGAACCAGGAGGGCGCCTACTGGCGCTACGAGATGAAGGTGCGCGAGCTCGAGTCCGGGCTCGCGGGGGTGACCGCCGGCAACGGCGCGATCTACGCGGTGCGCCGCGACGCCTACCTGCCGCTCGGCCCGTCGCGCAGCCACGACCTCTCGTTCCCGTTCATGCTCACCAAGCGCGGCTGGCGCTGCCTGTACGAGCCGGAGGCGGTCGCCGAGGAGAAGCTGGTGCCGACGCTCGAGGGCGAGTTCGACCGCAAGCGGCGGATGATGCGCGGCCTCTGGGACATCGTCGTGCGCGACGGCATGGTCTCGCCGCGCGGCTACCCGGCGCTCTACGGGTTCGAGATCGCCTCGCACCGGCTGCTCCGGTACGCGTCCCCGATCCTGCACGTCGTCGCCTTCGCCGCCAACCTCGGCCTGCTCGGGCGCGGGCGGATCTACCGCCTCGCCCTGGCCGTCCAGCTCGCGGTGCTCGGCGCCGCGCTCACCGCCGGCCCCGCCTCGTCGCGGGTCGCGCTCGTCTGCCGCTACTACGTGTTCGTCACCGCCTCGATCGCCGCGGGCTGCTGGGACCGCTGGCGCCAGGGCCCGCCCGCGGCCTGGCGGAAGCCGGAGGGGACGAGGTGAGATGAGCCGCGCCTTCGACGTCGCGGCGGCGGCGCTCGCCCTAATCGTCTCCGCGCCGCTCCAGATCGCGATCGCGATCGCGATCAGGCTCGACTCGCGCGGGCCCGCGATCTACCGCCAGCGCCGCGTCGGCCTCGGGGGCGCCGAGTTCGACCTGCTCAAGTTCCGCACGATGCGCCCGGGCTCCGACCCGGTCGGGATCGGCACCGCGGTCGAGTCCGGCGACCCCCGCGTGACTCGGCTCGGCCGCGTCCTGCGCCGGCTCTCGCTCGACGAGCTCCCCAACCTGGTGAACGTCCTGAGCGGCGAGATGGCGATCGTCGGGCCGCGGCCGACGATCCCGGCCCAGGTCGAGCTCTACACCGAGCGCCAGCGGCGCCGGCTCGAGGTCAAGCCGGGCCTCACCGGCTGGGCACAGGTCTCGGGGCACGTCGCGATCCCCTGGGACGAGCGGATCGAGCTCGACGTCTGGTACGTGGAGCACCGCTCGGCGCGGCTGGACCTGCGGATCCTGGGCCGCACCGTGAAGCAGATACTGCTCGGCCACGGCCTCGGCGGTGAGGCGTCATCTAGGGTGCCGCGCGAATGGGAGAAGTAGTGGTCAGCCTGCGCGAGTTCCGGCCGGAGGACGCGGCCGCGGTCGAGCGCTGGTTCAACGACGGCAAGGTGACCGAGAACATGATGGAGGTGCGCCAGAGCTTCTCGGCCGACGAGGCGCGGGGCTGGGTCGAGCGGGCGATGCGCCCCGAGGGCGCCGACCACAAATGGGCGGTCCTGCTCGACGGCGGCGAGACCCCGGTCGGCTTCACCGCGCTGTATGGGATCGGCGGCCAGCTCGCGCCCGAGCTCGGCTGCGTGATCGCCGACCCCGCCGCGTGGGGCCGGGGGGTCGGGCGGGAGGCCGAGCGCCTGACCTTGGCGAAGGCCTTCGACGAGCTCGACGCCCATCGCGTCTACGGCCGGATCCCGGCAACCAACGAGGCGGCGAAGAAGGTCGTCACCTGGCTCGGCTGGAAGCACGAGGGCACGATGCGTGACCACATCCGCCGGCCCGACGGGACCCTGATCGACTGCGAGGTCTGGGGGGTCACGGCCACCGATTGGGCCGAGCGTTGGCGCGAGGCGTAGCCGAGCTCCTCGCCGACGACGGGGCCGCGGCGAGCACGGACGAGTTCTTCCGCAGCCCGCCGTACCTCGGCGCCGAGGGGGTCACGCACACGCTTCGGATCGAGACCGCCGGGGCGGTGCTGGTCGCGCCGCTCCTCGTCCGCGAGATCCCCGGCGGAGAGGGCCTCGACGCGGTATCGCCGTACGGATACCCGGGGGTGGTCGTGGCCGAAGGGGAGCTCGCCGGCCCGCTCGCCCACGAGGAGGTCGACTGGAGCCCGACCGGGCTCGTCAGCCTCTTCGCCCGCGGCACCGCGCTCGGCCCCCACGCGCTCGCCGGCGCCGCCCGCGGCACGCTGCAGATCTCCGATCCCGCAGCGAAGCGGAAGTCGAGACCGACCGACCGCCGGCAGGTCCGCCGCAACGAGGATGCCGGTTACGCGGTCACGGTCGCGCCCGGCCCCGATTCCGGGGCGGAAGCGCGGGCCGGCTTCCGCCGGGTCTACGAGCAGACGATGGTCCGCACCGCGGCGAGCGAGCGCTACTTCTTCGACCGCGCCTGGTTCGACGCCGCGCTGTCCTCCGAGCGCACCTGGCTCGTCACGGTCGCCGCGCCCGGTGGGGGGACGGCCGCCGCCTCGATCGGCGCGCTCTCCGACGGCGTACTGCACTACTTCCTGAGCGGCACCGACGACGCCCACCTGCGCGAGGCGCCGATGAAGAACCTGATCGTCGCCCTCCAGGACCTCTCCGCCCAGCTCGGGGCGCCGCTCAACCTCGGCGGTGGCCTCAGCCCCGGCGACGGCCTCGAGGAGTTCAAGCGCGGCTTCGCCAACCGCCGCGAGCCCTTCGTCACCCACGAGGTCGTCTGCGACCGCCGCGCCTACGAGCGGCTGAGCGCCGAACCGGGGGCCGCGGAGGGCTTCTTCCCGGCCTACCGCGCTCCCTGAGCGCTACGGCACGATCGGCACGCCGCCGTCGGCCGGCGGCGGCTCTTCAGGGGTGGCGAACTCGCCGGAGGCGATCTTCTCCTGGGTGATCCGCAGGATCTTCGAGATCTGGGCGCGGCCGGGGCACTCGGTCTGGCCGAAGTGGCGGTGGCGGGTGACCTCGCGAGTCGAGACCCGCGTCCCGGAGGGGTACTTGCTCGTCGCGCCGCCGGCGGAGAGGACCCTGGTCCGTCCCCGGCCGTCGATGCCGTGCAGCGAGAGCTTCCAGGCGAGCAGGTTCGTGATCGCCTCGATCGCGGCCTTCGAGAGGCCCGATGAGCGGTGGTCCCCGATCGAGGCGACGCCGAACGTCTGGGAGTTGAACCCGGCAGTATGGGCGCCGATCACGGGGTTGGCGAGCCCCCCGTTGCGGCCCGCGTAGACGTTGCCGAAGCGGTCGACGAGGGCGTTGTAACCGATGTCGTTCCAGCCGTGGGAGTAGCGGTGGTAGCGGCAGATCGCCAGCACGATGGCGGGCGCCTCGTCGGGCGTGTAGTCGTTCGCGTTCACGGTGTGGTGGACGACGCCCGCCTTCACCTTGCCGAAGGCGGGGTCCTTGGGGACGCAGTCGTGACCGGGGTCCCACTCCCGGCGGTTGACGACCTCGAACGGAGCGTCGCCGGAGGCGGCGTCGGGGGCGAAGACCGACGCGACCGTGACGAAGGCCGAGTTCACCGCCCCGCGGGCCGCGTTCAGCGCGCGGTCGCCCGCGGTGGCGTCACCGCTGACGTTCACGTAGGAGACATCGCCCGCCGGCTCGTCGTGGCGGCTGCGGATCTGAAGCTCCTCGCTGCCGCCCGTCCAGACCGGCTCGCCGTCGGAGGTCTCGACCCAGGGGCTCCACTCCCCGCCGGTCTCGCGGGCCCTGACCTCGACCGGGGCCTTCAGCTCGGTGAGCCCGACGAGGTCGAAGCGCTTCGGCGCCGCGAACGGCTCGCTCAGGTAGCGGACGCGGCCCTCGCTCGCGCCCGGCGCTTCGCCGGCGGTCCGCGAGCTCGCCGCGCGAAGCTCGCGCGACTCGGCGTGGTCGAGCTTCTCGACGGCGGGGACGTCCTGGTCGAAGTTCACGGGCTCGGGCGCGTAGGGCGCGAGCGAGATCGCGGGCGCGACCGCCCAGGCCAAGGCGCCGGCCACGGCCAGCGCGACGCCGCAGGCGGCGATGCGGACGTTCCTTCGCGAATCGCTTGCCATCACTTGATCCTGCAACAACGAACCCGAGCTCTTGTTGCGGGTCTTGGGAGGTTGGCAGAAAGGTCGCGAATTGCGCGTGTTTTGCGCTGGGTCGCGCGCGATCTCGCGGGCGAGCCGCCTAGAACGGCACGTTCTCGGGCCCCTGGCCGCGGAACTCGTCGCGGAAGTCGGTGATCGCGTCGAGCGCCTCCGGGCTGTACTCGTCGCAGACGAGCATGTTCGTCCAGGTGGTCGCCGCGACCTCGTATGGCATGTCCGGGTTCGGGAACATGATCATCGCCTCCGGGTCCGCGTCGAAGAGTCCCTTCAGGGCGAGCTGCTCCTCCTCGGGGAGGTCGGGGTCGTACTGGATCTCGATCCGGCCGTGCTCGAGCGAGTGCAACGTGTTGACCACCGGCGGCGTCGCCAGATACGCCCCGTCGGCGAGGTTCTCGGGCGAGTGGTCCCCCGAGGTCGGCGGGTCGGTCTTGTAGTCCGGCGTCTTCGCGTCGGGCGAGATGTGGGTGTTGCCCTCGTCGGGGAGGTCGAGCTCGAGCTCGCAGCCCGCGGCCTTGGCGGCCGCCTCGAGGTCGCCTTGCTGGAGGGTCGGCGGCGGCGTCCCCTCGCGCTCGTCGAGCTGGATGTCCTGGGGGACCTTGAAGCCGGTGTTGGGATCGAACCCGGCCGCCTCGTTCGCCTCGGCCTCCTCGCCCGCGCCGCCGCCGCCGGCGTTCATCACCGCGACGACGATCCCCGCGATCACGAGCGCGCCGAGTACGCCTGCGACGAAGTAGCCGAGGACCAGGCGGCGGCGCTCGTCGCTCGTCGCGGACTTCTGCGCCGCGAGCCGCTCGGCGCGCAGCCGCTCCCTCTCTTCCTTGCGGCTCGACATCGGCCTAGAGCGGGATCGCCTCGGGGCCCTTGCCGCGGAACTCGTCGCGGAAGTCGCGGATCGCGTCGAGCGTCTCAGGGGTGTACGCGTCGCAGCCCAGCGCGTTCGTCCAGGCCGTCGCCGCAACCTCGTAGGGCATCTCGGAGTACGGGATCAGGACCATGCCGTCCGGGTCGTCCTCGAAGACGCCCTTGAGCGCGAGCTGGTCCTCCTCAGGCAGGCTCGGGTCGTAGAGGATCACCACCCGGCCGTGCTCCATCGAGTGCACGAAGTAGCGCGCTTCCGGCTCCTCGGCGTACGCGCCGTCGGCGAGCGGGACCTGGTCGTGGTCGCCGGAGGTGGGCGGGCTGGTGTCGTATTCGGCCGGCTTCGACTCCGGGATATGGGTGTTCCCCTCGTCGGGCAGGTCGAGCTCCAGCTCGCACCCCGCCGCGTCGGCGGCCTCCTCGAGATCCGCGACCTCGATCGCCGCGGGCTCGGTGCCGGGCCGGCAGTCGAGGTCGAGCCCGGAGAACTCGCCGCTCGCGCGGTCGACGAGGGCGTCGTCGGGCGCGCAGGGCCCCGCGGCGCCGGTCGCGCCCGTCGTCGTCGACGTGGTGGTGGAGCTCGTGGTCGACGCGGACGAGGTCGTCTCGTCATCGCCGCCGCACGCGCCGAGCGTCACCGCGAGCGCGGTCCACGCCGTCGCGAGGCCGATGGAACGGGTCTCCAGCACGCGCGGCAGGGTATTCGATAGCCCCTTCGGCGCAGGTAAACCGCGGGGCTCAGTCGCCCGCGACGGCCTGCGGGGGCTGGCCGTTGCCCGGCGCCGCGTCGCCGCTGCGGTCTGCGCGCGCGGCGGCCACCTCCGGCGCCTCCCAGACGTCGACCAGGAAGCCGGCGAGCTCGTCGTTCAGCCGGCGCGGGTTGAGCCGCCACTCGAGGATCGAGTTGGCGTTCACGAGCCGCGCGTTCGGCATCTCCTCGACGAGCATCCCCGAGTCCGAGAACGGGTGGAGAGGGTCGCCGAGGTGGCCGATCACGAGCGCCGGCTGGTCGAGCTGCGCGCGCTCGGAGTGGGGTGGGCAGGTTCGCTCGATCAGCAGGCCCTCCAGCACCGCGAGCGAGGGCTCGGGCTCCTGGCGAACCCAGTCGAGCCCGATGTCGACGAGATGGAAGGTGCGCGGGATCCGCCGGGTGACGCTCGAGACGAGGCGCAGCCCCGGAGAGGCGAAGCGCAGGGCCGCCATCACCGGCGTGAAGATCAGCGCGACCGCGAGCAGCGCGTTGTCGAGCACCGGCATCTCCATGAAGAGGCCGCGGACGCGGCCGGGGTGGCGCGCCGCCATCTCGAGGGAGACGTTGGCGCCGAGCGAGGTGCCGCCAATGACCGCCTCGGGTAGCTCGAGGTGGTCGAGCAGCGCGGCCAGCTGGTCCGCGAAGCTCGACATGCCGTAGAGCTGGATGTCGACGGGCCGGTCGGAGCGCCCGTGCCCGAGCAGGTCGACGCAGATCACGCGGTTGCCGCGCGCGGCCATCTCCGGCCCCAGGCCGTCGAACATCCGCCTGTTCATCAGCAGGCCATGGGTGAGGACGAGCACGCGGTCGCCGGCGCCGTACTCGTCGTACGAGATCGTGTGACCCTGATAGGTGAAGTCGCCCATGCGGCGCGGAGCCTAGTCGCCGGTCGCGACGCCGAGCGGGTGAGGCGCGTGCCGCCAGGGCCGCCCGACCTTGAGCGCGGAGAGCACGGCGCGGGTGGGCCCGGCGCGGTTCACGGTGTAGAAATGGATGCCGGGCGCACCGCCCGCAAGGAGCTCCTCGCACTGGCGGGCGGCGTAGGCGATCCCGAACTCGGCCTCCGCCTCGGGGTCGCCGCCGAGCGCCTCCATCGCCGCCACCAGTGCCTCCGGCAGGTTGGCGTCGCAGTTCGCGCAGAACCGCCGCACCTGGCCGAGGCTCAGGATCGGCAGGACGCCGGCGATCACCGGCACGTCGATGCCGCGCTCGCGGACCGACTCGACGAAGTCGAAGTAGACGCGGTTGTCGAAGAACAGCTGGGTGATCAGAAAGCGCGCGCCCGCGTCCACCTTCGTCTTCAGGTAGGCGAGGTCGGCTTCGGGGCTCTTCGCCTCTGGGTGAACCTCCGGGAAGCAGGAGCCGCCGAGCGAGAAGTCGAACCGCTCCGAGGCGAAGCCGGCGAGCTCGGCCGCGGACGAGAACCCGCCTTCGGGCTGGACGAACTCGGCCTCGCCCTTCGGCGGATCCCCGCGCAGCGCGAAGACGTTCTCGATCCCGGCGCCCTCGACCCGCCGCAGCATCTCCTCGATGCCCTCCGCCGTCTCGCCGACGCAGCTCAGGTGGGCCATCGTCTCGACCCCGAGCTCGTTCTTCAGCCGGCTCGAGATCTCGAGCGTGCCCTCCCGGGTGCCCCCGCCCGCCCCGTAGGTGACCGAGACGTAGTCGGGCTCGAGCCCCCGCAGGTCGCCTACCGCCGTCCACAGGTTCTCGACGCCCTCCGGCGTCTTCGGCGGGAAGAACTCGAACGAGAAGACGGGCTCTCCCGATTCCGCTCGCGTGGCGAGGATCTCGTCGATCCGCATGGTCGGCGAATGGTAGGAGGGGCCCGCCGCCGAGATGCAGATGTGCGACCCGCGACGGCTCCCGTCGGTAGTGTCGCGACGCGTGGAGGACCAGTCCCTAGTCGCGGAGATCGTCCTGCCGATCTCGCTCGTCGTGATCATGGTCAGCCTCGGGCTGGGCCTGACCACCGCCGATTTTCGCCGCGTGATCGTCTATCCCAAGGGGGTCGCGATCGGGCTCGCGAACCTGCTGCTGATCTCGCCCCTGCTCGCGTTCGGGATGGCGGAGCTCTTCGCGCTGCCCGCCGCGCTCGCTGTCGGCATCGTCCTCCTCGGCGCGTCGCCGGGCGGGGCGACCGCGAACATGATGACCCACCTCGCCCGCGGCGACGTCGCCCTCTCGGTGACGATGACCGCGATCTCCAGCGTCTGCGCCGTGGTCACGGTCCCCGTCTTCCTCGGCCTCGCCGTCGAGCACTTCGGCTCCGGCCTCGAATCGGATCCCGAGATGCTCGGGATCGTCGCCCGCGTCTTCCTGATCACGCTGATCCCGCTCGCGACCGGGATGTTCGTCCGCGCCAGGCGCCCCGCATGGACCGAGCGCAACTACGACAAGGCGCGCAAGGCGGCGATCGTCGTGCTCGTGCTCGCGATCGCCGTAGCCGTCGCCGTCGAGAACGACCGTGTGCTCGACAACTTCACCGACGTGGCCGGCGCGACGATCGCGCTCAACGTGGTCGCGATGACGATCAGCTTCACCGTCGCCAAGCTGGCCCGCCTCTCCGACCCGCAGGCAACGGCGATCTCGATGGAGCTCGGCATCCACAATGCGACGCTCGCGATCGCGGTCGCGGCGACGATCTCGACCCAGCTCGCGATCCCGGCCGCCGTCTACAGCTCGTTCATGTTCGTGACCGCCGGCATCTTCGCGCGGATCATGTACCGCCGGAACGGCGGGGGCGCCGAGTCGGCGGTTGCCCCCGCGACCTCCACGCCGTAGGCGGGCGATCCCTAGGATCGGCTGCGTGCCGATCGATCCCCTGGACCCCGATCAGGGCCGCGACGAGCCCGTGGTCGATCCGCCCGCGGACGAGCGTCCGGGGACCGGCGCAAACGCGATCGAGGTCGCGCCGGTCCTCGCCCGCCTCGCCGCCGGCGCCGCCTGGCGCTCGGCCGGCTGGACCATCGACGCGTACGTGCGCGGGATGAACTGGCTCACCCGCGCCGCGCTCACGGACGAGGACAGCGCCGACCTCTTGAACGACGTCCGCGCCGAGCTGCGCGAGCAGGCGCGGCGGCTCTTCGGCTTCGACGAGATCGAGGATCAGCTACGCGTCCCGCGCCGCGACGGCGGCGAGCCGACCCTGGCCGCCGACGAGGACCCGCTGCGCGCCCGCGGCGCGGCCCTGCTCGATGCCTCCGCGGACGTCTCCTACGACGAGGAGGGGCACCCCGCCTACGAGGACATCCTCCGCCATCTCGCTCCGGACGAGGCCCGCGTCCTGCGCCTGCTCGCGACCAAGGGCGCCCAGCCCTCGATCGACGTCAAGACCTGGCGCCCGCTCGGGATCGGCTCGCAGACGGTGGCCCCCGGCCTCAACATGATCGGCGCCGAGGCCGGCTGCCGGTACGTCGACCGGGTTGCCGCCTACTTGAACAACCTCTTCCGGCTCGGGCTGATCTGGTTCTCTCGCGAGCCCCTCGACGACCAGGTGCTCTACCAGGTGATCGAGGCCCAGCCGGAGGCCCACGAGGCGATGCGGAAGGCGGGCCGCGCCACCACGATGCGGCGGAGCATCCACCTGACCCCGTTCGGGATGGACTTCTGCGAGACCTGCCTGCCCCTCTCGACCGCCGAGTTCGAGGCGCTCGAGCAGGACCGCCCCGCGTCCCAGGCCCTCGAGGAGGACCGCCCGGGGCCCGCGCCGGTCCCCGAGGGCTAGATCCAGCACGGCCGCGGGCAGGTGCCCCGAGCGGACCCTCACCGAGGCGGAGCTGAGCCGCTCAGCCGCCGAGGACCGGTGCGACCAGGTCGCGGGCGAGGGCGCGGATGCGGTCCTCGTCGTCCACCGGCAGGACGCTCTCCTGGATCAGGACGAAGCTGAAGGCGAGCCGGACTAGCACCTCCGCGGCGGCGTCGACGTCGAGGGGGCCGAGCACGCCGAGGCGCTGGGACGCGCGCAGCCGGGTGGCGACGAACGCGCGGGACATCGCGAAGAGGGCCCCGCCGTTCGCCGTCAGCGATGCCAGCACGGTCTCCGGCTCGACCCGGGCCAGCCGGTTGAGCAGCGGGTGCTCGCGGGCCAGGCGCAGGCTGGTCGCGAACCCGTCGGCGACCTGGTCGGCGATCGGCGCCGACGGATCGCTGATCGCGTCGAGCTCGGCGAGGCAGCGCCGGCCCTCGCGCACCGCGAGCGCGTCCAGCAGGCGCTCCTTGTCGCCGAAGCGGCGGTACACGGTCATCCTGCCGACACCGGCGCGGGCGGCGATGTCGTCCATCGTGAGGTGCTGGATCCCGGACGCCGCGGCGAGGGCCAGCGCCGCGTCGAGCACGCGCTCGCTGGTGGCGTCGCCGGGCGGCTCGACCGCCGGGTCGAAGGCGCGGGAGAGGAGCTCGAGCGTCTCGGGAGCCAAGCGGTCAGCTCGCGGTAGCGACCCCGCCCGGGGCGCGGGTGGCCTGCGCGACGTCGCCGCGCTCGAGCGCCTCGCGGCGCCACTGCAGGTAGCGCGGACCGACGTTGCGGAGCATCTTCGGCATCACCGCCGTGCTCTTCCGGGACGCCTTGGCGAGCGCCTGGAAGCGCCGCTCCTGCTTGGGCCCCCACTCGATTCCGAAGCGTTCCCGCAGGACCGGGGGGAGGAGGCCGGCGGTGGTGAGTCGGGTCGACTTGATCGCCGGGAAGCTCGCCACCTTCCAGCCGGTGTCGCCGAGGAAGCGGAGCGGAGGCTTCGTCGGCGAGTCGAGCGACTCGAGCACGTCGGCGACCGCTTCCGTCATCTCGAGCCGCTCCTCGACCATCGAGTCGAAGTACTCCTCGAACTCCGGCCAGCTCTCCGGGAGGTCGCGGCTACGGACCCCGACGAGCCTGCCGACCCGGCGCCAGTCGTGCCAGTACTGGCCGATCTCGCCCTCCTCCATCGGCCGGCCGAGCAGCCGGTGACCGCGGACGACGCCGTCGGCGAGCGTCGCGTGCACCCACGCGTAGGCCTCGGGCTCGAGCGCGTGGTAGCGCTCCCCGTCGGGCTTGGTGCCCTTGATCCCGCGGTGCATCTTCCGCACCCGCGCGCCGACCTCGGCGGCGACCTGCGGCGGCGCGTAGGTCATCGCGTAGGCGTAGTCGAGCGTGCGCAGGAGGCGCCCCCAGGGATCGGCCTTGAAGTCCGAGTACTGCGAGACGCCGGCGCCCACGGTGGGGTGCGAGACCTGGAGCAGGAGCGCGTAGCCGGAGCCGGCGAGCAGGCGGATGTCGCCCGAGTACCGCCACACGGGGGAGCTCTTCCGGGGCACCAGCGAGGGCGCCTCTTCGGCTGGGGGCAAGACTGGCTCGGTCACGGGTCGGCCTCCTGGGACGAATGATACGGATAGCATCGCTAACGTACCAAAGGCGACTGGTGTTAGCGTCGCCACCATGCCCGCGCGAGACCTCGACGTAGTCGTCTTCGGCGCGAGCAGCGTCACCGGCCGCCGGGTCGCCGCCTACCTCGCCGAACGGGCACCGGAGGCCGGCGCGGCGTGGGCCGCCGCGGGCCGCGACCCGGCGAAGATCGAGCGGGTTCTCGCGGAGGAGGGGGCCGCGGCCCCGGAGACGATCGCCGCCGACGTCGGCGATCCCGAGTCGCTCGCCGCCCTCGCGGCGCGAGCAAAGGTGGTGCTGAACCTCGTGGGGCCGTACACGCTTCACGGCCGCCCCGTGATCGACGCGTGCGTCGCGGGCGGCGCGAGCTACGTCGACCTGACCGGCGAGATCCCCTTCGTGCGGCGGGTGATCGCCGAGGTCGACGCCGCGGCCGGCAAAGCCGGGGTGAAAGTGGTCCAGGTCTGCGGCTTCGAGGCGCTGCCCCCCGACCTCGCGGTCCAGCTCGCCGCCGAGGCCGCCGCCGACCGCTTCGGCGAGGCGCTCGCCGATGTCGACCTCCTGGTCAGCACCGACGCCCTGCCGATGCCGCCGCGGCCCTCGGACATGGTCTCCGGCGGGACGCTCCAGAGCGTCGCCGCGGCGGCGAGCGACGAGGACGCGGCGGTGATCAGTGACCCCGCCTGCCTCGTCGACGACCCGGCGCTCGCGACCGCCATCCGCCGCGCGAGCCCGCTGTCGGTGGTGCCGCGGCGCGGCCCTGGCGGCGTCGTCGTGGCACCGATCGCCCCGGCGGGGTTCATCAACCCGCCGGTGATCCAGCGCAGCCACGCGCTGCGCGTCGCCGCGACGAACGGCTCGCCGGAGCCCGCGGCGTTCCGCTACCGCGAGGGGATCGCGATCGACGGCCCCGCCTTCACTCTGCCCCTCCGGTTCGCCGCGGCCGGGATGCTCTCGGCCCCGCAGCTCGGCTTCCTCCGCCTCGCCGAGGCCTCGCCCGGCGTCCGGCAGCGGATCGGCGCCGGCCTCGAGCGCATCCTCCCCTCGTCGGGATTCGGGCCGGCCACGGACCGCATCGAGCGGTGGCGGTGGCGGATGTCGCTCGTCGCGAAGACGAGCGGGGGCCACGAGCTCTCGGTCGAGGTCCGGGGCAAGGGGCACCCGGGCTACCTGACGACGGCGCGGGTGCTCGGCGAGGCCGGGTTACTGCTCGCCGAGCAGGGGGCCACCCCGAAGGGGAGCGGCTGCCTGACCCCGGCCGCCGCGATCGGCACCGCCGAGATCGACCGGTTCGCGCGCGCCGGGCTCGAGTTCGAGCTCGCTGGCTGAACGCCGGCCGCGGGCTCAGCCGCCGAACGCGGGAGCGGTCATCCGGACGGCGACCTCGACCAGCACGTCCTTCGGGGTCTCGGGGTGGTCGCCCCACCAGAGCGCCATCCCCGCGAGCCCGCTGGTGAGGAGCTCGGCCGTCGGCTCGACCTCCTCGGCCGGGATCGCCGCGCCGCCCCACTCCGTGATCAGGAACGCCATCACCTCGCGGGCCCGCACGTTGACCCGCGTGCGGAACGCCTGGATCTCCGCGTCGCCGGAGCGATCGCGGAAGAGGAGCGACCAGTTGTCGATGTTCGCCCGCACGTAATCGAGCCAGACGCCGAGGATCGCGCGCAGGGCGTCCTCCGCGGAACCCTCCGTCGCCGGGCCCTCGATGCCCTCGGCGAAGCTCGGGAGGTCCTCCTCGTGCCGGCGCAGCAGGGCCAGGTAGAGGCCCTTCTTCGAGCCGAAGTGGCGGTAGACGATCGGCTTCGTCACGCCGGCCGCCGCGGCGATGTCGTCGAGCGTCGTCGCCGCGTACCCGCGGCGCGCGAACAGGGGCCTCGCCGCGCGCGCGATCGACGCCCTGCGCTCCTCCGCGGGGAGCTTGCGGGCGATCGCGCTGAGGCTCTCGGGGGGTTCGGCGGCCGCTTCCATGGGGGGTTACCGCAGAGTAACTTCCTGTGCTACGTTACCGGTCGGTAACAGCGGACTCGGCAGAAAGGAGCCGGCTTCATGACCCGACCGACGACCATCGCACCGCCTGGCATCCTCACCGCCGAGCGCCCGCTGGCGCCCGTCCAGTGGGCGGCGATCATCGGCTCGGCGGTAGTGCTCGTCTGGAGCGTCCCGGGCCTGATCGCGAACCCCGACTTCTCGACCGGCGACGCGGCGACCTCCGAGGTAGTCCTCGGCGTCGACATGAACGGCTGGCACGCCCTCTCCGGGTTCCTCGTCGCGCTGCCCGGTTTCCTCGCCGCGCTGCGCGCGCCGTGGTCGGCGGCGTTCTGCCTCGCCGCCGCGGCGTCGCTGATCGCGACGGCGATCTGGGCGCTCGCCGACACCTATCCGCTGGGCGGCCTCTTCTACTTCCCGAACGGCGGCGCGGACGCGATCCTCCATCTCGCCACCTCGGCGCTCTTCCTGGCCGGCGCGGCCACCTACTTCGCCGCCCGGCGCGGCGCCCGGGCCGGCTGACCCCGCTCAGTCCGAACGGGGGCCGCGCTTGGGCATCGCGCGGGCGAGGAGGGCGTTCGGCACCACCTTGAGCAGGGGGCGCACCAGCGTCCACGGCATCCGCGGGATGGTCGAGTGGCCCACTCCGCGCTCGATCAGGTTGGCGGCGATCGCCGCGCCGTCCTCGACCGAGATCAGGAACGGCCGGCTCGGCATGTCCTGGTTGATCGGCGTGTCGATATAGCCGGGGGCGAGCGCCGTCACCGTGATCGGGTCGCGATGGGTCTCGACGCGGACCGAGTCGAGGTAGGTCGAGAGCGCGGCCTTCGAGGCGCTGTAGGAGGCCGAGGTCGGGAGGCCGCGATATCCGGCCACCGAGGTGATCCCGACGATCTGCCCGTAGCCCTGCCGGCGGAAGAGGGCGACGGCAGCATCGACGGTCGCGATCGCGCCGATCACGTTGGTCTCGATGACGACGCGGTCGCGCTCGATCCTCCCCTCGCCGACCGGGCCGGTGCTGCCGACGCCCGCGTTCGCGATCACGATGTCGAGCCCGCCGTGTTTCTCCGCCGCCTCCTCGATCGCCGCCGCGACGTCCGCGACATCGGTGACGTCGAGCGCGCGGACCGAGATCTCCCGTCCCTCGTGCCGCTCGGCGAGCTCGGCGCGGAGCTCCTCGAGCACCTGGACGCGGCGCGCGGCCAAGGCGAGGTCGTACCCGCGGCCGGCGAGCTCGGCCGCCAGCGCCCGGCCGATCCCGGAGCTCGCCCCGGTGATGAACACAGTCTTCGCCATCGCGCGATCCTAATCGCCGAGTCTCGGGCGGGCGCCGGGATAATGCCGCGATGAGCTACCCGGCCGAGCGTCGCCTGCTGCAGGCCCTGCTCGCGGTCCTCGGCGCGACGGCCGCCGTCGCCGGCCTCTTCGCGGTCCTCAGCGGGCCGGACGGACAGCTCGACGGCGCCGCGGTCGGCGCGAGCATCGACAGCGAGTACCGCTTCTACGCGGCGCTCTGGCTCGGCTTCGGCGCGGTCGCCCTCGCCCTCGTCCCCCGCGTGGAGCGCGAGACCCTCGCGGTGCGCGCGCTCGCCGCGGTGCTCTTCGCCGCCGGGGTCGCAAGGGTGCTCGCCTGGATCGACACCGGCCGTCCGCACGGCGTCTTCCTCGCCCTCCTCGCGCTCGAGCTCGCGATCCCGCCCGTCCTGGTGGTCTGGCAGGCGCGAATCCGCGCCCGTGGAGGAGATCGCCGCCACGCGGGGTCGGGCACGGTTTAGCTTTCCCTGAGCGTGATGACGACGTCCTACAGGAAGCCGGCACCGCTGCAGATTCGCCTGGACGCCGTTCCGGGGAGCGTCCCCAGGGCCCGCACGGCCCTCGCCGGCTACGCGCGCGAGGTCGGGGCGCCGGCCGACGACGTCGAGCTGGCCGTCGCCGAGGCGACCTCGAACGCGATCCTGCACGCCTTCACGTCGCGCGAGCCCGGGAACCTCGACCTCCGCGCCGAGATCGCCGGCGGCGAGCTCCAGGTCACCGTGGCCGACGACGGGGACGGCATGCGGCCGCATCCTCAGGGGGGCGGGCTCGGGCTCGGCCTGGCGCTGATCGGCCAGATGACGACCAGCCTCACGATCAAACGCCCGGCCGGCGGCGGCACCGAGGTGCGCATGATGTTCCCGATCGCGGAGGGATCCTCCGGATGAGCGAGCCGGCCGCGACCGGATTGAGCGCTTCGGCCGAGAGGGCGACGACTCCAGCCGGCGCCGCGGCCGCGATCGTCGCCTTCGAGGGCGACCTGGACCTGGCGACGGTCGAGCGCTTCGAGGAAGCCCTGGACGAACGCGGGGCCACGAATCTGATCGTCGACCTGGGCGGCGTGCGGTTCATCGACTCCTCGGGGATCCACGCCCTCGTCCGGGCGCGGGCGGCGAGGACCGCGAGCGACCTCGGCACCGAGCTCGTCGTCGCTCCGGGCTCGGCTGTCGAGCGGGTGCTCGAGATGAGCGGGCTCCTGGAGGAGCTCGGCGCGCGGGCGGATCGCGACTCGGCCCTCGCCGCCCTCGACGATCGCGATCCACCAGCCAACGGGCGCCGATGAGCCAGGCGATCTCGGTCGCGCATGCCCGGGCGATCATCGAGTCGTCCGAGGATGCGATCCTGAGCAAGGACCGCGAGGGGGTGATCACCTTCTGGAACCAGGGGGCCGAGCGCCTCTACGGCTACACGCCCGACGAGGCCATCGGCGAGCACATCTCGATCCTGATCCCACCGCACCGCGCCAACGAGGAGCAGGACATCCTCTCCACGATCCT
The DNA here is from genome assembly GCA_036375215.1 of Solirubrobacterales bacterium. GTDB lineage: Bacteria > Actinomycetota > Thermoleophilia > Solirubrobacterales > 70-9 > DASUSH01. The sequence continues at coordinate 68,438 of DASUSH010000097.1, forward strand.
CGCCGGGGGTCGCGTCGAGCACTACGAGACCGAGCGCCGGCGCAAGGACGGCTCGCTCGTCGTCGTCTCGCTGACGGTCTCGCCGATCCGCGGCGAGGACGACGAGGTCACCGGCGCCTCGGTGATCGCCAGGGACATCACCGAGTCGCGGCGGATCGGGGATCGGGCCCACCGCCTGCAGCGCTTGACGCAGGCGCTCTCGCGGGAGATCTCGACCGTTCGCGTCGCCGGCCTCCTCGTCGAGGAGGCGGTGCCGGCGGCGGGTGCCGACGCCGCGCTCGTCGGCCTCGTGGACGAGGGCGAGGAGAACCTCGCGCTCGTCGCTCTCCACGGGTACTCCGAGGTGCGGCTCGAGGACTGGTCGGCCTTCCCGGTCGCCGCGGACCTGCCGATGTCGGAGGTCGTCCGCACCGGTTTCCCCGCCTGGAGCAGCTCGAGCCGCGACGCGAAGGATCGCTGGCCCGACCTGGCCGAGACCAGGTTCAGGTTCGAGTCGCTCGCCTGCGTACCGCTCAAGAACGACGTGCGCGCGTTCGGCGCCGTCGTTTTCAGCTTTCGCGAGCAGCGCGAGTTCTCCGCCGAAGAGCGGGGGTTCATGCTGGCCATGGCGCAGCAGGCGGCGAACGCGCTCGAGCGCACGAAGCTCCACGAGCTCGAGCGCCGCGCCCGCGACCAGCTCGCCTTCATCGCCCGGGCCAGCGAGGTCCTCGGCTCCTCGCTCGACCCGGACGAGACCCTCCAGGCCCTCGCCACGGTCGCCGTGCCCCAGGTCGCGGACTGGTGCGTGGTCCACCTCGTCGAGGAGGACGGCCTGCGCGCCGTCGCGCTGGCCCACGCCGACCCCGAGATGGTCCAGCGCGCGGGCGAGCTGCAGGAGCGCTTTCCGACCGCCCCCGACGCGCTCCGCGGCCTGACCGCGGTGATCGCGAGCGGCGAGCCCGAGATCTACCCCGAGATCACCGACGAGATGATCGCCGAGGCCGCGCGCGACGAGGAGCATCTGGCGATCCTGCGCGAGCTTGGCTTCCACTCGGTGATGATCGTGCCGCTCGCGACTGGCGGGACCACCTTCGGTGCGATCACGTTCGTCTCCGCCGAGTCCGAGCGGCGCTACGGCGAGGAGGACCTCACCTTCGCACTCGAGCTGGCACGACACGCCGCGCTCGCCATCGACAACTCGCGCAGCTATCTCCGCGAGCACCAGGCCGCGGTCACCCTGCAGCGCGCCCTCCTGCCGGAGCGCCTGCCCGAGACGCCCGGGATCGAGCTCGCCGCGCGATACCTGCCGGCCGGCCCCGGCGTGGAGGCCGGTGGCGACTGGTATGACGCGATCGACCTCGGCGACGGCCTCTTCGACGTGATCATCGGCGATGTCTCGGGCCGCGGCATCCCGGCGGCCTCGATCATGGGCCGCCTGCGCACCGCCGTCCACGCCTACGCCCTCGATCGGCTCCCGCCGGCCAAGACGGCCGCGCGCGTCGACCGCCTGCTGAGCGGGCTCGAGGGCGACGAGATGGCGACCATGCTCCTGCTCCGCTTCGATGCCTCGAATCACCGCGCCGAGTTCGTCCGTGCCGGCCACCCGCCGGCGCTGGTCCGCGAGCCGGGCGGCGAGGTGGTCGAGCTTGACGGCGGCGGCTCCCCGCCCCTCGGCCTGATGCTCGAGGAGCCACGCCCGAGCGCGAGCAGGGAGCTCGCGCCGGGGAGCACGGTGCTGCTCTACACGGACGGCCTGATCGAGCGCCGCGGCGAGGTCATCGACGCGGGGATCGAGCGGCTCAAGCGAGCCTTCGCGCGCGCCTCGCACGACCTCCAGCCCTGCCTGGATGAGATCATCGAGGCCACCGCACCCCAGGCGGCCGACGACGTCGCCGCCCTGCTGATGCGGGTCGCCTGATCATGACCACCAGGACCGCCTACGCGACCTGCCCGCTCTGCGAGGCGACGTGCGGTCTCGAGATCGAGCTCGCGGGCGACGGGGTGAGCAAGATCCGCGGCGATCGCGACGACGTCTTCTCGCACGGGTTCATCTGCCCGAAGGGCGGCAGCCTGAAGGCGCTCCACGAGGATCCCGACCGGCTGCGAACCCCGCTTGTCCGCCGTGACGGCAGACTCGAGGAGGCGAGCTGGGACGAGGCCTTCGCCGAGATCGCTCGCCGCCTGCCGCCGCTCCTCGAGCGCCACGGCCGCGACTCCGTCGCCGTCTATCTCGGCAACCCGACCGTGCACGTGCTCTCCCTGGGCCTCTACTCGCGGGTGCTGCTGAAAGCGCTCGGCACGCGCAACATCTACTCGGCGAGCACCGTCGACCAGATGCCGAAGCACATCTCGTCCGGGCTCATGTTCGGCTCGATGCTCTCGATCCCGATCCCCGACGTCGACCGCACCGACCACCTCCTGATCCTCGGCGCGAACCCGCTGGCCTCGAACGGCAGCCTGATGACCGCGCCCGACATGCGCGGGCGGATTCGCGCGATCCGCGATCGCGGCGGCAAGGTCGTCGTCGTCGACCCGCGCCGCAGCCGGACCGCCGAGCACGCGGACGAGCACCACTTCATCCGCCCCGGCACCGACGCCCTCCTGCTCTTCGCGATGGTGGCGACGCTCTTCGACGAGGAGCTCGTCGACCCGGGCCCCGTCGCCGATCACGCGGAGGGGCTCGACGCGGTCGAGTCGCTCGCCCGGCAGTTCGATCCCGGCCTCGTCGGGCCGGCCTGCGGGATCGACGCCGAGACGATCAGGCGGATGGCGCGCGAGCTCGCCGCCGCGCCGAGCGCCGCGGTCTACGGCCGCATCGGCACCTGCACCCAGGAGTTCGGCACGCTCGCGAGCTGGCTCGTCGACGTCCTCAACTTCCTGACCGGCAACCTCGACCGGCCCGGGGGCGCGATGTTCACGCGCGCCGCGGCGGGCCAGGCGAACTCCGCCGGCGCGCCGGGGAAGGGCCGCGGCGCCGCGATCGGGCGCTGGAAGAGCCGGGTCCGGGGCCTGCCCGAGACCTTCGGCGAGCTGCCGGTCTCATGCCTCGCCGAGGAGATCGAGACGCCCGGCGAGGGAAAGGTCCGCGCCTTGATCACGATCGCCGGCAACCCGGGGGTGAGCACGCCGAACTCGGCCCGCCTCGCCGGTGCCCTCGAGGACCTCGACTTCATGCTCTCGTTCGACGTCTACGTCAACGAGACCACCCGCCACGCGGACGTGATCCTGCCGGGGCCGACGCCGCTCGAGCACTCGGCCTACGACCTCGCCTTCTACCAGCTCGCCGTGCGCAACGTGGCGAACTACTCGCCGCCGGTGCTCCAGCCCGAGCCGGAGCTCCCCGACGAGTGGGTCGCGATGCTGCGGCTGACCGGCGTCGTCACCGGCCAGGGCCCGGACGCCGACGTCGCCGCGATCGACGACTTCGTGGCCGCCGAGGCGGTCCGCCGCGAGGTCGGCAGCGAGCACGGCCCGCTCGCCGGACGCGACGCCGCCGAGATCGTCGAGGAGCTCGGCGACCGCGAGGGACCGGAGCGGCTCCTCGACCTGATGCTCCGCGCCGGCCCCTACGGGGATGCGTTTGGGGCGAAGCCGGGGGGCCTCACCCTCGCCGCGCTCGAAGCGGCGCCGCACGGCGTCGACCTCGGGCCGCTCGAGCCGCGGATCCCGGAGGTCTTGAGGACCCCGAGCGGCAGGATCGAGCTCGCGCCGGAGCGGATCGTCGCCGACGTGCCGCGCCTCGTCGCCGCGCTTGGCAGGGAGCGCAACGGGGAGATGGTCCTGATCGGCCGCCGCCAGCTGCGCTCCAACAACTCCTGGATGCACAACCTCGAGCCGCTCGTTCGCGGCAAGGAGCGCTGCACCGCGCACGTCCACCCCGACGACGCCGAGCGGCTCGGGCTCGCGGACGGCATGCCGGCAAGGATCGCCTCGCGCGCGGGTACCGTGGAGGTGCCGGTCGAGGTCACCGACGCGGTGATGCCCGGCGTGGTGAGCGTCCCGCACGGCTGGGGGCACGACGTCGACGGCGTGCGGATGACCGTCGCCGCGGCGCACCCCGGGACGAACTCGAACCTGCTCGCCGACGAGACCGCCGTCGATCCGCTCTCCGGTAACGCGATCCTGAACGGGATCCCCGTCGAGCTCGAGCCCGCGTAGCTAGCGCTGCACCCGGTAGCTGAGGTGGGTCGCCTTCGGCGACTCCGCGACCCGCTCGGGCACGAGCCGTGGCGGTGCCGGGCCGACATCCTCGAAGAGCCGCGCCCCGCCACCCAGCAGGACCGGGGCGACGTGGAGGTGCACCTCGTCGACGAGCCCGGCGGCGAGGTACTGGTTGCACACGTTGGCGCCGCCCGAGACGAGCACGTCCTTCTCGCCGGCGGCGGCTCGCGCCCGCTCGAGCGCCGACTCGATCCCGTCGGTGACGAAGTTGAACGTCGTGCCGCCCTTCATCTCGAGCGGCTCGCGCTCGTGGTGGGTGACGACGAAGACGGGATGGTGGAACGGGGGTTCCTCGCCCCACCAGCCGTCCGAGCGGGGGTCGTCCTCCCAGCCCTGGCCGTCGCGGCCGGCGCTGAACATGTTGCGCCCCATGATCGTCACGCCGGTGCGCTCGACGCGGGCGGCGATCAGGTCGGAGTCGACGCCCTCCTCGCCGCCCTCCCTGCCGTGGGCCTCGCGCCATTTCTGCGCCGTGTAGGCCCACTGGTGCAGCTCCTCGCCGCCCTCGCCGAGCGGATCCGCGAGCGATTGGTTCGGCCCGGCCACGTAGCCGTCGACCGAGATCGAGATGTCGATGATCGTCTTCCCCACTTTTCCGCCTCCTTTTCGATGGACATCGGTTAGGACCACTCGGGTCCGCCAGAATCATCGGCCCGTTACCCGAAAGGAGACCAATGCCCCTCGTCGACCTCTCCGCGCCCATCATCCAGGATCCCGCCGACTGGCCCGACCTGATCCGGACGGACGTCGAGTTCGAGGACCACGCCGCGGGCGCGCGGGCGATCCAGGCCGTGTTCGGGGTCGGCCCTGAGCTCCTGCGCGACGGCGAGGGCTGGGCGGTCGACACGTTCACCCGCCTGGGCACGCACAGCTCGACCCACGTCGACGCGCCCTGGCACTACAACTCGACGATCGCGGGGCAGCGCGCGCAGACGATCGACGAGCTCCCGCTCGACTGGTTCTACGCGCCCGGCGTCGTGATCGACGCCACCGACCGCGAGGACGGCGAGGCGCTCACCGCCGGCGACGTCGAGGAGCGGCTACCGCGCCCGCTCGCCGAGCGCGACATCGTCCTGGTCCACTCGGGCCGCGATGAGTACTACGGCCGGGCCGATTACATGGCGCGCGGTCCGGGCGTGACGGCGGAGGCGACCCGCTGGATGTACGAGCGCGGTGTGCGCGTGATGGGCATCGACGCCTGGGGGTGGGACGTCCCTCTCCACATGCAGGCGCAGGAGGCGATCGAGACCGGCGAGCGGGGGATCTTCTGGGCGGCGCACCAGGCCGACCTCGCCTACTCGCAGATCGAGCGCCTCGTCAACCTCGCCGCCCTGCCGTCGCACGGGTTCACCGTGAGCTGCTTCCCTCTGCGCCTCGAGGGCGGCAGCGCGGCTCCGGCCCGCGTCGTCGCCATCGTCCCCGGCGAGTAGGGCGGTCAGCCGACCTCGACCCGGCCGACGCTGTCGCCGGCCATGTCGGTGAAGTAGAGCGAGCCGTCGTCGGACGGGTCGAGCGCGAGCCCGCCGAGGCTCTCGGCGCCGGTCTCGATCACCTCGGCGGGCTCGGAGAGGTCGTCCCAGGCGAACGCGCGGACATCGCCGCTCGCGTTGTCGGCGACGTAGAGCGCGTCCTCGGAGGCGGCGAGCCCGGCGGGCCGCTCGATCGCGTCGCTCGAGATCACCTCCTCGCCCTCCGCGCCGAGCACGTAGGCGTACTCGCCGAGCGTCTCCTGCGGCTTGATCCAGCGCCGGCCGAGCTCCTCGATCAGCGTCGTGTCGCCGAATTCCCTGACCCAGTCCTCGACCGCGCGCGGGTCGTCGCCGTCCGCGGGGCCGTGGGCGGCGTCGGCCCAGTCGGTCACCCCGTTGCCCTGCAGGTGGTGGCTCGCCGGCCCGGGGTGCCAGGGGCCGACGGCGATCTCGCGCGAGCCGGTGTCGGGAACGAGCCGGCGCACGACGCCGGCGCCGGTGTCGGCGTAGTAGACCGAGCCTTCGTGCTCGACGATCCCGCTCGGGACTCCCTCGGCGCGGGTGAAAGGCGCGTCGATGAACCGGTCGATGATCCCGTCGCCGTGGAAGCCGTTGCCCTCCTGGTGGTCGCGGTTGAAGTCGACGAGGACGACGTGCCCGTCGCCGCGGCAACTGTTGGTGGCGGTCCGAGTCCCGCAGCCGTCGAGGACGAAGTACAGGTTGCCGTCGAGGTTCGCGATGCCGGCGGCCAGCGGGCTGCCGTGGAGCATGTCGAGGTGGCTGCCCTCGCGCGGCCACACGCAGTTCTCGGCCTCCTCCGACCAGTACTTCGCCGGGCACTGGTGGCGGGGCGTGTCGTCGGGCGGGTCATGGCCGAAGCCGGGCTGCGGCCAGTCGTCGAGGTAGCCCTTGCTCTGCCCGGCGAGGGCGTAGGTCGACGCGCTGAACAGCGTCGGTCCCATGAAGTTGTTGTCCTTGAAGAACCGGTTGCGCTCCGGGTTGAGCTCGAAGCGCAGGTCGCGGACCTCGTTGTTGGAATCGTTCGCCACCGCCAGGTACTCGCCGGCCGAGTCGAACGCGATCCCGTCGGGCCGGGCGACGAAGTGCTCGGCGTAGGCGTCGCGGCGGGTCGCGACCGTCGTCTCGCCGCCGGCCTCGCCGATGATCGCGATCGAGTCGTCGCCGTGGTTGGTCACCCACAGCTCGCCCTCGGCGTCCGGCCGGAACGCGAGCGCGGTCGGCTCGGAGAGCCCGGCGCCGGCCGCGACCGTCTCGACCTCGGGATCGGACTTCCCGCCGCAACCCGCTGCCAGCGCCGCGAAGGTCGCGATCGCGACCGGGAGCCCTGCCCTGCGGATCAATCCACCGGTCGCTTGAAGACCTTGCGCACCTTCGGCTCCTTGGCGACCTGCGGCGCCTGTTCCTGCTGGCCGCCGACCAGGCCTCCGGAAGCATCGAGGAACGCGGTCGTCTGGGCCTCGTCGAGGCCCGTCGCATAGGGGTGGTCGCACGTGTCGCCCGGCAGCCGCGAGACCTTCGCGGCCCCCTTCTTCCCCTTGCCGTCGTGCTCGATCGCATCGACGAACGAGTCGAAGGAGACCGAGTCGACCGCGGTGCCGATGTGCGTCGTCTCGCGCTCGGGGCAGACGTCCTGGATCAGGATGTTGCGCGCGCCCTCGAGCGATGAGGTCGGGTGCCTGCCGTCCTGGGGCTGCACGGTCTGGTCGAAGAGCGAGCGGACCGTCGTGTAGGAGACGTCACCGGGGGTCTCGTCGGGCTGGGAGTTGATCGCCTCGAGCAGGTTCGAGCCGGCCCGTTGCTGCCAGTTCGCCGGCGGGCACGGGTCCGCCGTCGAGCAGCTCGCGCCGCCGCCGGCGGTGGTGCCGTGCTGGGTCCCGGCGGCGGCGAGCACGTCGCTCACCTTCTTGCGCAGGTCCGGCCAGTAGGTGAGGGCGAAGCGCGGCAGGAGGCCGCCCTGGCTGATGCCGAAGACCGCGATCTTGCGGTCCGCCATCGCGTGCTCTTTGCGCAGCGCGTAGACCAGGTACTCGACCGAGACCTGGATGTCGGCGGTCGTGAAGTCGGGGAAGTTGACGTAGCAGACGGGGTGCCCGTAGGCCTCGAACGCGTCCTGGCCGATCAGGTAGCCCTGGTCCCCGGTCGCCCCCGTCCCGGTGACGAACATGAGCGGCGTCTCGCTCGCGCCGGTCGGGTCGATCGGGCACTCGAACGCGGCCTCGAGGTCCGCCTTCGGGACCGTGAGCTTCGGCCCGCTCGCGGCGGCGGTCGAGGCGAGCGCGAGGCTCGCCGAGGCGAGGAGCGCAGCGATCGTCCCGATCCGCTTCACGCGGGGAAGCATCCCAGATCAGACCTGGCCGGGAACGCAGCCGTGACCGGCGAGCGGCTCGACGTGCCCGCCGGCGGCGCGGGCTGCGGCCGGCGGCGATCCCTACGGCTGGACGGTCACGATCACGCGGCCGGGGTAGCCCGAGCCGATCGTCCTGACCGGGCACGGCGGGTGGCGGGCGTACCCCTGCGGGCCCGGCCGCCGCGGCGACCCGGTATCCGGGCCCGCTTCGCGGAGGCGCGCCTGCCACGCGCCCCCGCGTCACGGGTGCTTAGCCGGTGTTCAGTCGACCGGCGTGTAGTTCGGGTTGTCGGCGGCGATCAGCCCGGTGGCGCAATTGTTCGCGTCACCGACCACCGCATCCGATTGCCCCGGGATCGGGTTCCCGGCGGCGACCTGCGAGTTGGCGCCGGCGTTCGTGGTCACGGTCGAGCCGGGCCCGAAGAACCCGCAGCCCTGCTCCGGCGCGTTGGCCGGGCTGATCACGTAGCGGAGATCCCCATCCCCGTCCGTGTCGCGCGAATCGCCGTTCGCCGGGATTTCGACCGTCACTGTCCAATTGCTCCCGTTGGCGACGTAGCCGCCGTCCCGGGTGGAGGTGTAGGTGCAGGTGTCGCCCGAAGGCGAGACGCATCCCTCACCCCCGACCGGGGCGACGATGATCGGGTCGGACGCGACGGCGGTCCCCACGAACGTGAGGCTGCCGAGCATCGCGCATAGAAACACGAGCTTTCTCATGTCCCTCCTCGTCAGATAGACACGGCCTCCATGCCTCGGCATAGTCCTTCCCCCGTGGCCGTCGGGCGACCGTAACAGGGGTTCCCGGGGCGGCGCGCAGGTTCCCCTGGACCGCTGCGTGAATCGGCGGATCAAGCGCCGGGCCGACCGGACAACGGGCTCGGCGGCGGCGGGGTCACCGCTTCAGCCCGCGTCGCCGTCGCGCCCGCTCTCGAGCACCACCTTCAACGCGCCCGTATTCGCGGCGTCTGCAAAGACGTCGTACGCGGCCATCGTTTCGGCAAGCGCGAAGCGGTGGGTCGCGAAGATCGTCGGGTCGAGCCGGCCGCCCGCGATCAGTCGCATCAGCTGCGGGATCGTCGACGTGTCCACCAGGCCGGTCGTGATCGTCACGTCCCGGATCCACAGCTTTTCGAGATGGAGCGGGGCGGGGCTTCCGTGGACGCCGACGTTCGCGACACGCCCTCCCGGCCGGATCAGCTCCGTGCACAGCTCGAACGTATCCGGCACGCCGACGGCCTCGACCGCGACGTCGGCCCCAAGGCCGTCGGTCAGCTCCATGACGCGCGCGACCGCGTCCTCGCTGCCGTTGTTGATCGTCTGGTCGGCGCCGAACTGCCTCGCGCTCTCGAGCCGGGAGTCGGCGATATCGATCGCGATCATCGTCCCGGGCGTCTGCAGGCCGGCGGTGAGCAGCGTGGCCAGCCCGATCGGGCCGGCGCCGACCACGGCCACCGTGTCTCCCGGGGTGACCATCCCGGCGATGACCCCGACCTCGAACGCGGTCGGGAGGATGTCGGCGAGGAAGATCACCTGGTCGTCGGTGAGCCCTTCCGGCACCTTGTGGAGGGAGGTGTCGGCGAAGGGCACGCGCGCATACTCCGCCTGCAAGCCGTCGATGAGGTGTCCGAAGATCCAGCCGCCGCCACCGAGGCACTGGCCGTAGCGCGCCTCCTTGCAGAACCGGCAGCGACCGCACGCGGTGACGCATGACACCAACACGCGGTCGCCCTCGGCGAGGGTCGTCACGCCCGACCCGGTCTCGACGATCGTCCCGACGGCCTCGTGTCCGAGGACGGTCCCGGCCGTCGTCTCCGGCACGTCTCCCTTCAGGATGTGGAGGTCCGTGCCGCAGATCGTCGAGGTGTCGATCCGCACGATGGCGTCGCTGGGTTCCTTTATCCCGGGGTCCGGAACCTGCTCCCACGAGCGCTGTCCGGGGCCCTGGTAGACGAGCGCCTTCATCCCAATTCACGCTACCCGAGTTCGCGCCGACCTAACGCGGCCGCTCGCGAACAGCTCGTCGGGGGCAGATGCTGGACGGCGGGAACGCGGATAGGGTCCGACGCACGTGAGCCCGGCCACAGCGAACGGAGGACGATGGCGACGATCTCGATGACCCGATCCAGGACCGGCGGGCTGATGGGGCTTCGGATTCTGATCGACGGCGAGAAGGTCGGCCGAGTCACTCCGGGTAGCACGGTCAGCCACGAGGTGGCCCATGGGCAACACGAGGTCCAGGTCAGGCGCCTGTGGGCGCACGTGGAAGTCGAGGTCGAAGTGGCCGAAGAGGAGGAGGTGCGGCTCCTCTGCAGCGAAGTGGACGCCACCGGCCGCAGCGGAGAGGTCTCACCACTCAAGGTGATGACAGCCCTTGCCAATAACGGCGGGCTGAGCATCTGGCGCGAGGAGGACGCCCCGCCCGCATGACGTGCGTCTCTTCAGACCGCGCATCCTGACCCGCTTCGCGACTTGGCATTCGTGGTCGGATCGCTCGGGGCGCTCACCGCCGCCACGACCGGCGCCCGGGTATCGAGGCCAGGCACCGGAGTACACTCGATTTTGAGCGGGTAGGCCGGGGACCAGCGTTCGGCTGGTAGCCGGCGGCCAGCCGAGGAGTCGAGATGTCGGGCAACGACCGCTCCCGTAAGGGCGGCAGCAAGCGGGCCCCGGATGGCGGGGCGGGGAAGAAGAGGCCGGGTGAAGCCGACCCGCAGTATTCCGATCAAACCGCCTCGGACCTCGACCAGACGCTTTCCGATCTCGACCAGTCGACATCGGACGCGGACCAGAACGCCTCGGACGTCGACCAGGTGCAGTCGGATACCGATCAGCTCGCCTCCGACCGAGACCAGGCGGCGGCCGACCGCGAGCGCGCCGTCCGGACCTCGGAGGATGGGGGGGCGGGGCATGCATACGAGGAGTCGAGTGCCGATCGCCTGACGAGCACCCGCGCGCGAAACGCGGCCACGTTCGATCGAGCCGCGACGTCCGCCGCCCGGCACGAGAACGCGGGCCGCCGCGACGAGACCGCGCGCCTGCGGGACCTGAGCTCGGAGGCACGCGATAAAGCCGCCGAGGTGCGTGACCGCCAGGCCGAGGCCTACGAGAAGGCATTCGGCGCGAGGACGTCGGAGGCCGCGGTCCGCAAGGCGGCGGCGTCTGACCGCGCGCGCGCCGCGGCGGACCGCGCCGCCGCGGCTGCTGACCGCGCCCAGGCCGGGAAGGATCGGGAATGGGCACGCGCCGAGCTCGAGATGGCCCAGCTCGACGATCTCACCGGCGTCTACCGACGCGAGCTCGGGATCGCCGTCATCCAGCGCGAGATCGACCGGGCGCGACGCTCGGACGGGCGGCTCGTCCTTGCCTTCATCGACGTCGACGGGCTGAAGGCGGTCAACGATGGCGACGGACATGCCGCCGGCGACGCATTGCTGATCGCTGCGACGGCGTCGATCCAGGCCGAGCTGCGCTCCTACGACCCGGTGGTCCGGTTCGGCGGCGACGAGTTCGTCTGCGCCATCGGCGGGACCGACCTCGAATCCGCCGCGGAGCGCTTCGAAGCGATCGCGCGCAGGTTCGCCGAGACCGGGAAGGGCCGATCGATCACGGTCGGCCTGGCCGCACTCCGCCCGGAGGACTCCATCGAGGACCTGCTCGAGCGCGGCGACGAGGATCTGCTCGCGAGCAGAAGCGCCTGAGTCCTGACGTCGCAGGAGAACGTCGAGCTGCAAGCCGATCGATCACGGTCGGCCTGGCCGCACTCCGCCCGGAGGACTCCATCGCCTGCTCTTCGAGCAGCTCGATCCGGCGCCGTTCGACGCAATCTCCGCTGCCCGGAACGAAGATTTGCAGTGCCGAGATCTAGCCGCTGACGGGCGCATGGACACGTCGCCGGCGTCCCCTCTGTCACTCCTGCTTTGCATGGTAAGCAGGAGTCTGAAGTCGCGGACCAGCCGCCAACGGGCAGGTCGCGCTCCTCGTCTCGACGGGCTTGGTTGGGGAATCGCTGAGCCGTCACTCCCTCTCCTCGCAGGCATTTGCAGCCGTGTGGCCTAACCCGAATGGGCGATGCTATCCTGTATATAGTTTCTTGAAACCTATATCAGGTCTTTGGCCGTGCCAGACGGTGTGGCTCCGTCGGCCTCCCAGCTGAAAGGCACGCTGATCTTCGAGCAGTCGAGCAGGAACTTCCGACGTGGCCCTGGCCGCGGCAGAGCCTCTGACGGATCCCTAATGATCACGACACTCAAGAAAATTGCAGCCCTGACTCCACTGATCGGGATGCTTGTCAGCCCCGCCATCGCGGATGCCGCGCGATCGCATAATCCTCGAACGGACGGCGTCGTTCACGCGTGCGTCAAGAAGCACGGACCCGATCAGGGGAAGGTGCGGGTCGTCGAGGAGCGTTCCCAGTGCCGAGGGGCCGAATACCGGATCAACCTCAAACGGAACGTGGCCCCGGATCCGGGCCCACAGGGTGCGCAAGGCGCGCAGGGCGAGCGGGGAATCCAGGGCATACAGGGACCGACCGGGCCGCAGGGCGAGCAGGGCCCGGCGGGACCCGCGGGCCCGCAGGGCGAGATTGGGCCACAAGGCCCGGCAGGATCGCAGGGGACACAGGGTGAGACCGGCCCGCAGGGCGAGACCGGCCAACAGGGTCCGCAGGGTGAGACCGGCCAACAGGGCGAGACCGGCCAACAGGGTCCGCAGGGCGAGACCGGCCCGCAGGGCCCGCAGGGTCCGGCTGGCCCCGCCAGTATTACGATGGTCACTGGGAATCCCGCAACCGCCACCCAGCAGAACGCCGTGGCGACTTCAACGGCGACGTGTGGCGCAGGCCAGATCCTGGTCGGAGGCGGCGCTAACCTGAATCAGTCCGCCGGTGCCGGCAACAACGACATTGCGAACTGGCGGTTGAAGGGGTCCTACCCAAGCTCCGCCACCACTTGGACAGCTCGGGCTCAGGTGGCCGCTGGGAGCGTGACCGCCGGCCAGACAGTAACGGCGTACGCCCTCTGTGCTCCGGCACCTTAGGTGACTGGGAACAGAGCGGCCAGCGACACCGTTTGGACCGTGACCACCATAACGAACGGAACCGTCAACTACTCGATTCAGGCCTACGCGACTGGCGCCGCGAGTTGATCACCACGTGAACGAGTCACTCCGCATTCGGCTCTGCGGTTCCCCGGTCTTCTGGTTCACACTAGGTGCGATCATCGCGATCGCTGCTGCGCTCCTCGTTTACCTCCTCATCATCGAGGACGGCGAGGAAGCTGGGACCGCAGGCGGCCCGAACGCGAGTCTCGCGCCGGTCGAGGGATCGGAGGAGGATCTCGTCGCCCTGACCGAGGAGCTGGGCTATCCGATCTATTGGGTTGGGGAGCAGCAGGGGACAAAAATCGAGATCATCACCTTCAGTGACGGGCAGGTCTACGTCCGCTATCTCGGGGAGGACGACCCGATTGGAGATCCTCGGCCCGACTTCATGACCGTCGGCACCTACCCTGTCGACGATCCCTACGGAGAGCTCCTGGAGCTTTCTCAGCAGAGGGGGACCACGGAGGAGTACCTCGAGGAGGGCGGGATCGCGGTGCAGGCCGAGGATTCACCTAACAGCGCCTACCTCGCCTGGCCGGGCGGCGACGTGCAGATCGAGGTGTATAGCCCCCAGCCCGAGGAGGCCCTCCGCATCGCGACGGCCGGGGACGTGGTGCCGGCGGGCTGACGCGCTCGAGTGGTGGCGACACGCCTAAGGTGACCGCGCCCTACCTGTTTCTGTGGATGCGCGAAGACCACTTCGGCCCGGGAGTGAAGACCTCGATGCGGAGGCCATCCGGATCGAAAACGAAGAATGCGTAGTAGCCCGGGATGTCGCTGTCCTGCTCCGGCGGGTGGTGGATCCGATCGCCGCGCCGTGAACACCGATGATGGGCCGCGTCCACCTCTTCCCTGGTGTCGACCTCGAACGCCAGGTGCTCGAGCCCGACGCCGTAGTAGCGAAAGGTCCCCCCGTCGGCGGGACGAAGCCCGAGCCATTCATCTCCGAAGCTCAGGTAGACGACCTCCTCGGTGCCCCGGTAGGTCGAATAGCGCTCTTCCTCCTTCAAGCCCAAGGGTCCCAAGAGGTCCATGTAGAAGGCGAGCGAACGATCGACGTCGCTGACGGCGAGGTCGACGTGCTGGATTCCGCGGCCGGGCATCCGGAGGTCCAGCCTCTCACGCCGAGCCGCCGCTATCCATGCAGGGGATCATCCCGTGCGCGAAAAGGAGAAGCGCAACCTCCAACGCCGCCCGCACGCGTAACTAAGCGGACCAGAGCGTGCAATTGGGCACCTAATCGAGGCTGAGCTTGCCATTGAGTTTCGTCTCGGTGGAGACCCCTGCCGAGGTCGTCTCGACGTTGAGCCGGTACTCGACCCGTTTCCCCTCGGAATCGAGCTCGGTCACCTCGGCCGAGCCATCGCCCTTGTTGAGGTCGATCTCGCAGTCGAACGACTCACCCGTATTGAGCGGCACGTCGTCGGGGCAGATCACGGACTTGACCTCGACCTTGCCCCCACCGAATTCGACCTGCTCCGGCGCACCACCGCCGGGTGGGTAGATCGTCGCGGGCGCCCCGCCCAGCTCGATGCCGTCAACGGTCTGCTCGAGCTCCGCCTCGACCGACTGGGTGTCCAGGGTCGGCGGCTCCTCTGGGGCGGGAGCCGCCTCGGACGCGGTTCCCGTGTCGGCGGCCGTGTCGCTTTCGTCACTATCGTCGTTCCCGCCGCAGGCCGAGAGCGCGAGGGCTCCAGTAGCTGCGAGCAGGGAGAGCAACATCCAGACGGGCTTCACGTCGGTGCCGATCCTCGCACGCGGGCCCGCGCCGGGCAAGTGCTCAAACCGCGACCACGCGAGTGAAGAGCCCCGGCTTCGACGTTCGTTGGAGGGCCCGCGACGGGGCCTCGATCCACTCGCGCCTCCTAGGCGCGAAAAGGAGAAGCGCGACCCCAAACGCCGCACCGCACGCGTGGCTGAAAGCGGACCAGAGAAAAGCGGACCAGAGGGCGCGATTGGGCACCAGATCGAGGACCAGTCGACGGCGAGAGAGGTGAGCGTGCGCCCCGAATCCAGGCGTCGGACTTCGCGAATGGAGCTAGCCGGACTCGAACCGGCGACCTCCTGGGTGCGATGCGGGGATTCTTCGAGCGGGTGAAAACCGCGTTGCGGCTCTACAGAGCGGAATCCAGCTCACGGCGCCGCATACGTGCACTAGCTCGGATAGCCGCGGATTACCGGGGATTACTCCCGATTCGGGCACCAGGAAGCGTTTGGTGCCCAATGATGCTTCTGCTTTGCGGTGGCCGGTTACATCCTTCTGGGCGGGGGTGCATGGGAAGCGGAACTCGCCCGTCTTCGGGCTGCGGCTACGCGAGCGCTTTCTGCTTGAGCGAGTCGAACTCCTCCTGGCTGATCGCGCCGCTGTCGAGTAGCTGTTTTGCCTTCTCGATCTCCTGGGCTGCGCCAGCGGACCCGGTGGTGTCCAGCACCTGCCGCGCCTGTGCCTGGAGGCGCTTGGTGTTGCGCTCTGCGAGCCCGTCGCCCTGGGTGACGAGGTAGATGAACACGCCGAGGAACGGCAGGATGATCGCGAGCACGCACCAGCCTGCCTTGGCGCCGCCGGAGAGGTCATCTCGGCTGAAGACGTCGCCGAACACGGTGAAGAGGAGACGAAGCCAGATCACCAACCCGAAGAAGACGATCATCGTCCAGATGATGTTGAGGAGCGGGTAGTCGGCGTCGGCCAGAAGCATTCAGGTCCTTCCGTGGGGGGCGGCAGCTGCTCGAGAAGAGGAGGCTAGGGCTTCCGCGGCCAAGATACGTTGCGCCCAGAGCCTCCGGGTCGAGACGAGAGCCGGGATACCGCTTTTCGTCGACCGGCGAAATCGCGTGCGAGGTATCGCCCGAGCCCTCCGTGATACTCCGCCGGCGATGGAGGCGCAGTCGGGCACGGGAACCTTGAAAGCTGGCGTTCTGCTGGCGATGGCGATGTTCGTGTTCGTCATCGACACGTCGCTGATGAACGTTTCGATCTCCGCGGTGGTCCGGGACCTCGACACGACCGTGAGCGGGGTCCAGTCGGCGGTCGCCGTGGAGGCGCTTGTCTCGGCCGCCTTCATCCTGATCGGAAGCAAGCTCGGCGACCTGTTCGGCCGCAAGCGAGCCTATGTCGTGGGCCTCATCTTCTACGCCTCGGTGCCCTTGCGATGGTGTTCGCTCAGGGCCTGGCGGCGATCATCGTCTTATGGGCGATCATCAGTGGCCTTGGCGCCGCGCAGTATCTGCCCGCGATGCAGTCCTTGATCCACGGGAACTTCCTGCTGCTCGGAGTTGGCGTGCTCGCCATGATCCCGATCGTTCCCCGGGTCGATACGAGCTGGTACCTCGTCATTCCGCTGATGCTCTGCGGAGCTGGGCTGGGGCTCCTGGTCTCGCAGCTCAACAACTACGCTGGCGCCGATCTCCGAGGAGAGGGCCGGCGAGGCCGCCGGCGTCAATTCGTCGATCTCGTCGTTCGGCCTCTCGGTGGG
>DASUSH010000098.1:0-3338 GCA_036375215.1 Solirubrobacterales bacterium
GCGGCATCCTCGGAGGTCGGGTCACCCGGCTCGGCTTCCTTCATCTTGCCCGTGAACTTCTCGAGGAAGTCCTCGTAGAGGTCGTCGGCGACGATGAACCGCTTGGCGGCGTTGCACGACTGACCGGTGTTGTCGAGGCGAGCCTCCACCGCGGCCTCGACCGCCTCGTCGAGGTTCTTGGTCGCGAGCAGGATGAACGGGTCGGAGCCCCCGAGCTCGAGCACGACCTTCTTCAGGTTGCGGCCCGCGACCTCGGCAACCGCCGCGCCGGCGCGTTCGGAGCCGGTCAGCGAGACGCCGCGGACCCGCGGGTCTGCGATCGCGTCGGCGATCTGATCGTTCGTGGCGAGGATCGACTGGAAGGCGCCCTCGGGGAAGCCGGCGTCGTCGTAGATCGCCTGCATCGCCGCCGCCGACTCGGGGCACTGAGGGGCTGGCTTGAGCAGGATCGTGTTGCCCACGATCAGATTCGGGCCGGCGAAGCGAGCGACCTGGTAATAAGGGAAGTTCCAGGGCATGATTCCCACGAGCGGGCCCATCGACGTCCGCCGGATCAGCGCCGTGCCCTCACCGGCCAGCAGCTCGATCGGCTCGTCGGCGAGGAAGTCCTCGGCGTTGTCGGCGTAGTAGCCGTAGATGTCGCCGCAGAAGTCGACCTCGCCGAGTGCCTGCTCGATCGGCTTGCCCATCTCGCGGGTGGCGATCTCGGCCAGCGCCTGCCGCCGCTCGAGGTGGAGGTCGGCGACCTTACGGATCATCGAGGCGCGCTCCGCCACGGACGTGGTCTGCGACCAGGTCCGGTGCGCGTGCTCCGCCTTCCCGATCGCGGCAACGAGGTCCTCGTCGGAGATCTCCGGATACTCCTCGAGCTTCTCGCCGGTGGCCGGGTTGACGACTGCGTAGTGGCTCATTCGCTGCTCCTCCGTCTCAATGGGTGGCTGGATCTTTCTGCGAGTCGGTGCCCGTCTGCCATCCGCCTTCTGCTCGCCGCCCGATCCCCAGGGCCTCCTCGACCTCCGTGAAGTCCGCTCCGACGCCTTGAGCGACCGCGGCGTGCGTGACCTTCCCGTTCGCGACGTTGACCCCCATCCGCAGCCCCGGGTCGGCCTCGATCGCGCCGGCGACGCCGGCGTCGGCGAGCGCGACCACGTAGGGAAGCGTCGCGTTCGTGAGCGCGTACGTCGAGGTGATCGGGACCGCGCCCGGCATGTTGGCCACGCAGTAGTGGGTGACGCCGTCGATTTCGAAGGTCGGGTCGCGGTGGGTCGTCGGCCGCGAGGTCTCGAAGCAGCCGCCCTGGTCGATCGAGACGTCCACGAGGACCGCGCCGGGGCGCATCATCGCGAGCTGCTCGCGGCGGATCACGTGCGGCGCCTTCGCGCCGTGGACCAGGACTGCGCCGATCACGAGGTCGGCGCGGGGCAGCATCTCCTCGATCGAGAGCACCGAGGAGAACACGGTCGAGGCGCGGCCGCCGAAGGCGAGGTCGAGCTGGCGCAGCCGGTCGATCGACTTGTCGAAGACAAAGACGTCGGCCTCCATGCCGATCGCGATGAAGGCCGCGTTCATCCCGACCGCGCCGCCGCCGATCACGACCACGTTCGCGGCCGCGACGCCGGGCACCCCCGCCAGCAGGATGCCCCGGCCGCCGAACGGCTTCTCAAGCATGTACGCGCCCGCCTGGGTTGCGATCTTGCCCGCGATCTCCGACATCGGGGCGAGCAGCGGCAGCTGGCCGTCGCGGTCCTCCACGGTCTCGTAGGCGATGCACGTGGCGCCCGACTCGCGCAGGCGCGCGGTCAGCTCAGGGTTCGGGGCCAAGTGCAGGTAGGTGAACAGGACCGTCTCCTCGCGGATCAGCGCGACCTCCTCGGGCTGGGGCTCCTTCACCCCGAGCACGAGCTCCGCCTCGCCCCAGACGTCCTCGGCGCCGTCGACGATCCGCGCGCCCTGGGCCGCGAAATGGGCGTCGGTGATCGAGCTGCCGAGCCCCGCCCCCCGCTCGACGATCACCTCGTGCCCGTGCTCGCGCAGCTCGCGGGCGCCGGTCGGCGTGAGCGCGACCCGGTACTCGTCGGCCTTGACCTCGGTGGGGATGCCGATCTTCAACCGCGGGCTCCAGACCTCATCCGGTCAGCACACCCTCCCCGGCCTCGACCTCGAACTCGGCGCCGCGACGTGAGAGCTCGGCGAACATCGCGCCGGAGTCGAGGCACTTCTCGGGCGGGAGCGCGCCGCGCGCCGTGACCTCGCCGCGGGCGAGCAGGCGGACCGCGGCGGCGGCCGGCGCCGCGGTCGAGATGATCCCGCCGCCTAAGCGCCAGCGCTTCGACGGCTTCGTCAAGCACCGCACGCGGACCTCGCGGCCGCCGCCGGCGGCCTCGACGAGGTGCACCGAGACGGTCTTCGGCGACGGCGGCTCCGCCTTGCGCTGCTCGCGGGCGATCCGCTCGGCCGAGCAGGTCGAGAGCTTGCGCAGCCGCTCGAGCAGGTTGGGCTCGAGCGCGAGCCGGAAGCTCACGTTGCGGGCGCCGAAGCTCGTCCCGAACGTGTTGAGCTCGGAGTGCAGGGTGTAGATCGTGGGGACCTCGCCGATCGGCTGCCCGAAGTCGACCAGGCCGCCGTCGGAGAGCGGGTCGATCTCGCACGGCTTCCCGGCCCGCAGGACGACCGGCTTCAGGGTGAGCTCGTCGATCAGGGTCTGGATCGCGTAGGGCGGGCTGAAGCCCGCCGGCGGCTCCAGGTCGCGGCCGCCGGCGGCGACGTGCATCGACTCGATGTCACCGCCGACCGCCGCCTCCGCTTCGCGTCCCGAGGCGCTCGGGTTCAGCTCCTTCGCCGCGCGGGCAGCCATCAGGTTGGTCTTGCCGGGGCTCGAGCCGATCCCGAGGATCGCGGTCAGGCCGGCAGCCTCGAACTGCGGCGAGAGCGCGAGCTGGCGCGAGGTCATCCAGTACAGGCCGCCGAGATCGAGGTAGTGCGTGTCGGTCTCGACGCAGGCGCGCATCGTGTCGAGGTTGACGCGGTAGCTCGCCGAGTTGATCAGGACGTCGCAACGCTGGATCGCGCGGGTCACCGAGTCGTGGTCGGACGCGGTGCCGCGGGCGTTCGCCCGCTTCGCCTTCGCCTTGCCGCCACCGTGGCGCTCCGCCACCTTCGCGGCCCGCTCCTCGTCGATGTCGAGCAGGAGCATCCCGGACACCTCGTCGGACGCGGCGAGGTCGCGGACGATCGCGGGCGCGATCGTCCCGCCGGCGCCGAGCACCGCCACCTTGAGCTCGCGGGCCGCCATCAGCCGACCAGCTCCCTCGCCCGCAGCGCGAGCCAGAGCTCGATCC
>DASUSH010000099.1:0-12028 GCA_036375215.1 Solirubrobacterales bacterium
TGAGATCGAGCCGAACCGGATGCGAAGCGGAGGATTCGGCCGTTCTGATTCGCAACTCATGCCGCGGACCCTACACGCGGACGGGCCCGGCCGCCGCGTGGCGACCGGGCCCGGACCGCGAGACGGTGCGGGGCGCGGCTACTCGATGTAGCCGTACTCCTGCAGGTACTCCTGGGCCGCGTCGGCGGGGTCTTCCTTGTCGACGTCGACCTTCGCGTTCAGCTCCTGCATGACCTCGAGCGAGAGGTCGCCCTGGACCTTCTCGACGGTCTCGCCGAGGTCCGGGCCGGCCTCGTCGACGGCCTCCTGGCTGGCGACGAACGTGACGTTGCCCGCCGGCAGCACGCCCTGGTCGTCCTCCAGGATGGTGTAGGTCTCGGAGTCGGTGTAGAGCTGGGCGTCGGTGGTGAACAGGATCGAGAGATCCGCGTCGCCCTTGTCGAGCACCTCGTAGCGCAGTCCGATGTCGACCGGCGTGAACGAGTTGAACTCGAGCCCGTAGTTCTCCTCGAGCCCGACCAGGCAGTCGATCCGCTGGCGGCACTCCGGCGAGCCGTAGAGGTCGAGGTCCTCGGAGACGCCCTCGAGGTCGGAGATGCTCTCGACCCCGAGCTCATCCGCGGTCTCGGCCAGCAGGCCCACCGCGTTGGCGCTCGAGAACTCGGTCGGCGCGTACGCGACCAGTCCCTTCTCCTCGAACTCGGGCTGCGCCTGGTCGATCGCCTCGTTGCCGTCGGCGGGGACGTCCTCGGGCGCGGTCTTGAAGAACGAGGTCAGCGCGGTCGAGGTGTACTCGGGATAGCCGCTGATCTCGCCGTCCTCGAGCGCCTTCAGCGCGACCACCTCGGAACCGAGGTTGAGGTCCGTGGAGACGTCGTAGCCGGCGGCCTCGAGCGCCTGCGCGTAGATCTCCCCGAGCACGATCTGCTCGGTGAAGTTCTTCGAGCCGACGGTCAGCTTGACCGCGTTGTTGTCGGCGTTCTCCTCGATCAGGTTGCTGTCGGCGCTTTCCTCGGAGCCGCCGTCGTCGGAGGAGTCGTCGTCGGAGCCGCAGGCCGCGATCCCCGTCGCCATCACCGCGGCGACGATCAGCGCCATGAGCATCCGAAGGCGGAAGTGGTTGGTCATTCGCTCTCCCTCTCTCGCGCGCCGGCACCCGAGCCGGCGGATCTCCGCGGGATCCTATGCCGAGAGGCCGGACGCCGTCAGGCCTCCGCGTTCACCGAGCGGCGGGCGAAGCGCCAGCCGAACAGCGAATGCGGCACTTGCGCCCGCACGCCCTTCGGCGTGAGCAGGCGCTGCAGTCCGGCGAGCCCGAGCTCCACCGCGAGCGCGAGCAGGGCGACCAGGATCGCCCCGGCGAGCACGCCCTCCTCGCCGTAGACGTTGCGGTTGAGGATGAAGTCGCCGAGCGTGACGACGCCGGCGAGCGGCGCGATCGCGGCGGTCGCGACGATGTTGATCGCCCCGGTGCGGACCCCGCCCATGATCGTCGGCACGGCGAGCGGGAACTCGACCTTGCGGATCACCTCGAACTCCGTCATCCCCATCCCCCGGGCGGCCTCGACCGCGGTGCGGTCCACCTGGCGGATCCCGACGAAGGCGTTCGTGAGGATCGGCGGCAGGCCCAGGATCAGGAGGGCGATCGTCACGTTCAGGACGCCGACCCCGATGAAGGCGACCATCAGCGCGATCAGCGCCAGCTCCGGGATCGCCCGCCCGGCGTTCCCGATCGCGACCGCGAGCAGCTCGCCCTTGCCGCGGTGACCGAGGTAGACGCCGATCGGCAGCGCGATCGCGACCGCGATCGCCAGCGCCAGGGCGCTGATCCAGACGTGCGTCGCGAGGAATTCGCCGACCTGGCCGAGGCCGCCGACGTCGCCGCCCACCCCGACCGATTGGCGCGGGGTGAAGATGAACTCGATCGCGCCGCCGAACGTGTCGAGGAAGGAGGCGGCGACGTGGGGCGGCGCGGGCGCGAGCGCGCTCATATCGCCCTCACCCGCCGCCAGGGCGCAAGCCACCGCTGCAGCCCGATGTAGAGCGCGTCGAAGAAGACCGCCATGAGGATCGCGATCCCGCTGGCGACGACGATCGCGGTCTTGAAGACGTCGCGCAGGAGCCCGCCGGTGTAGATCTCCTCGCCCAGCCCGCCGGCGCCCGCGAAGATCGCGAGGGTCGCGATCGCGACCGTGGAGACGGTGGCGATCCGCAGGCCGGCGATGATCTCGGGCACCGCGAGCGGCAGCTCGACCCGCCAGAGGAGCTGGCGCTCGGTCATCCCCATGCCCCGGCCGGCGTCCTTCGCGGCCTCGGGCACGTTGCCAAGGCCCGTGACGATGTTGCGGTAGATGATCTGGAGCGTGTAGAGGGTGAGCGCGACGATCGCGGTGACGTTGCCGCGGCCGGTGATCGGCAGCAGGATCAGGAAGAGCGCGATCGAGGGGATCGTGTAGAGGACGCCGCTCGCGCCCGTGAAGGTCGGCACGAGCCAGCGCCGTCGGTGCGAGAGCACCGCCATCCCGAGCGCGATCGCGAACCCGAACGCGACCGAGAGCCCGACGAGGACCAGGTGCTCGAGCGTGGGCGAGACGAAACGGTCGGCGTTGTCCCACGCCCAGCCGAGGCAGACGGTCTTGTTCTCGGCGACGCATTCGGTCGCGCTGCCCTCGGAGCGATCGGTGAAGAAGTCGCCCTGGGCGACGAGGGGCGCGAGCCAGGTCGTCGCCTCCGCGATCACTCGAGCGGCCGCTCCACGGCGGAGTGCTCCTCGACGAGCGCCTCACCGGAGCCGAGGAACTCGGAGATGATCTCGATCGAGAGGACGCCGGCGATCCTGCCCTCGTGGTCGACGACGGCGGCGTACTGGGTCTCGGCCTGGAGCAGGTCGGAGAGGGCGTCGCGCATCACGTCGTCGCGCTCGAGCCGCGGCTCGGCCGGCGAGTCGGGCCGGTCGGGGACGATCTCGCGCTCGAGGTCGCGCTCGGAGAGCCAGCCCAGCGGACGACGCTCGGAGTCGACGAGGAGCGGGTGCGGGACCTCCGCGCCCTCGAGCTTCGCGCGCACCTCGGCGCTGGCCTGGCCGACGTAGGCGAGCGGGGCCTCCCAGAGCGAGATGTCGGACACGCGCAGGAGCGAGAGCCGCTTGAGGGCGCGGTCGGCCCCGACGAAGTCCTCGACGAACTCGTCGGCGGGCGCCATCAGGAGCCCGGCCGGGGTCGCGAACTGGGCGAGCCTGCCGCCCTCGCGTAGCACCGCGACCCGGTCGCCCATCTTGATCGCCTCGTCGATGTCGTGGGTGACGAAGCAGATCGTCTTGCGGACGTCGGCCTGGAGGCGCAGGAACTCGTTCTGCAGGCGCTCGCGGTTGATCGGGTCGACCGCGCCGAAGGGCTCGTCCATCAGCATCACCCCGGGGTCGGCCGCCAGCGCCCGGGCGACCCCGACGCGCTGCTGCTGGCCGCCGGAGAGCTGCGACGGGAACCGGCTCCGCAGCTCGGGGTCGAGCCCGATCAGGCCGATCAGCTCCTCGACGCGGGCCTGGGTGCGCGCCTTGTCCCAGCCGAGCAGGCGGGGCACGGTGGCGATGTTGTCGTCGATCGTGCGATGGGGGAAGAGGCCGGTCTGCTGGATCACGTAGCCGATGTGGCGCCGCAGCTCCGCGGGCGAGCGGTCGCGGACCGAGCGGTCGCCGACGTAGATGTCCCCGGAGGTGATCTCGATCATCCGGTTCACCATCCGCATCGCCGTCGTCTTGCCCGAGCCGGAGGGCCCGACGAGGACGCAGATCTCGCCCTCGGGGATCTCCAGCGAGAGCCCGTCGACGGCCGGAGCGTCGGCGCCGGGGTAGTGCTTGGAGACGTCCTCGAAGCGGACCGAGAGTGCCTCGGCGTCGCCGTTTCTGGTGTTCACCGCTCCCGCCGCCACGCGCGCCCGGCGATCCTATCCCCGCCGATCGCCGGGAGCGGCTTGCCAACCCTGTTTAGATGAGCAGCGTCATGGAAGCCGCGGCGCATCCCAGGGGGCTCTCGGTCGGCGAGGCCGAGCGCCGCCTCGGCGCGCTCGGGCCGCTCGAGTCCGACTCCAGCCGATCGGTGCGGTCGATCGTCGTCGGCAACGTCTTCACGCTCTTCAACGCGATCATCTTCGTCTTCTTCGTGCTCGTGCTCTCGCTCGGGCTCTTCGCCGACGCCCTCTTCGGGCTGATCGCGGCGGTCAACAGCTATATCGGCATCCGCCAGGAGCTGAAGGCGAAGCGGACCCTCGACGAGCTCGCGCTGCTCGTCGCCCCGTCGGCGAAGACGGTCCGCGACGACCGGATGTTCGAGCTGCGCGCCGACGAGGTCGTCCCCGGGGACGTCGTCCGGGTCGAGCCCGGCGACCAGCTGATCGCGGACGGCGAGGTGATCTCCTCGCGCGGGCTGACCGTCGACGAATCGCTCCTCACGGGCGAGGCGGAGGGGATCCGCAAGCGGACCGGTGACCGCCTGCTCTCGGGCTCGTTCGCGATCTCGGGCTCGGGCTACTACGAGCTCGATGCGGTCCGGGAGGACTCCCACGCGGAGAAGCTCGCCGGCGAGGCGCGCGAGTTCCGCCATCCCCCCTCGCCGCTCCAGGAGGAGATCAACCGGATCCTCTGGGCGACGACGATCCTGCTGGTCCCGCTGGCGATCGTCCTGATCGTCGCGCTCGGCCTCCGCGACACGGAGTTCACCGAGGCCGCGCAGACCGCGACCGCGGGCCTCATCACCCTGATCCCCGAGGGCCTCGTCCTGCTGATGAGCGTCACCTTCGCGGTCGCCGCGGTGCGCCTGGCGAAGCGGCGCACGCTGGTCCAGCAGATCGCCGCCACCGAGGCCCTCGCCGCGGTCGACACGATCTGCATCGACAAGACCGGCACCCTCACCGACGGCTCGCTCGAGCTCGTCGGCGTCGAGCCGGCCGACCCGGGCCGCGCCGATGACGCCGAGCGCGCGCTCGCGCGCTTCGCCGCGTCGGCGGGCGAGCGCAACCGCACGCTGCAGACGATCGCCGAGCGCTACCCGGCGCGCGCCGAGCGGGTCGTGGCCGAGGTCCCGTTCTCCTCGGACTGGAAGTGGAGCGGGGTGACGCTGGACGGCGGCGGCCCACCCGGCCGCAGCTATGTGCTCGGCGCCCCCGACGTCCTCACCGAGAGCGGCGCGCTGACCCTCCCCGACGGGCTCCAGCGGGCGCTCGAGGAGCACACGTCCGCGGGGCGGCGAGTGGTCGCCTTCGGCGAGGCCCGTGGGGGTCTCCCCGACGATCCGGCGCGCGAGGCGCCACCCCGGCTCGAGCCGCAGGCGCTGATCGTGCTGGCGGAGACGCTCCGCCCCGATGCGACCGAGGCGATCGAGTTCATGCGCGAGCAGGAGGTCGACCTGAAGCTGATCTCGGGCGACGCGCGGGAGACCGTGACGGCGGTCGCGACGGCGGTCGGGGTCCCGCTCGACGCCGGGGTGATCGAGGGCTCGTCGCTGCCCGCCGACGCGGCGGGGCTCGGCGAGACCGCCGAGCGCAACACGATCTTCTGCCGCATCCGCCCCGAGCAGAAGAAATCGCTCGTGGCCGCGCTCACCGACAGAGGCCGGATGACCGCGATGATCGGCGATGGCGTGAACGACGTGCCGGCGCTGAAGCAGGCCCGGCTCGCGGTCGCGATGGGCTCGGGCAGCCAGATCACGAAGGGCGTCGCCGACATCGTCCTGCTCGACGACCAGTTCTCGATGCTGCCGCGCGCGGTCGCCGAGGGCCGGCGGATCGCCCGCAACATCCACCGCCTCGCCCGCCTCTACCTGACGAAGACCGTCTACGCCGGGTTCCTGATCGCGACCGAGGCGATCTTCGCCTTCACCTTCCCGTTCCTGCCACGCCACCTGACCCTGGCCGCCTTCCTGACGATCGGCGTGCCCTCGTTCGTGCTCGCGCTGGCGCCGAGCGAGGGGCCGCTCTACCGCGGCCGCCTGCTCCGCGCGATCGCCGCGTTCGCGGTGCCGGCCGGGGCCGCGATCGGGATCGCCTCGTTGCTCTCGTTCTTCTTCGTCGACACGATCTTCGGCGGCACGATCGAGGAGGGCCGGACGGCGGCGACCACGACGTTGATCGTGCTCGGGCTCTGCTTCATCCTGCTGCTCGAGCGCGGGCCGGGGCGGGAGCACATCGCGATCCAGAGCTACATGCTGGCGATGGTCGCCGGGCTGGGCGCGCTCTACGCGCTCGTGATCGCGGCGGAGCCGGTGCGCGACTTCTTCGAGCTCGAGATCCTCTCCGCGGGCCAATGGTTCCTCTCGCTGCTCGCCGTGGCCGCCGGCCTCGCGATCGCCGCGGTCGCCTGGCGGCTGCCGCAGATCCAGCAGCTCGAGAGCGAGGTGGTCGAGAGCTCCCCCGCGGTGCCGTCGCCGATCCACCGGCCGCAGACGGGCGAGCAGCCCGCCGTCCCGGGCCCCGTCTCGGGAGGGCCGAGATGAAAATCGAACGCCGAATCGATCTCATCTGCATGAGATGAGCGACGTCTTCGACACCCAGCCCGCGATGCCGCTGCCGTCGGGCGGCGGGCCGCGCACCGAGCACAGGCGAACCAAGATCGTCGCCACCGTCGGGCCCGCGACCCGCGCCCCGGGCCGGCTCTGGGGGCTCGTCTCGGCCGGCGTCGACGTGCTGCGCCTCAACTTCTCGCACGGCACGCGCGAGGACCACGCCGAGAACATCGCGCGGATCCGCAGGGCGGGCGAGGCCGTCGGCCGCGAGGTCGGGATCCTCGGCGACCTGCCGGGGCCGAAGCTCCGCCTCGACGACTTCGGCCACGACGTCGTCGTCCTGCACTCCGGCGACCGGATGGCCCTGACGACCGCGGAGGGCGAGGGCTCGCGCGAGCGCCTGCCGGTCGCCTGGGACGGCCTGCCGCAGGCCGTCGCGCCCGGTGACCACATCTATCTCGCGGATGGCAGGGTCCGGCTGCGCGCCATCGACGTCACCCAGCGCGAGGTCCACTGCGAGGTCGAGGCGGGGGGCGCCGTCGCCTCCCACCAGGGGATCAACCTGCCCGGCGCGACGACGGCCCTGCCGGCCGCCGGAGCCGACGACCTCGACTGGGTCGACTTCGCGGTCGACCAGGGCATCGACCTGCTCGCGGTCTCGTTCGTGCGCAGCGCCGCCGACCTCGAGCCGGTCGCCGAGCGGCTCGCCGAGCGCGAGTGCGACATCCCGCTGATCGCGAAGATCGAGAAGCCGCAAGCCGCCGAAAACGCCGAGGAGATCGTGCTGGCCGCCGGCAGCGGGATCATGGTCGCCCGCGGCGACCTCGGCATCGAGCTGCCGCTCTCGAAGGTCCCGGTCGTCCAGAAGCACCTGCTCCAGCTCGCCGGCCGCCACTCGAAGCCGTCGGTGACGGCGACGCAGATGCTCGCCTCGATGACGGCTACCCCGCGGCCCACGCGGGCGGAGGTGACCGACGTCGCCAACGCGATCTACGACGGCACCGACGCGGTCATGCTCTCCGAGGAGACCGCGGTCGGCGAGCACCCGATCGAGGCGGTGCGGGTGATGGACCAGATCGCGCGCGAGACCGAGAAGGACCTCCCCTACGAGGAGTGGCTTGTTCACCGCACCGAGCCGCGCCGCGACGAGATCGGCAACTCGGTCGCGCAGGGCGCGGTCGCGGCCACCTACAGCCTCGGCCTCGCCGCCCTCGTCGTGCCCACTCGCAGCGGCCGGACCGCCCGCCTCGTCTCCGCCTTCCGGCCGAAGGTGCCGGTGCTGGCGATCACCCCCCGGATCGAGACCGTGCGGCGGCTCAACCTGCTCTTCGGCGTCCAGACGAAGCTCTCCGAGGACTGGGAGAGCCTGCGCATGCTGCTCGACCAGTGCGCGCTGGCCGCCCGCGACACCGGCGTCGCCAACTCGGGCGACCTGATCGGGATCACGGCCGGCCTCCCCGAGCAGGGGCTCGGCACCAACCTGTTCGAGGTCCACCGCGTGCCGTAAGGGGTCAGACCCCAAAGGGTCAGGTTGCCCCGTTTGGGTGAACGTGCCACCTGAGGGGTCTGACCCCGGGGGGGCAGGTTGCCCCGTTTGGGTGGCCGGTCAGCCGCGGGTCGACTCGACCGCGGGCGCGTCCTCCGGCTGCCAGCCGGGCCCGTGGTAGAGCAGGCCGAAGCGCGTGCGCCAGCTCTTCGTGCGCCGGACGTCGTGCCAGAGCGCGATGTACTCGTGGAAGGCCACGCGGACCGGGTTGAAGGTGTTGACGTTCCTGGTGAGCCCGTAGCGGACCCGCTCGCCCTCGGGCTCGTAGGTGCCGAAGAGCTTGTCCCAGATGATCAGGATGCCGCCGTAGTTGCGGTCGAGGTACTGCTCCTGGGAGCCGTGGTGGACGCGGTGGTGCGAGGGCGTGTTCAGCACCGCCTCGAGCGGGCGCGGCAGCTTGCCGATCCGCTCGGTGTGGATCCAGAACTGGTAGATCAGGCTCCAGCTCTGGGCGAGCAGGACCATCCACGGCTCGAACCCGACGAGCGGCATCCAGAGCCAGAACGGGGCGTAGGTCATCGGCACCCAGGTCTGGCGCAGCGCGGTCGAGAGGTTGTAGTGCTCGGAGGAGTGATGGACGACGTGGCTCGCCCAGAAGAAGCGGCTCTCGTGGGAGACGCGGTGAAACCAGTAGTAGGAGAAGTCGTCGGCGAAGAAGAGCAGCACCCAGACCCACCAGTCGTCGGCGGACAGCCGCAGCGGCGTCAGCTCGTAGAGGCCGACGTAGGCGGCGAGGACCGCGAACTTCCAGACGACGTTGACCGCGACGTTGCCCAAGCCCATCGCCAGGCTGGTGCGGGTGTCCTTCGCCTCATAGCCGACGAGCTCGTCGTCGTGCGTGTGCCTGAACGAGTACGCCTCGACGACCAGGAGGAGCACGAAGAACGGGATCGCGTAGTAGAGGACCTCGGCCATCTGCAGCCCGGCAAAGGCTAGTCGCGGGACGGGGCCACGAACTGGGTCACGACGAGGTTGGCGACGAGCCGGTCGCCGTCGGTCACGCGGGCCTCGACGACGTGGGTCGTGCGGCCGGCGTGGAGGTGGCGGGCGGTGGCGATCAGCTCGCGCCCCGGGAGGCCGGCGCCGAAGACGTTCAGCTTCATCTCGATCGTCGTGAAGTCGTGGCCGGGCGGCAGGTGCAGGAAGGTCTGCCAGGCGGCGACCGAGTCGGCGAGCGCGACCCAGGCGCCGCCGTGGACGACCCCGCCGGGGTGCAGGTGGCGCCGGTCGACGACGATTCGCCCGGTCGAGAACTCCTCGGTGAACTCGAGCGGCTCGACGCCGAGGTCACCCGGGAAGCTGCCGGCGATCCGGGCGCGGATCGTCTCAGGGGTGATGTCGGGATTGACCGCCGCCACGCCGGCGGACCCTATCCCGCAGCCGGACCGCGAGCTCGTCCGCATCGGCGCGTCCGGTGTCGTCCGAGGCGGCGACGTCGATGCGGACCTTCACCCGCCCGCCGCGCCGCCGAAGCGCCCGCTCCGCCGCCTTTCGGCCCTTCTTCCGGATCCGCAGCTTGAGCCGTTCGGGCACGCCGGCCGCGAGCTCGGCGCGGCGGCTTCCGGTGGCGAACCGGCGAACGCGCAGCGCCCTCCGGCGCCCCTTCGCGCGGACCGTCATCAGGCCCTTCGCCAGCACCGAGCAGCCGAGGTTGCAGCGCGCGCGGACGGCGACGTTGCGGCGCAGGCGCTGCCGCGGCTTCGCGCTCAGCTCGAGCTCGAGCGGGTCGGCCTGCGGCGGCGGGCGCGGGTCCGGCCCGGGGTCGGTGTCCTTCGCGATCCGCCAGGGCTCGCGGCCGGCGGTCGGCTCGGACGCGGAGAAGAGGAGGGTCGCGCCGAGCGGCGTCAGCCCGGCCGGGGAGGCGCTCCCCGCGCCGGGGTCGATGTCCGTGACCTGCGTGATCTGCTCCTCGTCGACGCGCCAGAGCTCGCGGCCGTCCATCCCTTCGTTCGCGGTGAAGTGCAGGGCATCGTCGAAGCCCGCGAGCTCACCCGGGGTCGCGCCCTGGGCGCCGGGGCGCAGGTCGACGACGCGGGCGGTGGTCACCCCGTCCGTCCGCCAGAGCTCGTTGCCCGTGGTCCCGTCGGTCGCGTCGAACCAGAGGAAGCCGGCGAAGGGGAAGAGCTCGGACTGGAAGGTCCCGTCTCCGGCGCCGGGCCGGATGTCGGCGACCCGCCCGGTCGCGGCTCCGTCGGTGCGCCAGAGCTCGGTGCCGAAGATTCCCTCGTCGGCGGTGAAGTACAGGCGATCCGCGAAGACCGCGAAGCCGCCGGGGAATGACGACCCGGCGCCCGGGAAGATGTTGGCGACCTGATTCGTGACGGCGCCGTTCGTTCGCCACAGCTCGGTTCCGGCCGCCGGCGAGGAGGCCTGGAAGTAGACCCGCCCGGAGAAGGCGGTGAGCTCGTTGGGGAAGGCATCGCCCGCCCCGGGGTTGATGTTCGTCACCCGGGCGGTGGTCGTCCCGTCGGAGCGCCAGACCTCGGAGCCGTCGGCGGCGGTGTCCGCCTCGAAGTAGACGTGCCCGCCGAGCACCGCGAAGTCGGTCGGTGTCGAGCTCCCGGCGCCCGGCTCGATGTCCTCCACCTGCTCGGTCGTGACCCCGTCCGTGCGCCAGAGCTCGGCTCCGTCGGCGGCGTCTCGAGCGCGGAAGTAGAGCGAGGAGTCGAGCGCGGTCAGCCCGACCGGCGAAGATTGCACCGCGCCCGGGTTGATGTCGGCGACGCGCTCGGTCGTAACCCCGTCGGTGCGCCAGAGCTCGCGACCGGTCGTCCCGTCGTTGGCGGCGAAGTAGAGCCGGCCGCCGAACGGCGTGAAGCCGCCCGGGTCGGAGGCGCCGGGCCCCGGATTGATGTCGGCGACGCGCTCGGCGGCGAAGCCGTCGGTGCGCCACAGCTCGGTCCCGCCGACCCCGTCGTCGGCCTCGAAGTAGGCGTGCTCGCCGAGGCGCGCGAAGCCCCCCGAAAGGGAATCGGCGGGCCCGGGGTTCAGGTCGGCGACCCGTTCCGGCGACAGCGTCTGCGCGGCCGCGGGCCCGGGAACGAAAAGCGCCGCGACGAGCGCCACGGCCCCCGCTCCTCGCCTCCACGTCCTCGGGCCGAAGCCCACCTCGCATCCACCTCCAAGGCCCCCGGCCTCGCACCGCGAAGACTACCCGAGGCCGAAGTCCCCGAACGGCTCGTCGCGCTCGCGGACCGCCTCCTTGAACCCCGCCTCGGCGGCGCGGCGCTGGAAGCCGTAGCCCTCCGGGGTGTGGCGGGCGATGCCGTCGAAGAAGGTCGCGGTGAGCTGGGTCTGGGCGAGCCCCTGCGCCTCGATCGTCGAGTTGACGAGCGCCTTGTGCATGACGAGCTGGTTGATCGGGAGCCGCGCGACGCGCTCGAGGAGCGCCTCGAACGCGCCGTCGAGCTCGGCGGCGGGCGCGGCCTCGGTCGCGAGGCCCCACTCCGCCGCCTCGGTCCCGCTGAGGCTGTCGCCGGTGAGGAGCAGCCGCTTCGCCCGCCCGGCGCCGATCCGGTGCGCCCACAGCGCGGTGGTCGGCACCCCCCAGACCCGCGCCGGCGGGTAGCCGATCTTGGCGCGATCCTCGACGACGAGCAGGTCCGAGCAGAGCGCCATGTCGGTGCCGCCGGCGACGCAGAAGCCGTGGACCTTGCAGACCACGGGCTTCTCCGAGTGGAAGAGGCTCATGAAGCCACGGACGTTCCGCGACATCATCTGGAAGTCGGTGACCGGGTCCCAGGTGCCCTCGGGATCGTGGTTGCGCGCGATCGTCAGCGGGTCGAGCGGGGACCCGGCAGGCACGTCGGGGTCGCCCAGCTGCCCGTCGCCCATGCGCTCGGCCGAAGCGACGAGGTCGTAACCGCCGCAGAAGCCGCTGCCGTTGCCGGCGAGCGCGATCACGTGCACCTCGGGGTCGAGGTTGGCGCGCTCGACGCAGGCGGCGAGCTCGCGCGGCATCTCCAGGGTGATCCCGTTGCCGCGCTCG